>NZ_JAPKIB010000002.1:0-511134 GCF_036759925.1 Kluyvera sp. CHPC 1.2972 | reverse complement strand
CTTTCGCTCACTGTTGCGAGGTGGCGTATATTACGCTTTCCTCTTTCAGAGTCAACCCTCATTTTCAGGTTTTTCTCTTCAACTGAACCAGCTAGTTAGTGTGAAGTGATTCACGTTTGCCGTCTCAGTGGGTGCGCATTATAGGGAACTTTGTTTTTCGCACAACCCCTTTTCTCACTTTTTTTTCTAAGTGTCGCTTTTTCACGCTTTTTGCGTCGTAAGTGTGCAATTTGCTTAATTTTTGAGATGAGAAACAGCCAATTTGGGCCGATAATGGGAAGAAATCTCACCATGACACCGTTTTAAAGAGGTAAACATGTCTGCCGTTTTACGTCGCTATAAAGATTTATTCCCCGTCATCGGCGATCGCGTGATGATCGACGACTCTAGCGTGATCGTTGGCGACGTTCGTCTAGCCGATGATGTCAGCATCTGGCCACTGGTAGCTGCACGCGGTGATGTTAACTACATTCAGATTGGCGCCCGCAGTAATATCCAGGATGGCAGCGTTCTTCACGTCACGCATAAATCAGCGAAAAACCCAGAAGGCAATCCGCTGATCGTTGGTGAGGATGTGACGGTCGGACATAAGGTCATGTTGCACGGCTGCACTATAGGCAATCGCGTACTGGTTGGTATGGGTTCTATCTTACTGGACGGTGTCGTCGTAGAAGACGATGTGATGATTGGTGCCGGTAGCCTGGTCCCGCAACATAAGCGTCTGGAAAGTGGTTATCTTTATCTTGGCAGTCCGGTGAAACAGGTTCGTCCGTTGAAAGAGGCCGAACTGGAAGGGTTACGCTATTCGGCCAATAACTATGTGAAGTGGAAAGACGACTATCTGGATCAGGACAACCAAACCCAACCCTGATTATCTTCCTGCTGTTCACGAATAAGATCGCTGGCTTCCTCTTCCAGATCCCAGCGATTTTCGCAAAACAGCGAGAGCCACTGTTGAGGTGTCTCGCCACCAAAGCGGCGCACTATGACCTCAGCCCTGAGCGCGCACGTTAGCTGCATGCCGTTCACCAGTGCAGGGAAACAAACGGCCTCCACGTCCTCACGCCACTCTTCACGCTCGGGAAATTGGATCGCCTGGTTCATACACCCAGCTCGCGTTTTAGCGATGCAATCACCGGTTCGACATCCGGCAGAATCCCGTGCCACAGTAATACCGCATGAGCAGCCTGACCCACCAGCATACCGAGCCCATCAGCATAGCGTTTAGCGCCGTGCTCGGCACACCATGCGAGAAATGCGGTATCACCTTTCTGATAGAACATGTCATAGCAGCAAACATGGTGGTTAATCAGCGACTCGGGGATTGGTGGCGTTTCTCCGGCAATGCCGCTGGAAGTTGCATTTATGATGAGATCGAATTCGTGTCCGGAAAGCGCGGCCATTGGGATGGCATTGACGCTACCAGTATGACGGAACAGCTCCGCTAATGTTTGGGCACGAGCATGCGTACGGTTGGTCAGCGTCACATTACAGTCCAAAGAGAGTAATGGCAGCAGCACACCACGGGCAGCCCCACCTGCGCCAATCAGCAGTACACGATAGCCAGGCTTAATCAGCCCCAGGCGTTCCAGATCGCTCAGCAGGCCAATACCATCGGTGTTATCGCCGAGAATTCGCCCATCATTAAGACGTTTAAGCGTGTTGACCGCCCCTGCTAGCGCAGCGCGTTCCGTCAGCTCATCCGCGCGGGCAAACGCCTCTTCTTTAAAAGGCACCGTGACATTGGCCCCTTTTCCGCCCTGCTGGAAGAAGGCGTTTAGCGTATCGACGAAACCGTCCAGCGGCGCCAGCATACGCCCATAGGGGTGGGCGATACTCAACTGTTCGGCAAACTGCTGATGAATGAACGGCGATTTGCTGTGCGCAATCGGGTTACCAAAAACAACGTAGCTTTCCACGGTTTACCCCTGGCGAAAACGTTCGCCCGTCAGGGCATCAAGTATTTCAGATGGATTCAGTCGCCCCCCGGTCGGCGCATCAACCACCGGGAAATCATCACCAAACTGCGCAAGCACTTCGGCGGTGGTCCGGCACGGCGGCAGACCGGTCAGGTTTGCGCTGGTAGAAACCAACGGTTTACCGTAGGCCTCACAGAGTGCAATCACCACTGGGTGATCCGTGACACGAACGGCCAACGAGCTAAAACGACCGGTTAACCAACCTGGCGTGGTTGATTTCGCCGGGAAGACGAAAGTCACCGGGCCCGGCCAACGCGCAAACACAGTGGCGCGCTGCGCTTCGGTCAGCATGCTGTCGTCAATATAAGGTTTAAGCTGATCAAAGCTTGCGGCGATCAGGATTAATCCTTTCTCTACCGGGCGCTGTTTCAACGCCAGCAGGCTCATGACGGCTTCTTCACTGTCGGGATCGCAACCAACGCCAAATACGGCTTCGGTTGGATAAGCGATGACTTCTTTATTGTTCAGAGCGACAACCGCACGCTGTACGGCCTCTGATGGCAGGTTTTTATTCACTGATTTGTTTCGCCGGTACCGGCTTTCCACATTGTTTGCTGGCACAAAAGCGTTTTACGCCCTGCGCCGTTTTCTTTTCGATAAGCAGCGGGTAATGGCACTCGGGGCACTCCCCCGCTACCGGAGTGAAGTTAATGACGAACTGGCATTCCGGATAGCGATCGCAGGAATGGAAGTTTTTACCAAAGCGAGAACGGCGCTGCACCAGGTGCCCTTGCTGACACGCGGGACAGACGATTGCCGTTTCATCTGGTTTATCAATAACCTCAGTGTGTTCACATTCAGGATACTGGCTGCATCCAATGAACATGCCAAAGCGCCCCTGGCGCAACACCAGTACGGCACCACACTCTGGACACGACTGACCCTCCAGAATTTTAACGATATGCCCGTCCGCCTGGCTTTTCAGGGGGCGAACATAATCGCATTCCGGATAATGGGAACAGCCCAGAAACGGCCCGTGCTTACCGGACCGTATAACCAGTTCAGCCCCGCACTGCGGGCAGGGCTCGTTTTTAGGCACCGAAAACAGTGCAGATTTGACCATAACAACTCTTGATGCCACAAAATGAATTAGTGCAGCATACCTTCATTCGTCTCGAAGAGTAATTCTTCCATTTGTTGATAGGCGTTTTCGCAGCCCGGAAGATTGAACAGAACCATCAAAATGACCCACTTCAGCTCTTCCAGCTCAAACTCTGCAGTATCCAACGCCATGACGCGTTCAATCACCATTTCCCGCGTTTCGAGGTTCAGCACCTGAATCTGCTCAAGGAATAACAGGAATCCCCGGCAACTGGCATCCAGTCGTTGGCTCTCTTCCTCGGTAAAAATACGCACGGAGAGAGGGTCGGACGCAAGCTGCATCGGTTCTACGAGGCCTTCCTGATAGTCGGCGAGCTTTTCCAGCCATATTAGCGCGTTGAAGATATCTTCACGTTCGAACCCTGCATCGGTAAGATCCCGAGTCAGTTTGTCCTGATCCACGCGCATGTCTGTTTCTGTATGGATGTAGGTCTCAAACAAATACATTAGTACGTCGAACATGGCCTGCCCTCCTTAATCGGACATAGCCGCCGGGTACAGCTGCGATCCACCCTGCTAACTCCAGTTCAAGTAGCTGAGCCACGGTCACTGGCACAGGTTGGCCGGCACGTTCAGCGACGACGTCAACAGGTGTTACCTCATCTCCTACGTTAGCCAGGAGCTCAGGAAATGGCAATGCTACACATTCCTTATCTGCACAATTATTTATCATTTCGGGCGGTTCGGACAAATGTCTGTTTAATCCAGGAAAAAGCGCCAGAATATCCTCAGGTTCCGTCACCACTATCGCCCCCTGCTTGATAAGCCAGTGCGGCCCTTCCATGCCAGGATTTCCCAGCGGGCCGGGTATCGCAAACACCTCTCGCCCTTGCTCGAGTGCGCACCTCGCTGTCACTAACGAGCCGCTGCGTAGCGCGGCCTCCACCACCAGGACGCCACGACTCAGACCGCTGATGATGCGGTTACGACGGGGGAAGTGATACGGCGCAGGCGCGGCACTTAACGGAAACTCAGAAACCAGCGCCCCGCCATGTTCTACAATCTGCTCGGCTAGCGCTCGGTGTCGATGGGGATAAATATGATCCAGGCCGCTGCCCAGAATGGCGATGGTCTTTCCCTCCACCTGCAGGGCGCTACGATGCGCCACACCATCAATACCCAATGCCAGACCACTGGTAATGGTCACACCCTGCCGTGCCAGCGCCTCACAAAAGTACCGCCCCCACCGTTCGCCATAGTGTGAATGATGACGGCTACCGACGACCGCAAGCTGCGAGGAGCGTAATAATGTGAGATCGCCGCGTACATACAGCACGGCGGGATAATCCCGGATAGCACGAAGCGGTTCTGGATAATAAGGAGAGCCGGCGAGTAAAAGGTGGCTACCCGGTATGTCCAGCCAGCGCTGATTGGCCTCTATCTCGGTCTGCGTTAGCGCAAAAAATCGTTCGGCCTGCTTAATGCTAAACCCTAACGCACAGAGCGTCTGGCGAGTGATATCACTTTCCTGGCGAAGCGTGCAAAGCGCATGCAGCATCTCATCGCCATACAAATCATTTACCTTCACCAGCCGGAAGGCGATCTCTTCTGGCGACATCCTTTCCCCCTTGCCACATGCGGCATCAGCAATCCTTGCGATTGGTCACTGATGCTGTCAATTAGAGGGGGTTTTGTCTAGAATAGAGGTAATAATCTTTCCTACTCCTGAACAGAACTCTGGATATTTATGGCAGTTTTGCAAGTATTACATATCCCGGACGAGCGTCTTCGCAAAGTCGCCGCACCGGTCAAAGAAGTAAATGAAGAAATTCAGCGAATTGTCGACGATATGTTCGAGACAATGTACGCCGAGGAAGGTATTGGCCTGGCGGCAACGCAGGTCGATATTCATCAACGCATTATCGTCATTGATGTTTCCGAAAATCGTGACGAACAGCTGGTGCTAATCAACCCTGAGTTGCTGGAAAAAGACGGCGACACCGGGATTGAAGAAGGCTGTCTGTCCATTCCTGAACAGCGCGCGCTGGTTCCACGTGCCGAACACGTAAAAATCCGTGCTGTCGATCGTAACGGTAAGCCATTCGAGCTTGAAGCCGATGGTCTATTGGCTATCTGCATCCAGCATGAGATGGACCACTTAGTTGGCAAACTATTTATCGATTACCTTTCTCCGTTAAAACAGCAACGTATTCGTCAGAAAGTTGAGAAACTGGATCGCCTGAACGCGCGTGCCTAAGGATAAGGATTAACGTGTCAGATTCACTACGTATTATTTTTGCGGGTACCCCTGACTTTGCAGCGCGTCATCTCGACGCGCTGTTGTCGTCTGAGCACCAGGTCGTTGGCGTATTTACCCAGCCAGATCGTCCTGCCGGTCGCGGTAAGAAACTGATGCCAAGCCCAGTCAAAGTACTGGCGGAAGAGAAAGGCATTCCGGTCTTTCAGCCGGTTTCACTGCGCCCTGAAGAAAACCAGAAGCTGGTCGCTGACCTGCAGGCCGACGTAATGGTCGTGGTCGCCTACGGGCTTATCCTGCCAAAAGCAGTGCTGGCTATGCCACGTCTCGGCTGCATCAACGTTCATGGGTCTCTACTTCCGCGCTGGCGCGGCGCCGCACCGATTCAGCGTTCGCTGTGGGCGGGTGATAGCGAAACCGGCGTCACCATCATGCAGATGGATGTAGGTCTGGATACGGGGGATATGCTGCACAAGCTCTCCTGCCCGATTACCGCTGAAGATACCAGCGCTAGCCTCTACAATAAGCTGGCCGAACTGGGCCCTCAGGGGCTGCTGCATACGTTGCATCTCCTGGCGACCGGTACCGCTAAACCTGAAGTGCAGGATGAAGCGCTGGTCAGCTACGCTGAGAAACTTAGCAAAGAAGAAGCGCTTGTTGACTGGATGCTCAGTGCAACACAGCTCGAGCGCTGCATCCGTGCTTTCAACCCGTGGCCAATGAGCTACATCGTCATTGACGAGCAGCCAGTAAAAATCTGGCAGGCAACGGTGATTGATAAACCTGCCGGCGCCGAACCTGGTACCATCCTGGAAGCAACTCGCCAGGGGATTCAGGTCGCTACCGGAGACGGAATCCTCAATCTTATTTCGCTGCAACCTGCGGGTAAGAAAGCGATGAGCGCACAGGATCTGCTGAATTCACGCCGGGAGTGGTTCATTCCCGGTAACCGTCTGCTTTGACGGTTCATACCTTTTAAAGCCCGGAGTCTCCGGGCATTTTTATTTTTGCGGTTATGAAAAAACATCTTAATTTACGCAGTATGGCGGCGCAGGCCGTGGAACAGGTCGTTGAAAAAGGCCAGTCGTTAAGCAATGTGCTGCCTGCATTGCAGCAAAAAGTGGCCGATAAAGATAAAGCACTATTGCAAGAGCTGTGCTTCGGCGTGCTGCGCACACTTTCTCAGTTGGAATGGATGATTCAACAGCTGATGGAGCGCCCGATGACGGGGAAGCAGCGCACCGTTCACTATCTGATTATGGTTGGCTTCTATCAATTGCTGCATACCCGCATTCCCCCACACGCCGCGCTGGCCGAAACCGTTGAAGGTGCCGTGGTCATCAAACGTCCTCAGCTCAAAGGGCTGATCAACGGGGTATTACGCCAGTTTCAACGTCGTCAGGAAGAGCTGCTGTCTGAATTTTCCCAAAGCGAACTGCGTTTTCTGCACCCATCCTGGCTGGTGAAACGCATCAAGAATGCCTATCCGCTACAGTGGGAAGCCATTCTTGAGGCCAACAACCAACGCCCGCCAATGTGGCTACGCGTCAACCGTAACCACCATACCCGCGATGCCTGGTTAGACTTACTGACGGAAGCAGGCATGACCGGTTTCCCGCACCCGGATTATCCAGATGCCGTGCGTCTGGAAACACCGGCGTCAGTATTAGCGTTGCCAGGCTTCGAACAGGGTTGGGTTACCGTACAGGATGCATCCGCTCAGGGTTGCATGCGTTACCTGCTGCCGGAGAACGGTGAACAGATCCTGGACCTGTGCTGCGCGCCTGGGGGCAAGACCACGCATATTCTCGAAGTCGCACCGCAGGCTGACGTGCTGGCCGTTGATGTTGATGAAAAGCGCCTGTCACGTGTTTACGACAATCTTAAGCGCCTGGGTATGAAAGCGACCGTTAAACAGGGCGATGGTCGCTATCCAGAGCAATGGTGCGGCGAGCAGCTGTTCGATCGTATCCTGCTGGATGCACCCTGCTCCGCCACCGGGGTTATTCGTCGTCACCCGGACATCAAGTGGCTGCGCCGCGACCGCGATATCCCTGAGCTGGCTCAGCTACAGGCTGAAATTCTCAACGCCACCTGGGCTCACCTGAAGTCGGGCGGTACGTTAGTTTATGCAACCTGCTCTATCCTGCCAGAAGAGAACCAGCAGCAGATTGCCGCGTTCCTGGCGCGGACACCGGATGCCGTGCTCAGCGAAACAGGAACGCCTGAAAAGCCGGGTCAACAGAATTTACCGGGTGCAGAAGAAGGCGATGGTTTCTTCTACGCTAAGCTAATCAAGAAGTGATGAGATAACGGGTCGCAACTGATGAAAATTATCATTCTGGGTGCCGGGCAGGTTGGCGGCACGCTGGCGGAAAACCTGGTCGGGGAAAATAACGACATCACAATCGTCGATACTAACGGCGAGCGTCTGCGCAGCCTGCAGGACAAATTCGACCTGCGCGTTGTCCAGGGTCACGCTTCTCATCCCCGGGTACTGCGCGAAGCGGGTGCCGATGATGCCGACATGCTCGTCGCGGTGACTAGTTCAGATGAAACCAACATGGTTGCCTGCCAGGTGGCCTACTCGCTGTTCAACACGCCAAACCGTATTGCCCGTATCCGTTCGCCGGACTATGTGCGCGATGCGGAGAAACTGTTCCACAGCGATGCCGTGCCTATCGATCACCTGATTGCGCCAGAGCAGCTGGTCATCGATAACATCTATCGACTGATTGAGTATCCGGGTGCGCTGCAGGTGGTGAACTTTGCCGAAGGAAAGGTAAGCCTGGCAGTAGTTAAAGCCTACTACGGCGGGCCTCTGGTGGGTAATGCGCTCTCGACTATGCGCGAACATATGCCGCATATCGATACCCGCGTAGCCGCTATTTTCCGTCACGATCGTCCCATTCGCCCGCAGGGCTCAACGATCGTTGAGGCCGGGGATGAAGTCTTCTTTATTGCCGCATCACAGCATATTCGGGCGGTAATGAGCGAGCTTCAGCGTCTGGAGAAACCGTACAAGCGCATTATGCTGGTCGGCGGCGGGAACATCGGTGCAGGCCTGGCGCGCCAGCTGGAAAAAGATTACAGCGTGAAGTTGATTGAACGTAATCAACAGCGTGCGGCGGAGCTTGCTGAAAAGCTGCAGAATACGATCGTTTTCTTTGGCGATGCATCGGATCAAGAATTGCTGGCGGAAGAGCATATCGATCAAGTTGATCTGTTTATTGCCGTCACCAATGATGATGAAGCCAATATTATGTCAGCGATGTTGGCCAAGCGGATGGGCGCCAAGAAAGTGATGGTGCTCATTCAGCGAAAAGCCTACGTTGATCTGGTACAGGGTAGCGTTATCGATATTGCGATCTCCCCGCAGCAGGCGACGATTTCCGCACTGCTGAGCCACGTGCGTAAAGCGGATATTGTGGGCGTCTCGTCTCTGCGCCGCGGCGTTGCCGAAGCCATCGAGGCCGTCGCGCACGGTGATGAAAGTACTTCACGTGTTGTGGGCCGCGTCATCGATGAAATTAAACTACCGCCGGGTACGATTATTGGTGCAGTGGTACGCGGAAATGATGTGATGATTGCTAATGACAATTTACGCATTGAGCAAGGCGACCACGTGATTATGTTCCTGACCGATAAAAAATATATTTCGGACGTGGAACGGTTGTTCCAGCCAAGTCCCTTCTTCCTTTAATTCCCCAAAGGCGCTCAATAGAGCGCCTTTTTTATTAACCCGCTATTATTTATGGGTTAATTAATACCGCCATATTTATTATCACCAATGGAAAATAGATAAACATTTGTTAAACTTATAAACGTCAGCTAGCACAAGGGAGAATAAAATGAGCATTATTAAAGAGTTTCGCGAATTCGCGATGCGAGGAAATGTTGTCGATTTGGCAGTGGGTGTCATTATTGGTGCAGCGTTTGGCAAGATTGTATCGTCATTAGTTGCGGACATCATCATGCCGCCGCTGGGGCTACTCATTGGTGGGATTGATTTCAAACAGTTCGCGGTAACGCTGCGCGATGCGCAAGGTGATGTACCGGCAGTGGTCATGCACTACGGTGTGTTCATCCAGAACATCTTCGATTTTGTGATTGTTGCCTTCGCCATCTTTATGGCGATAAAACTGATCAACAAGCTTAACCGTAAGAAAGAGGAGCCAGCTGCTGCTCCTGCACCAACCAAAGAAGAAGTGCTGCTGTCTGAAATTCGTGACCTGCTGAAAGAACAGAACAACCGTTCTTAATCAGGCTACAGAAAGCAGAAAGCCAGTGGTAAAAAAGCGCATCGCTTGTTTGCCACTGGCCTCCCGCCCATACCCCTTACCGTGTTTTTCTTTCCGCAGATAGCTACCTTTCCCTTTCTTATTTTTCTCTACGCGCTGACGAAACAGTGGGTCATGTAATAGGGCTTCGATGGCATTGTCTTTAATCTGCCCCTTTGTGTGTTGATAGCGGCTCATAACATCTCCTGATTGTGTGTTTATTACGCGGCGAGTGTAGATCTAATTATGTAAACACTCAACTCGCATTTTACGATGCTCCCGCCCCTTCTTCCAGAATCCCGAGGATAGAACAGTGCTGGCTGCTATGCGCAGTCCCGCAGCAGGCATCATTAAGCTGTTTCAGCGCGCGCTGCATTGCCTGAAGTTCTTCAATGCGGGACTCCACTTCGCTCAAACGAGCCTGCACGATCCCTTTTGATTCCTGGCAGGTGTGGTGAGCGGGATCAACGCGGATCGAAAGTAATTCACGGATCGACTCAAGGGTGAACCCCAACTGTCGAGCATAGCGAATAAACTTCAAACGCTGAAGATCGTCTGTCGTATAAAGGCGAAACCCGCCTTCAGTACGAATATCATGACTCATCATCTGCTGCTTTTCATAATAGCGCACGGTATCCGGTGTCACGCCGGCAAGCTTTGACAATTCGCCAATGCGGTACATAGCTACTCCTCGTTTATTTTACTCATCAGCTTATCGGCGTAGTCACCGCGCAGAAAATCAGTGCTTAATCCTGCTTGCTGCAACTTCAGTTCCATCAGCGCCAGTCGACGGCTCAGTTCCTGGTATCTCTCATCTTCCCGACGAATGCCTTTCAGCAAATCCGCTAATTCAACGGCCTGCTTACGCTGCTCAAGTTCTGGAGGCAAACACCCCGCATTCTTCAACAACCGATAGCCAGAACGCAACGCTTCGGGTACGGCTGAATCATCATCTAGTATCAGTGGTTCACCCTGACCAGGCAGGTTATCAAACTCACCTTTGCGCTGCGCGTCGGTAATATGGCGTTCGGCCCATTGATCCAGTAACCACATGCACCTACTCCGGAGAAATGAACAGAAAAGATACGACTATTGTAGAAGGGTGGGGATGATGGGGATATAAAAAAACCCGCCGAGGCGGGTTTTTTTACTTTACTACAGATTACTCTGCAGCTGCTTCTGCTTTCGATTCTGAACGATCAACCAGCTCGATGTAAGCCATCGGCGCGTTGTCGCCTGCACGGAAGCCACACTTCAGAATGCGAGTGTAACCACCGGTACGGCTCGCGAAACGCGGGCCCAGTTCGTTAAACAGTTTTGCCACGATCTCGTTATCACGAGTACGGGCGAATGCCAGACGACGATTAGCAACGCTATCAGTCTTGGCAAGAGTAATCAGCGGCTCAACTACGCGACGCAGTTCTTTCGCTTTAGGCAGGGTCGTCTTGATGATTTCATGACGAACCAGTGAACCTGCCATGTTGCGGAACATAGCCTGGCGATGGCTGCTGTTGCGGTTCAGTTGACGACCACTCTTACGATGGCGCATGACCTTATCCTTCTCAGTAAAACCTTAACCTGTGATCCGGTTACTCGTCAGCAATGCTTGCCGGCGGCCAATTTTCCAGGCGCATGCCCAGAGAAAGACCACGTGAGGCCAGCACGTCTTTAATCTCAGTAAGAGATTTTTTACCCAGGTTAGGCGTCTTAAGAAGCTCAACCTCGGTACGCTGTACCAGATCACCGATATAGTGGATAGCTTCTGCCTTGAGGCAGTTAGCAGAGCGGACAGTCAATTCCAGATCGTCAACAGGGCGCAGCAGGATCGGATCGAATTCTGGTTTCTCTTCTTTCACTTCCGGCTGACGTACATCACGTAAGTCAACGAAAGCTTCCAGTTGTTCTGCCAGGATGGTTGCCGCACGACGAATCGCCTCTTCAGGATCGATTGTGCCGTTGGTTTCCATTTCGATGACCAGCTTGTCCAGGTCGGTACGCTGTTCTACACGCGCTGCTTCAACATTGTAGGCAATACGCTCTACAGGGCTGTAGCATGCGTCGACCAACAGACGTCCGATCGGGCGCTCATCTTCTTCCGAATGAATTCGGGCAGAAGCCGGCACATAACCGCGACCGCGCTGAACTTTGATACGCATGCTGATAGCTGCGTTCTCATCGGTCAGGTGGCAGATCACGTGCTGCGGCTTGACGATTTCGACATCCCCATCATGGGTGATATCGGCTGCGGTCACAGGGCCAATGCCAGATTTATTCAAGGTAAGAATAACTTCATCTTTACCCTGAACTCTCACCGCCAGCCCTTTCAGGTTGAGCAGGATTTCAAGGATATCTTCCTGAACGCCTTCTTTGGTGCTGTACTCATGAAGTACACCATCAATCTCAACCTCGGTCACCGCGCAACCCGGCATCGATGAGAGCAGAATACGGCGCAGTGCGTTACCCAGAGTATGGCCAAAGCCACGCTCTAAAGGCTCAAGGGTCACCTTGGCGTGCGTCGAACTCACTTGCTCGATATCTACCAGGCGCGGTTTTAGAAACTCTGTCACAGAACCCTGCATTGTGTCCTCTCTTTGGTACTAAGCTTTACTTGGAGTAAAGCTCGACGATCAGGTGTTCGTTAATGTCCGCAGACAGATCAGAACGCTCAGGCTGACGCTTGAACGTGCCTTCCATCTTGCCAGCATCAACTTCCAGCCAGGTTGGCTTTTCACGCTGTTCAGCCAGCTCCAGAGCGGCTTTAACGCGAGATTGCTTTTTCGCTTTCTCACGGATGCTAACAACGTCATTCGCTTTAACCTGATAAGAAGCGATGTTAACAACACGACCGTTTACCATGACTGCTTTATGGCTAACCAGCTGACGTGCTTCTGCACGAGTGGCGCCAAAGCCCATACGGTATACTACGTTGTCCAGACGACCTTCCAGCAGAGCCAACAGGTTTTCACCGGTGTTGCCTTTCAGACGTGCTGCTTCTTTGTAATAGTTACGGAACTGACGCTCCAGCACGCCGTAGGTACGACGAACTTTTTGCTTTTCACGCAACTGCACACCATAGTCAGACAGACGCGGTTTACGCGCACCGTGCTGGCCAGGAGCTTGTTCAATTTTACACTTGGTATCGATCGCGCGAACGCCAGACTTAAGGAATAAGTCGGTGCCCTCACGACGGCTCAGCTTGAGCTTAGGACCCAAATATCTTGCCATTTTCTTTCTCCAACAAACCTGGAAAACGAAGCGTTATACGCGACGTTTCTTCGGCGGACGACAACCGTTATGAGGGATCGGAGTCACATCAGTAATATTAGTGATGCGGAAACCAGCGGCGTTCAGAGCACGAATAGTAGATTCGCGGCCTGGACCCGGACCTTTAACCATAACTTCCAGATTCTTGATGCCGTATTCTTTAACGGCGTCAGCGCAACGCTCTGCTGCAACCTGAGCTGCAAACGGAGTGGATTTACGCGAACCACGGAAACCGGAACCACCGGCTGTTGCCCAACCCAGCGCATTACCCTGACGATCGGTAATAGTTACGATGGTGTTGTTAAAAGAAGCATGGATATGAGCCACGCCATCAGAGACTTGTTTTCTTACACGCTTACGTGCACGAACTGGTGCCTTTGCCATTATTCAATCACCCCGATTATTTCTTGATCGGTTTGCGCGGACCCTTACGGGTACGTGCGTTGGTCTTGGTACGCTGGCCGCGAACCGGGAGACCACGACGATGACGCAAACCGCGATAGCAACCAAGATCCATCAGGCGCTTGATGCTCATGCTAATTTCACGGCGCAGATCACCTTCAACGACAAATTTGGCAACTTCGTCACGCAGCGTGTCGATTTGTCCTTCAGACAGCTCACTGATCTTAACATTTTCAGCGATACCCGCAGCAGCCAGGATGGCTTTAGAACGGGTCTTGCCGACGCCATAGATCGAGGTTAACGCGATCACAGCATGTTTCTGATCAGGAATGTTAATGCCTGCTATACGGGCCACTATGCACTCCTACTATTTAATATGTACGCACCATGCTGAAAAGCCCGTTTTCAGGATACTCAAATGGAAACGCACAGACATACAAAAGATTGGCTGGCTAATCTAGCCAGCTCAACCCAACTTTGCAAGAAAAATATGCGAATAAATCAGCCTTGGCGCTGTTTATGCTTTGGCTCGGCGCTGCAAATCACACGGATGACACCATCACGCTTAACGATTTTGCAGTTACGGCATAATTTCTTGACGGAAGCACGAACTTTCATTTTTACTCTCCGTAACTTCTCGGGCGACCTTTTAGCGGCTATAGCCTTTGAGGTTCGCCTTCTTCAATGCAGACTCGTACTGACTTGACATCATCAGAGTTTGCACTTGAGCCATAAAGTCCATAATCACGACAACAACGATCAGTAGCGATGTCCCACCGAAGTAGAACGGCACTTTCATTGCATCACGCATGAACTCCGGGATCAGGCAGATAAAAGTAATATACAACGCACCAACGAGAGTTAGGCGAGTCATTACTTTATCGATATACTTCGCCGTTTGCTCTCCCGGACGAATTCCTGGTACAAATGCACCGGACTTCTTCAGGTTATCTGCTGTTTCACGCGGGTTGAAGACCAACGCCGTGTAGAAGAAACAGAAGAAGATGATTGCAGACGCATAGAGTAACACATAAAGCGGTTGCCCAGGCTGCAAATACAGCGAAATTGTTGTCAGCCAGTTCCAACCGGTACCGCCCCCGAACCATGACGCGATGGTCGCAGGGAACAGAATAATACTGGAAGCGAAGATTGCTGGGATTACCCCGGCCATATTCACTTTCAGCGGTAAATGTGTGCTCTGTGCAGCATAGACACGACGACCCTGCTGACGTTTTGCGTAGTTTACCACAATGCGGCGTTGACCACGTTCAACGAATACAACAAAGAACGTCACTGCAAATACTAATACTGCAACCAACAGCAACAGGAGGAAGTGCAGGTCGCCTTGACGCGCTTGCTCGATAGTATGGGCAATGGCTGGCGGGAGTCCCGCAACGATACCAGCGAAGATAATGATTGAGATACCGTTGCCGATACCACGCTCAGTAATCTGTTCGCCGAGCCACATCAGGAACATAGTCCCTGTAACCAGACTCACAACAGCGGTGAAATAGAATGCAAAGCCTGGATTGATTACCAGGCCCTGCATACCAGGCATATTCGGTAAACCGGTAGCAATACCGATAGACTGGAATATTGCCAGCACCAGAGTGCCGTAACGGGTGTACTGGCTGATCTTACGACGACCAGACTCCCCTTCTTTCTTGATTTCTGCCAGCGTTGGATGAACC
Source organism: Kluyvera sp. CHPC 1.2972 (assembly GCF_036759925.1). Lineage (NCBI taxonomy): Bacteria > Pseudomonadati > Pseudomonadota > Gammaproteobacteria > Enterobacterales > Enterobacteriaceae > Kluyvera > Kluyvera sp. CHPC 1.2972. The sequence continues at coordinate 496,220 of NZ_JAPKIB010000002.1, read as the reverse complement.
ACCGTCAGCAGCTGGATAATAATCGATGCCGAAATATACGGCATGATACCCAGGGCAAAGATAGAAGCACGGCTGAGAGCACCACCAGAGAACATGTTAAACATTTCAATGATGGTGCCTCGCTGTTGCTCAAGCAGTTTGGCAAGTACAGCGGCATCAATACCAGGGATCGGAATAAAAGAGCCAATACGGAACACAATAAGCGCACCGATTACAAACAACAGTCTGCGTTTCAGCTCGCCTAAGCCACCTTTGGCACTTTGAAAATCTAATCCCGGTTGTTTAGCCATCTGCTACTTATTCCTCGATTTTACCGCCAGCAGCTTCGATAGCAGCACGAGCGCCTTTAGTAACACGCAGGCCACGAACAGTTACCGGGGTAGAAACCTCACCAGACAGAATCACTTTCGCGAACTCGATCTGAATACCGATAATGTTAGCTGCTTTCAGCGTGTTCAGGTCAACAATACCGCCTTCCACTTTCGCCAGGTCAGACAGACGAACTTCCGCTGTAATCGCTGATTTGCGAGAAGTGAAGCCGAATTTCGGCAGACGACGGTACAGTGGCATCTGGCCACCCTCGAAACCACGACGTACGCCACCGCCAGAACGAGACTTCTGACCTTTGTGACCACGACCGCCGGTTTTGCCGAGGCCAGAACCGATACCACGACCCAGACGGCGACCCGCCTTTTTAGAGCCTTCGGCCGGAGACAGAGTATTTAAACGCATCTCTTACTCCTCAACTTTAACCATGAAGTAAACCGCGTTGACCATACCACGAACAGCAGGAGTATCCTCGCGTTCTACGGTGTGACCAATACGACGCAGACCCAGGCCAAGCAGCGTTGCCTTGTGTTTCGGCAGACGACCGATTGCACTGCGGGTTTGAGTAATTTTAATAGTCTTTGCCATGGTTTATTTCCCCAGAATTTCTTCAACGGATTTACCACGCTTGGCAGCGACCATTTCCGGAGATTTCATATTTTCCAGACCGTCGATAGTTGCACGAACCACGTTAATCGGGTTGGTGGAACCATACGCTTTAGCCAGAACGTTACGAACCCCAGCGACTTCCAGGACGGCGCGCATTGCACCACCGGCGATGATACCGGTACCTTCAGAAGCCGGCTGCATGAATACACGAGAACCCGTGTGAGTACCCTTAACTGGGTGCTGCAGGGTGCCGGTATTCAGCGCGACGTTAATCATATTGCGACGGGCTTTTTCCATCGCTTTCTGGATCGCTGCTGGAACTTCACGCGCTTTACCGTAACCAAAACCAACGCGACCGTTACCATCACCAACTACAGTCAGAGCTGTGAAGGAGAAAATACGACCACCTTTAACGGTTTTAGATACGCGGTTTACCGCGATCAGCTTTTCCTGCAGTTCGCCAGCTTGTTTTTCGATGTGAGCCATCTTACACCTCTACCTTAGAACTGAAGGCCAGCTTCACGGGCAGCATCTGCCAGTGCCTGGACGCGACCATGATATTGGAACCCGGAACGGTCAAAGGACACATCTTTGATGCCTTTTTCCAGAGCGCGTTCAGCGACAGCTTTACCCACAGCTGCTGCAGCGTCTTTGTTACCGGTGTACTTCAGTTGTTCAGCGATAGCTTTTTCTACAGTAGAAGCAGCTACCAGAACTTCGGAACCGTTTGGTGCAATGACCTGTGCGTAAATATGACGCGGGGTACGATGTACCACCAGGCGAGTTGCACCCAGCTCCTGGAGCTTGCGGCGTGCGCGGGTCGCACGACGGATACGAGCAGATTTCTTATCCATAGTGTTACCTTACTTCTTCTTAGCCTCTTTGGTACGCACGACTTCGTCGGCGTAACGAACACCCTTGCCTTTATAAGGCTCAGGACGACGGTAGGCGCGCAGATCAGCTGCTACCTGACCGATCACCTGCTTATCAGCGCCTTTCAGCACGATTTCAGTTTGAGTCGGACATTCAGCAGTAATACCTGCAGGCAGCTGATGCTCAACAGGGTGAGAGAAGCCTAAAGACAGGCTTACTGCATTCCCTTTGATCGCTGCACGATAACCTACACCAACCAGCTGAAGCTTTTTAGTGAAGCCTTCGGTAACACCGATAACCATTGAGTTCAGCAGGGCACGCGCGGTACCAGCCTGAGCCCAGCCGTCTACGTAACCATCACGTGGACCGAAGGTCAGGGCATTATCTGCCTGTTTAACTTCAACAGCATCGTTGAGAGTACGAGTCAGCTCGCCGTTCTTACCTTTGATCGTAATAACCTGACCGTTGATTTTTACATCAACGCCGGCAGGAACAACGACCGGTGCTTTAGCAACACGAGACATTTTTTCCTCCGATTAGGCTACGTAGCAGATAATTTCGCCACCAAGACCAGCCTGGCGCGCTGCACGATCAGTCATAACACCTTTAGAGGTAGAAACAACCGCGATACCCATGCCAGCCATAACTTTTGGCAGCTCGTCTTTGCGCTTATAAATACGCAGACCTGGGCGACTAACACGCTGAATGCTTTCTACAACAGCTTTACCCTGGAAATACTTAAGAGTAAGTTCCAGTTCCGGCTTGGTGTCGCCTTCAACTTTAAAATCTTCAATAAAACCTTCTTCCTTCAGCACGTTGGCAATTGCCACTTTCAGCTTGGAGGAAGGCATGGTGACCGCAGCTTTATTCGCGGCCTGACCGTTACGGATACGGGTCAGCATATCCGCGATCGGATCTTGCATGCTCATCTGTCTTTACTCCCGTGATTCAATTGGTAATTACCAGCTAGCCTTTTTCAAGCCTGGTACTTCACCGCGCATAGCGGCTTCACGAAGCTTGATACGGCTCAACCCGAACTTGCCCACATAGCCATGCGGACGACCAGTTTGACGGCAGCGTTTACGCTGACGAGACGGGCTGGAATCACGCGGCAGAGACTGCAGCTTCAGAACAGCATTCCAACGATCTTCGTCGGTTGCGTTCACATCAGAGATGATAGCTTTGAGTTCAGCGCGTTTAGCGAAGAATTTATCAGCTAAAGCTACGCGCTTTACTTCGCGTGCTTTCATTGATTGCTTAGCCATTCAGTAACCCTACCTTACTTGCGGAACGGGAAGTCAAAGGCAGCCAGCAGAGCACGGCCTTCTTCGTCAGATTTCGCAGTAGTGGTGATGGTAATATCCAAACCACGTACGCGGTCGACTTTATCGTAGTCGATTTCTGGGAAGATGATCTGCTCACGGACACCCATGCTGTAGTTACCACGGCCGTCGAATGACTTAGCGGACAAGCCACGGAAGTCACGGATACGTGGTACAGCAATAGTGATCAGGCGCTCAAAGAACTCCCACATGCGTTCGCCACGCAGAGTTACTTTACAGCCGATCGGATAGCCCTGACGGATTTTGAAGCCTGCAACTGATTTGCGTGCTTTGGTGATCAACGGCTTTTGACCGGAGATTGCTGTCAGATCAGCTGCTGCGTTATCCAGCAGTTTCTTGTCAGCGATCGCTTCACCAACACCCATGTTCAGGGTGATCTTCTCGACCCGAGGGACTTGCATGACAGAATTGTAGTTAAACTCAGACATGAGTTTAGCGACTACTTCGTCTTTGTAGTAATCATGCAGTTTCGCCATCGTACTACTCCAAATTACTTGATAGTTTCGCTATTAGACTTGAAGAAACGGACTTTTTTGCCGTCTTCGAATCTAAAGCCTACACGGTCAGCCTTGCCGGTAGCCGCGTTGAACAGTGCAATGTTAGAGATCTGAATAGCTGCTTCTTTCTCTACAATGCCGCCTGGTTGGTTCAGAGCCGGAACCGGCTTCTGGTGTTTCTTAACCAGGTTGATACCTTCAACGATAACCTTGCCGGAAGACAAGACATTCTTAACTTTACCGCGTTTACCTTTATCTTTACCGGTTAACACGATAACTTCGTCATCACGACGGATTTTCGCTGCCATGATTCGCTCCTTAGAGTACTTCTGGTGCCAGAGAGATAATTTTCATGAACTTCTCGTTACGAAGTTCACGAGTTACCGGCCCAAAAATACGCGTACCGATAGGTTGCTCGCTGTTATTGTTTAAAATAACGCATGCATTACCATCGAAGCGAATGACAGAACCGTCCGGGCGACGAACACCCTTCTTGGTGCGCACCACTACCGCCTTCAGCACATCACCTTTTTTGACCTTACCACGTGGAATTGCTTCCTTGATGGTGATCTTGATGATGTCGCCTACGCCTGCGTAGCGACGGTGCGAGCCACCCAGAACCTTGATACACATTACGCGACGTGCACCGGAGTTGTCGGCGACGTTCAGCATAGTCTGTTCTTGGATCATTTTAGTGCTCCGCTAATGTCAACTACTACTGAGACCCGAATTCAGGTCGTTAAAAAGCCCCATATCGAGGGCGCGGCATTATAACACCGCTTCAACGATAAGGGTAGAAAAAATAAACGGCTCATCGCTGAGCCGTTTATTCGTATCGAGAACGAGTACTGTATTACAGAACCGCTTTCTCTACAACGCGAACCAGCGTCCAGGACTTAGTCTTGGACAGTGGACGGCATTCACGGATTTCAACCTTGTCGCCGATACCACATTCGTTGTTCTCGTCATGTACGTGCAGTTTGGTCGTACGTTTGATGAATTTGCCGTATACCGGGTGTTTCACCATACGTTCGATAGCAACAACAAGGGATTTCTCCATTTTTGCGCTAACTACGCGACCTTGCAGAGTACGGATTTTATCGGTCATTACGCACCCGCCTTCTGAGTCAGTAAAGTCTTAACGCGTGCAACATCACGACGAACCTGCTTCAGCAGGTGAGTCTGTTGCAGCTGGCCACTGGCAGCCTGCATGCGCAGGTTGAACTGCTCACGCAGCAGGTTCAGCAGCTCAGCGTTCAGCTCTTCAACGCTTTTTTCACGCAGCTCTTTTGCTTTCATTACATCACCGTCTTAGTTACAAAGGTGGTTTTGATCGGCAGTTTCGCTGCAGCGAGGCCGAATGCTTCACGGGCCAGCTCTTCCGGGACACCGTCCATTTCATACAGGACTTTACCCGGCTGGATCAAGGCAACCCAATACTCCACGTTACCTTTACCTTTACCCATACGCACTGCCAGCGGTTTCTCGGTGATCGGTTTGTCCGGGAATACACGGATCCAGATCTTACCTTGACGCTTAACTGCACGGGTCATTGCACGACGTGCTGCTTCGATCTGACGTGCAGTCAGACGACCACGGCCAACAGCTTTCAGGCCGAAGCTGCCGAAGCTAACATCCGTACCCTGCGCCAGACCGCGGTTACGGCCTTTGTGCACTTTACGGAATTTTGTACGCTTTGGTTGTAACATCAGCGACGCTCCTTATTTACGGCCTTTACGCTGCTGCTTTTTAGGTTGAGCAGCCGGTTCCGGTTGTTCAACAGCAGCCATACCACCCAGGATCTCACCTTTGAAGATCCATACCTTAACGCCGATTACACCGTAAGTGGTGTGCGCTTCAGAGGTGTTGTAGTCGATGTCAGCACGCAGAGTGTGCAGAGGTACGCGACCTTCGCGGTACCATTCGGTACGTGCGATTTCCGCGCCGCCCAGACGGCCGCTAACTTCAACTTTAATACCCTTCGCGCCCAGACGCATTGCGTTCTGTACAGCACGCTTCATAGCACGACGGAACATAACGCGACGTTCCAGCTGTGAAGTGATGCTGTCAGCAACCAATTTAGCGTCCAGTTCAGGCTTACGAACTTCAGCGATATTGATCTGTGCAGGAACGCCAGCGATATCCGCTACGACCTTGCGCAGTTTTTCTACGTCTTCGCCTTTCTTACCGATTACGATGCCCGGACGAGCAGTGTGAATGGTCACACGGATGCTCTTAGCCGGACGCTCGATAACGATACGAGATACGGACGCCTTAGCCAGTTCCTTAGTCAGGTACTGACGTACTTTAAAATCGCTGTCCAGGTTGTCAGCGAATTCTTTGGTGTTCGCAAACCAAGTAGAGTTCCATGGTTTTACAATACCCAGGCGAATACCATTAGGATGTACTTTCTGACCCATTGCTAGTCTCCAGAGTCTCAGCGATCGGACACAACCACAGTGATGTGGCTGGTGCGCTTCAGGATGCGATCTGCACGACCTTTAGCACGCGGCATAATGCGCTTCATGCTTGGGCCTTCGTCTACGAAAATTTTCGTAACTTTCAGATCATCAATGTCAGCGCCATCGTTGTGTTCAGCGTTAGCAATGGCAGATTCCAGAACTTTCTTGACCAGTACAGCCGCTTTCTTATTGGTGTAGGTCAGAATTTCCAGCGCCTGCGACACTTTCTTACCGCGAATCAGGTCAGCAACAAGGCGAACCTTCTGAGCAGAAGAACGAGCATGGCGATGTTGAGCTAAAGTTTCCATCTCTTCCTCCTACCTTATTTCTTCTTCGCTTTTTTATCAGCAGCGTGGCCGCGATAAGTACGAGTCGGTGCGAATTCACCCAGTTTGTGACCAACCATTTCGTCGGTTACAAATACTGGAACGTGCTGACGACCATTATGGACAGCGATGGTCAAACCGATCATGTTAGGAAAGATCGTTGAACGACGGGACCAAGTGCGCAGGGGCTTCTTGTCTCCGCTTTCCACCGCTTTCTCTACCTTCTTCAGCAAGTGCAGGTCAATAAAAGGACCTTTCTTGAGAGAACGTGGCATGGCTTATCCTCTAAAATTATTTGCTACGGCGACGTACGATGAATTTATCAGTACGCTTGTTGCTGCGGGTCTTCTTACCTTTGGTCTGCAGGCCCCACGGGGATACCGGGTGCTTACCAAAGTTACGACCTTCACCACCACCATGTGGGTGGTCGACTGGGTTCATCGCGGTACCGCGAACGGTAGGACGAACACCACGCCAGCGTGCAGCACCTGCTTTACCCAGAACGCGCAGCATATGCTCAGCATTGCCAACTTCGCCCAGAGTCGCACGGCATTCTGCTTCGACTTTACGCATTTCACCAGAACGCAGACGCAGGGTGACATAAGCACCATCGCGAGCAACGATCTGAACGTAAGTACCAGCGGAACGTGCCAGCTGACCGCCTTTACCTGGTTTCATTTCTACGTTATGAACGGTAGAACCAACCGGGATATTGCGCATCGGCAGGGTGTTACCTGCTTTGATTGCAGCATCAACGCCAGACTGAATCTGGTCGCCAGCTTTCAGGCCTTTAGGGGCCAGGATGTAACGACGTTCGCCGTCTTTGTACAGAACCAGCGCGATGTTCGCGGAGCGGTTCGGATCGTACTCAAGACGTTCAACAATTGCCGGGATACCGTCTTTGTTGCGTTTGAAGTCAACAATACGGTAAGCCTGCTTGTGACCACCACCGATGTGACGAGTGGTGATACGGCCATTGTTGTTACGACCACCGGATTTGCTGTTTTTTTCAACCAGCGGAGCAAAAGGTTTGCCCTTGTGCAGCTCTGGGTTGACCACTTTAACGACGTGGCGACGACCCGGAGATGTCGGTTTACATTTAACAACTGCCATTGTATTACTCCTCCGACTTACTCAGCGCCGCCGACGAAGTCCAGATTCTGGCCTTCCTTCAGGGTGACGTAAGCTTTTTTCCAGTCGCTACGACGACCGATACGCTGTCCGTGACGTTTAACTTTCCCTTTAACTACCAGGGTGTTAACGACTTCGACTTCGACTTCAAACAGTTTCTGCACAGCAGCTTTGATTTCTGCTTTGGTCGCGTCTTTGGCAACTTTGAGAACGATGGTATTGGTTTTTTCCATCGCAGTAGACGCTTTTTCAGAAACGTGCGGTGCGCGCAGCACCTTCAGCAGACGTTCTTCACGAATCATGCCAGCATCTCCTCAACTTGCTTAACAGCATCAGCAGTCATTACGACTTTGTCGAAGGCGATCAGGCTAACCGGGTCGATACCAGTTGCATCGCGTACGTCAACCTTGTGCAGGTTGCGCGCAGCCAGGAACAGGTTTTCGTCCAGCTCACCGGTGATGATCAGCACATCTTCCAGAGCCATGTCTTTCAGTTTCTGTGCCAGCAGCTTAGTTTTAGGCGCTTCAACAGAGAATGATTCGACAACGATCAGACGATCCTGACGTACCAGTTCGGACAGGATGCTTTTCAGCGCGCCGCGGTACATCTTTTTGTTAACTTTTTGACTGTGGTCCTGTGGACGAGCAGCAAAGGTCACGCCACCTGAACGCCAGATCGGGCTCTTGATAGAACCTGAACGCGCACGGCCGGTACCTTTCTGGCGCCATGGCTTTTTGCCTGAACCAGTTACTTCAGCACGAGTCTTCTGAGCACGAGTACCCTGACGAGCACCAGCTGCATAAGCAACAACAACCTGGTGAACCAGCGCTTCGTTGAAATCACGACCGAAGGTAGTTTCGGAAACAGTCAGCGCGCTCTGCGCGTCTTTCAATACTAATTCCATTGCTATCCCCTTACGCCTTCACAGCTGGTTTAACGATCAGGTCGCAACCGGTCGCACCCGGAACACCACCTTTAACCAGCAGCAGGTTGCGCTCAGCGTCAACGCGTACTACGTCAAGGCTCTGAACGGTGACACGTTCGTTACCCATCTGACCTGCCATTTTCTTGCCTTTGAACACTTTGCCCGGAGTCTGGTTCTGACCGATAGAACCCGGAACGCGGTGAGACAAGGAGTTACCGTGAGTAGCGTCCTGGGTACGGAAGTTCCAGCGCTTAACGGTACCAGCGAAACCTTTACCTTTAGAGGTACCGGTTACGTCAACTTTTTTAACGTCAGCAAACAGTTCAACGCTAATGTCCTGACCAACGGTGTATTCTTCACCATCTGCCAGACGGAACTCCCACAGGCCGCGGCCAGCTTCTACGCCAGCTTTAGCGAAGTGACCAGCTTCCGGCTTGGTTACACGGTTAGCTTTTTTAGCACCAGTGGTAACCTGAACAGCGCGATAGCCATCGTTAGCCAGATCTTTGATCTGAGTAACGCGGTTTGCTTCAACTTCGATAACGGTTACTGGGATAGAAACGCCATCTTCAGTGAAGATGCGGGTCATACCCACTTTTTTACCGACTAAACCAATCATTGTATCAACCTCTCAATCGCTCGATGACCTGATTAACCCAGGCTGATCTGCACGTCTACACCGGCAGCCAGGTCCAGACGCATCAGAGCATCAACGGTTTTTTCAGTTGGCTCAACGATGTCAACCAGACGCTTGTGAGTGCGAATTTCGTACTGATCACGCGCGTCTTTGTTGACGTGCGGGGAGATCAGAACGGTAAAGCGCTCTTTGCGGGTCGGCAGCGGGATCGGACCACGGACTTGCGCACCAGTGCGCTTAGCAGTCTCGACGATTTCCGCGGTTGATTGATCGATCAGACGATGATCAAACGCTTTCAGGCGGATACGGATTCTTTGGTTCTGCATGAGACCAGAGCTCCAATTATTTTATAGACGAAATAGTTACTCCTCAAACCCATTACGATTGATGGGAGAGTGTAACCGTTCTTACAGAGTTCCCCAATTGGGAACATTGTCTGGTATCGCTTACGCAGTACCGGTGGTTCATATTGAACCGCTGTCTATATTAGACAAGCCCGCGCATTATACACGTATACCCATACTAAGCAAGCCGCGTTTATAAATTAGTCAGTAAAGCCCGGAAGACAGTTCGCATAATTACTGCACAAACGGCAACGGTGTGTATTCGTCTGGATAGCCCCTCGTGAAAACGTACATCGCCCGTTGCCGCCTTTCTCTTCGCCCCACACACTGTCGGCATGACCTCTTATGGAAACCAATCATGATACTTCCGGCCCTCCCCTTCTTTCTTCTCTATGCCGTACTCAATGTCATCCTGTGCTGGCAAGACTACCGCACCGGGTTATTGCGTGACGGCCTAACCTGCCCTCTTCTTTGGGCCGGGCTCTTAAGTCAGCTCTGCCTGAACCCAACAAAGAGTAACGAGGCGCTATGGGGAGCGATTGCAGGCTATTGCACAATGGCGCTCTTTTACTGGGGATACCGCGCACTACGACGCCGTGAAGGCTTAGGGTATGGTGACGTGAAGTATGTAGCAGCGCTCGGCGCCTGGCACGGCTGGCAATCTCTACCGCTGCTTGTGTTGGTGGCTACGTTGCTGGCGTGTGGGTTTATCGCGGGGAGGGCGCTGTGGCTGCATCAGGCGGAGAATATAAAAAACCCGCTGCCTTTTGGACCCTTTCTGGGAGCGGCGGGTTTTATTATGGCGGGCTTATCGACTTTTAGCCTTCAACCTTAATTTGCGACTGCAGGTAGTTCTGCAGACCAATTTTGCCGATCAGATCCAGTTCGGTCTCCAGCCAGTCAATGTGATGTTCTTCCTCGGTGAGGATAGTAATCAACATATCGCGGCTGACGTAATCATGGACGCTATCAGCATAGGCGATAGCTTCACGCAGATCCTTCGCGCCGTCCAGTTCAAGCTTTAAGTCGGACTGCAGCATCTCTTCGACATCTTCGCCGATATGCAACTTGCCAAGATCCTGCAGGTTAGGGATCCCTTCAAGAAACAGAATACGCTCGATGTACTGATCGGCGTGTTTCATTTCATCGATGGATTCGTGGTATTCAATATCGTTGAGGCGCATCAGGCCCCAGTTTTTGAACATTCTCGCATGGAGAAAGTATTGGTTGATTGCGACAAGCTCGTTTCCCAATAATTTATTGAGATAATTTATTATCTTAACATCACCTTTCATTATATAGACCCTCCGCTTCCACTTATTGAAGCGTAGAACGGCCTACCGGGATGTCAAAAAAGAAATCCGGGCTCAGGCAATCTCTTTGAACTCTGGCATTTGCATTAATTCGTCTTCCATCACCTCACGTGCAGCACGAACGCATTTACCACATTGATTTCCAATAGGAATGCATTTTCTTAATTGCTGGAAAGACTGCGGATGAAACTGGCGTACTGCCTGGCGAATTTTTTTATCGCTGACGCCATTACACAAACAAACGTACATAACCACTCCCGTTCAATTTCTGAACAAAGTGTAAGTGAGAATAATTATGATTACAATAGCCAGGCGCGACAAGCGGCGTGAAATAAGGGATCAAATCGTGCGGAAAATAGAGTGGGGACAAAAAACAGAAAGCAAAAAGGGCACCGAAGTGCCCTTTTCAAGTGCAAAACTAATTAATAAATAATTAGCTCATTACTTTAGCAACAACGCCCGCACCAACGGTACGGCCGCCTTCACGGATTGCGAAACGCAGACCGTCGTCCATCGCGATTGGGTGGATCAGAGTCACAACCATCTTGATGTTGTCGCCTGGCATTACCATCTCAACGCCTTCTGGCAGTTCGATGGTACCGGTCACGTCAGTAGTACGGAAGTAGAACTGTGGACGGTAGCCTTTGAAGAACGGAGTATGACGGCCGCCTTCGTCTTTGGACAGAATGTACACTTCAGATTCGAACTTGGTGTGCGGCTTGATAGAGCCTGGCTTAGCCAGAACCTGACCACGTTCGATTTCTTCACGTTTGATACCACGCAGCAGAACACCAACGTTCTCACCAGCACGGCCTTCGTCCAGCAGTTTGCGGAACATTTCAACGCCGGTACAGGTAGACTTAGCAGTCTCTTTGATACCAACGATTTCAACTTCTTCACCAACTTTGATGATACCGCGCTCTACACGACCGGTAACAACGGTACCACGACCGGAGATGGAGAATACGTCTTCGATTGGCAGCAGGAACGGCTTGTCGATAGCACGTTCTGGTTCTGGGATGTAAGAATCCAGGAAGCCAGCCAGTTCGATGATTTTCGCTTCCCACTCTGCTTCGCCTTCCAGCGCTTTCAGAGCAGAACCACGGATGATTGGGGTATCATCACCTGGGAAGTCGTACTGGGACAGAAGTTCACGAACTTCCATTTCAACCAGTTCCAGCAGCTCTTCGTCATCAACCATGTCGCATTTGTTCAGGAACACGATGATGTAAGGAACGCCTACCTGACGACCCAGCAGGATGTGCTCACGAGTCTGTGGCATAGGGCCATCAGTCGCAGCAACAACCAGGATCGCGCCGTCCATCTGCGCAGCACCGGTGATCATGTTTTTAACATAGTCGGCGTGGCCTGGGCAGTCTACGTGTGCGTAGTGGCGAGTCGGGGTGTCATATTCAACGTGGGAAGTGTTGATGGTGATACCACGAGCTTTTTCTTCTGGTGCGTTATCGATCTGGTCGAAAGCACGAGCAGCACCGCCGTAGGTTTTAGCCAGTACGGTAGTGATTGCAGCAGTCAGGGTAGTTTTACCGTGGTCAACGTGGCCGATGGTGCCGACGTTAACGTGCGGTTTTGTACGTTCAAATTTTTCTTTAGACACGGCTATATTCCTTACTATAGTGCTCTCCCCTTTGGAGAGAGCACGGGACTTAGGTTTTAATCCTGTGGATTATTTACCACGGGCTTCAATAACGGCCTGAGCAACGTTGTTCGGCGCATCGTCGTACTTCAGGAACTCCATGGAGTAAGAAGCACGGCCTTTGGTCAGTGAACGCAGCTGAGTTGCATAACCGAACATTTCGGACAGCGGAACTTCAGCGTGGATCACAACGCCAGTCACGTTGGATTCCTGACCTTTGAGCATACCACGACGGCGGCTCAAGTCACCGATAACGTCACCAGTGTTCTCTTCAGGAGTCTCTACTTCAACCTTCATGATAGGCTCAAGCAGAACTGGTTTCGCTTTCTTAAAGCCGTCTTTAAACGCCAGAGAAGCTGCCAGTTTAAACGCCAGTTCAGAGGAGTCAACGTCATGGTAAGAACCGAAGTGCAGACGAACACCCATGTCAACAACCGGGTAACCAGCCAGCGGGCCAGATTTCAGCTGTTCCTGGATACCTTTATCAACGGCAGGGATGTATTCGCCTGGGATTACACCACCCTTGATGTCGTTGATGAATTCGTAGCCTTTCGGGTTAGAACCCGGCTCCAGTGGGTACATGTCGATAACAACATGACCGTACTGACCGCGACCACCAGACTGCTTAGCGTGCTTACCTTCGATATCGGTAACTTTCGCGCGAATCGCTTCGCGGTAAGCAACCTGAGGTTTACCGACGTTCGCTTCAACGTTGAATTCACGTTTCATACGGTCAACGATGATGTCGAGGTGCAGCTCACCCATACCGGCGATAATGGTCTGGTTAGATTCTTCATCAGTCCATACGCGGAATGACGGGTCTTCTTTAGCCAGACGGCCCAGAGCCAGACCCATTTTTTCCTGGTCAGCTTTGGTTTTTGGTTCTACTGCGATGGAGATTACCGGCTCTGGGAATTCCATACGTTCCAGAATGATAGGCGCATCTGGGTCACACAGAGTGTCACCGGTAGTTACGTCTTTCAGACCGATTGCAGCAGCGATGTCGCCCGCGCGAACTTCTTTGATCTCTTCACGTTTGTTAGCGTGCATCTGAACGATACGGCCGAAACGCTCACGTGCAGTTTTCACGGAGTTCAGTACGGTATCACCAGAGTTAACCACACCGGAATACACACGGAAGAAGGTCAAGTTACCAACAAACGGGTCGGTAGCAATTTTGAACGCCAGTGCAGAGAACGGCTCATCGTCGCTTGCGTGACGTTCTGCCGGAGTGTCTTTACCGTCGTCCAGGATACCGTTGATCGCAGGTACGTCGATTGGGGATGGCAGGTAATCAATTACCGCATCCAGCATCGCCTGAACACCTTTGTTCTTGAACGCAGAACCACAGGTTACCAGGATGATTTCGTTGTTCAGAACGCGCTGACGCAGAGCTTTTTTGATCTCTTCTTCAGTCAGTTCTTCACCACCCAGGTATTTCTCCATCAGCTCTTCTGAAGCTTCTGCAGCGGACTCGATCAGGTTCTGGTGCCATTCGTCAGCCAGGTCCTGCATGTCTGCTGGGATATCTTCATAAGTGAAGGTAACGCCTGCGTCTTCTTCATTCCAGTTGATGGCTTTCATTTTCACCAGGTCAACAACACCGGTGAAACCTTCTTCAGCACCAATTGCCAGCTGCAGCGGAACAGGGTTCGCGCCCAGACGGGTTTTGATCTGACCAACAACTTTCAGGAAGTTCGCACCCATACGGTCCATTTTGTTAACGAACGCAATACGTGGAACTTTATATTTGTTAGCCTGACGCCATACGGTTTCAGACTGTGGCTGAACACCACCAACTGCGCAGTAAACCATTACCGCACCGTCAAGAACACGCATGGAACGTTCTACTTCGATAGTGAAGTCAACGTGCCCCGGGGTGTCGATGATGTTTACGCGGTGCGGTTCATACTGCTTAGCCATACCAGACCAGAATGCAGTAGTTGCTGCGGAAGTGATGGTAATACCACGTTCCTGCTCCTGCTCCATCCAGTCCATGGTAGCGGCGCCGTCGTGAACTTCACCGATTTTGTGGTTTACACCGGTGTAGAACAGAATACGTTCGGTAGTAGTGGTTTTACCGGCGTCGATGTGCGCACTGATACCGATGTTACGGTAGCGTGCGATGGGTGTTGTACGAGCCATTTGATTCCTCGTTTATCTTTTTAGGCGTTCAGTTAAGTAACCCAAAGCGGGCTGCTTCGCTGAAGCGCCCGCCTGGTGACTAATACTCCGAAGGGATTACCAACGGTAGTGTGCGAACGCCTTGTTGGCTTCTGCCATACGGTGAACGTCTTCACGTTTCTTAACTGCAGTACCTTTGTTGTCTGCAGCGTCAGAAAGTTCGTTCGCCAGGCGCAGAGCCATGGATTTATCACCGCGTTTACGAGCAGCTTCAACGATCCAACGCATTGCCAGAGCATTACGACGGACCGGACGAACTTCAACTGGAACCTGATAAGTAGAACCACCTACGCGGCGGGACTTAACTTCGACAGTTGGGCGCACGTTTTCGAGCGCAACTTCGAATGCTTCCAGTTCATTTTTACCAGAACGCTGAGCCAGGGTCTCCAGCGCGCTGTATACGATTGATTCTGCAGTAGATTTTTTACCATCTACCATCAGAATGTTGACAAATTTAGCCAGCAGTTCTGATCCGAACTTAGGATCTGGCAGGATTTTACGCTGACCAATGACGCGACGACGTGGCATGGAAATACTCCGTTGTTAATTCAGGATTGTCCAAAACTCAAAGAGTTTGACATTAATATAAAACGTTTGGCCTTACTTAACGGAGAACCATTAAGCCTTAGGACGCTTCACGCCATACTTGGAGCGAGCTTGCTTACGGTCTTTAACGCCGGAGCAGTCAAGCGCACCACGAACGGTGTGGTAACGAACACCCGGAAGGTCTTTTACACGACCGCCACGGATCAGGATCACGGAGTGTTCCTGCAGGTTGTGACCTTCACCACCGATGTAGGAGGTAACTTCAAAACCGTTAGTCAAACGCACACGGCATACTTTACGCAGTGCGGAGTTTGGTTTCTTAGGAGTGGTGGTATATACACGGGTACATACACCACGTTTCTGCGGGCAGGCTTCCAGTGCAGGCACGTTGCTTTTTGCAACTTTGCGAGCACGTGGTTTGCGAACCAGCTGGTTAACTGTTGCCATTAAATAGCTCCTGGTTTTAGCTTTTGCTTCGTAAACACGTAATAAATCGCCTCATATAATATGAGGACGCGAAATTTTAGGGCCATGCCGAAAGGGTGTCAAGAAATATACAACGGCAAAGATGCTACCAGGCGATCTGAGAGGCGTGTTTTACCGTTAACCTGACGAAGTCAGTATAGCTGACCATGATGACATCGCTCGAAATTTGAGCACAAAGACCGCGCGCTTGCACATCTTCATTCAACACGTAGATGGATATGGGGGCCGCGCGGAGAATTTCAAGGAAGCGGCTGTTTTCAACCGCTGCCAGCACACCATCGGCGATCAATAGCAGGTCATCGCCGTCGTCCATCAGGCGGGTAATCCCGCTAATGTCGGCATGCCAGGGTGAGGTGCGTAGCGTATGCAGCATAGGGGCCTCAGAAGTGCAGGATCACATCGTAGTCATTAAGGCGATGGCGCAGGGCATCCGCTTCCAGCGGCTCGACGTCGGTGACAAACGTCGTCTCTGTCGTTAGCCCACGTTCGCGCAGCGACGCCGCGCAGATCCAGCAATTTTCGATATCGTAGAGCGAAAGCAGCTTGAAGGTGGCAATGTAGTCGCGAGCGAGAATAACCCCCGGCTGCTGCTGACTGAGTAGTTGAAACACACCATCGCCTACAAAAAACACGCCAAGGTCATCGCTCAGAGCTGATGTCGCCAGTAGCGCATCCAGCCCTTCCCTGCCGGCGCTACTGCCGTGCGGAGCGGAGGAAAAAACAAACGCAACTCGTTTCATCAGAACTGTACCATTCGATCGCAGGTTAGCGCGGCTTCGGCCAGCGAGCCTAATCCGCTCAGCGAAAAGCCGGGCTGGAGATTAAACGTCGGCAGACCAAGCTGTCGAGCCTCGGTTTCATCGGTCACGCCACGGCGCAGCGCGGCGGCTACGCAGATATGCAACGCCACGCCATTTACGTCATGCAATGATTGCCAGGAGTGAACCAGATCGAATTCATCACTGGCGGGCGAGGTCAGTTGGTTGGCGTTATAGACCCCTTCCCGATAGAAAAATACGCAGGCTATCTCGTGACCCTCCGCCAGTGCAGCTTTAGCAAACTGCAGCGCGCTGCTCGCCTGCTGGGTGCCATAGGCGGGGCCGGTCACCATCAAAGCAAAACGCATTACTTATCTTGCCCCAGGAAATCACCGCTCTTGAACTGGCGGATGTAGAGATAGACGGTGTGTTTGGAGATGTTCAGACGATCGGCGACCTGGTTAATCGCATCCTTGATGTCAAAGATGCCTTTCTCATAAAGATTGAGCACGATCTGGCGATTCTTGGCGTTATTGGAAACGTTGCGATCGGCATTCACCTCTTCGATAGTGAACTCCAGCGTCTGGGTCACCAGGTCCTCAACGGAGGAAGCGAAGTTAACCGCAGAACCGACTTCCGGCGTTTCCGGCGGAATAAAGGTGTTCATGATCTGCGAGAACGGGACATCGAGGTTCATGTTGATGCACAGTAAGCCGATAACCCGGTGGTCACGGTTACGGATGGCGATGGTAACAGACTTCATCAGTACGCCGCTTTTGGCGCGAGTAAAATAGCATTTGGAAACGCTGCTATCTGCCCCGGTCATATCATGCAGCATGCGCAGCGCGAGATCGGTAATCGGAGAACCGATTTTACGCCCGGTATGTTCGCCGTTCGCGATGCGTATTGCCGAGCATTTTAGATCCTGAAGTGAATGCAACACGATTTCGCAGTGGGAACCAATGAGCATCGCCAACCCGTCCACAACCGCTTCGTAGGATTTTAGAATATCGAAGTCAGTTTGATCGAAAGGACGTTGATCCAGTAAATCGAGTTCACTGGTTTCGTTGGTTAAAAGCGACCTGGACATGAAAAAAAGCACTCCTTTTCAGGAGCCTGTCGTTATGTTGTCAGGGCAGGCTCATCACTATTAGGGGCATCTAAAGTAATACAGCGCATAAGGCGCTTTCCAGCATTAATTATATCCTGTAGATAATAAAAAGCCGCCGCCCATTGGGCGGCGGCTTTCGCAATCTTATTTTTTGCTGGCTTCGGCCGCTTTGTCAGCCGGTGCAGCGTCTGGCTGCGCATCAGCTTTCGGTGCCGGTTTGATGTCTAACAGTTCAACATCGAAGACCAGGGTGGAGTTAGCCGGGATACCCGGAACGCCGGTTTTGCCGTAAGCCAGATCAGGTGGGATAACCAGCTGGATTTTACCGCCCTTCTTGATGTTTTTCAGACCTTCGGTCCAGCCTGGGATAACGCCATCCAGACGGAAGGAGAGAGGCTCACCGCGGGTGTAAGAGTTATCGAACTCTTTACCGTCGGTCAGGGTACCTTTGTAGTTAACCACAACGGTGTCGCTGTCTTTCGGCGCGTCACCGGTACCTTCTTTCTCTACTTTGTACAGCAGGCCAGATTTAGCGGTTTTCACGCCTTTCTCTTTGGCGAACTTATCGCGGAAAGCCTTACCTTTTGCTTCGTTGTCAGCGGCGTCTTTTTCCATCTTCGCCTGAGCGGAGGTCTTCACGCGAGTTTCAAACGCCTGCAGAGTTTGTTCGATCTCTTGATCGGACAGCTTGCTCTTATCAGCAAATGCGTCCTGAACACCGGCGATCAGCTGGTCTTTGTCCAGTTTGATGCCCAGTTTTTCCTGTTCTTTCAGAGAGTTTTCCATGTAACGGCCCAGCGATGCGCCCAGTGCATAGGCAGATTTCTGGTCGTCATTTTTGAATGCAGCTTTGCTGTCTGCTGCCGGAGCTGCTTTCGCGTCCGCAGCTGGTGCAGCTTTAGCAGCGTCAGCTGCGAAGGTCAGAGGTGCATTCAGTGCAACGGCCATTGTGGTTGCCAGAAGCGTTACTTTAAACAGTGATTTCATCCATCTCTCCAGGGCCGGGGCCTCTCGCCCCAATGTTAACTAAATGAGAAGCGTACTATAGAACGTTGTAGAGGAAATCTACATATGAACGCTTCTCATATCGACTCTTTTCAGACTCTTTTTGTTTAAATTAGTTTCCAGCGCCGCAAAGAGAGGCTGCGCGACTGAGCAAAGTTGCGTAGAATCCGCCGCGATTGCGGTGATAACAGTAGAGAGGACATCATGCAGGAAACGACTATCGAAGCGCGTCTGGCTGAGCTTGAAAGCCGTCTGGCCTTTCAGGAGATCACCATTGATGACCTTAATATGACGGTCACAGCGCACGAGATGGAAATGGCGAAGCTACGCGAACATCTGCGTCTGCTGACCGAAAAGCTCAAGGCTAGCCAGCCGTCAAATATGGCGTCACAGTCTGAAGAGACGCCGCCACCTCATTATTGAGGCGTAAAAAAAGCGGGTATTCCCCGCTTTTTTTGTATCCATCGTTCTACAAAACGAGAGGGATTAGTGGCAACCGCAGCCGCCGTGGCCTTTACCGCCACCGCCGCAGCAGCCTTCGCCGCCGTGGTCGTGACCGTGGTCATGGCCGTGACCGCCGCAGCAACCGTCGTGGTCGTGGTCATGATCGTGGTCGTGACCGTTCGCACCGTGAACGTGGCCGTGAGCCAGTTCTTCTTCGGTCGCTTCGCGGATAGCAACAACTTCAACGTTGAACTTCAGGTTCTGGCCAGCCAGCATGTGGTTGCCGTCAACCACAACGTGGTCGTCTTCAACTTCGGTGATTTCAACCGGTACTGGACCCTGGTCAGTTTCAGCCAGGAAACGCATGCCAACCTGCAGTTCGTCAACGCCCATGAAGACGTCTTTAGGAACGCGCTGCACCAGGTTTTCGTCGTACTGACCGTAAGCGTCGTTAGCTTGAACTGCAACGTCGAACTTATCACCAACGTCGTGACCGTCCAGCGCGTTTTCCAGGCCGGAGATCAGGGAACCGTGACCATGCAGGTAGTCAAGCGGTGCACTTACCGGAGACTCATCAACCAATACACCGTCTTCTGTACGTACCTGATAGGCCAGGCTGACCACCAGGTCTTTTGCTACTTTCATGATATCTCCTGAGCATGGGAATATTTTAGTGGCGCAGATTGTAGCGGAATTCTACACCCGTGTACCCATAAGCTTAAAAAAAGACAGCACGGATCGCTACTCCGGATGAAAAATACCGATCACTTGTTCCTCTTTGCGAACGTGTTCACGGGCTTCTTTATCCGCTTCTCGCATCTGGTGTCCGCACTTAACGCACTCAACCACATCGATATTATTCTCGCGCCACATCGCCATTGAATCCTGCGCCTGACACGACGGGCACTTCGCACCCGCGATAAAACGTTTACGTACCGCCATACTCACCTTCTATTCAAATTCGTCCCAGCCGTCCAGCTGCCGCCGCTCTTGTTGCATTTCGCGCTGGAAGATCTCCTCCAGCTCTCGTCGCGCTTCCCGCACGCGAGAAATTTGTTGGGTATCGCTGTGTACCGGCATCAGCTCACGCAGCATGCGCATATCCAGCCGCTTGAAGTGCAGCTGTGCGCGCTGCGCCTGATGCGGGTGCATACCGGTGGAGATAAGCGCCTTGCGCCCCAATTCCAGCGCACTGGAAAAAGTCTCACGGGAAAACTGTACCACGCCCGCCTGCAGCAGTTCGTGCGCCTCCACACGTCCTCGCGCACGGGCCATAATCTTCAGATGCGGGAAGTGCTGCTGGCAGATTTCCACCAGCTTCATCGTATCTTCCGGCTCATTACAGGTGATCACGATTGACTGCGCCTGCTCGGCGCCTGCCGAACGCAGCAGTTCAACCTGGGTCGCATCGCCGTAGTACACCTTATAGCCGTATTTGCGCATCAGGTTAACCGCACTGATATCGCGCTCCAGCACGGTGATTCGCAGCTTGTTGGCCATCAGCAGGCGGCCAATCACCTGGCCGAAGCGACCGAAGCCCACCACAATCACCTGTGGCTTATCGTCATCTACCCACGGCGCTTCATCTTCCTCTTCCGGCCCGTTAAAGCGGCGCGACAGCGTGAGGTCGACGAGCTTCATCAGCAGCGGGGTGGTCATCATCGACAGCGTCACCACCACCAGCAGCAGCGACATCTGGTCGCCTTTAAAGACTTTAAATGATGAAGCAGCGGAGAAAAGCACAAAAGCGAACTCACCGCCCTGGCTCAGCACGCCGGCAAACTGCATTCGCTCCGAACTGCGCATACCGTGCAGATGCGCCAACAGATACAGCACCAGCGTTTTCACCGCCACCAGCAATGCCACGCAGCCAATCACCACCAGCAGATGGGTGTAGAGCACGCCGAGGTTGAGTGACATCCCCACCGAGATAAAGAAGAGCCCCAGCAGCAGACCTTTAAACGGTTCGATGGCAATTTCCAGCTCGTGGCGGTATTCACTTTCCGCCAGCAGGACGCCAGCGATAAAGGTGCCCAGCGCCATCGAGAGGCCCAGCGCGTCCATGAACAGCGCGGACCCCAGCACCAGCAGCAGCGTGGCGGCGGTAAAGACTTCGCGTACCCCGGAGCTGGCAATAAAACGAAATACCGGGCGCAGCAGGTAGCGCCCGCCAATCAGCATGCCGCCAAAGGCCAGTACTTTTAAGCCCACGGTCTGCCAGTCAAAATGTTCGTCACCGGCACCGGCCAGCAGCGGTACCAACGCCAGCGCGGGGATCACCGCCAGGTCCTGGAACAACAGCACCGAGAAACCAAGCTGCCCGGATTCACTACGGTTCATTCCCTTCTCGCGCATCAGTTGCAGCGCCATCGCGGTCGACGACATGGCAAGGCCAATGCCGCCAATCACCGCTGCCTGCCAGGAGAAGTGGGTGAGCATCAACAGCCCGCCGAGGATCGCCGCGCTGAAAATCACCTGCGCCGCACCGATGCCAAAGATGGGGCGTCGTAGCTGCCATAGCTTGGCCGGGTTCAGCTCCAGGCCGATGATAAACATCAGGAACACCACACCCAGTTCGGAGAAGTGAAGAATTTCATCTACGTCGCTGATAAAGCCGAGCCCCCACGGACCGATGGCAATACCCGCCAACAGATAACCTAATACCGCACCGATACCCAGCCGCGCTGCCAGTGGCACCGCGGCCACCGCCGCGAAAAGAAACAGCACTCCAGCCAGTAATAAATCTGAACCTTCCATCATCGCCCTCCTGCCGTTATCGGCGCAGCTAGCCAGTCGGCATAGGCTTTCGCATGGTTTGCCAGTTCATTGGGCGGCTGACGTCGCGCCCAATAGACGATGATTGGGCTCAGCCAGTGCATATGGCACATGGCGGCCGTCAGTTCGAACGGACGCAGAATATCGCTCATCGGGTAGCGATTGAGCCCGTCATGGCGATAGGCGCTTTCCGGCTCCCCGGTGGTAATCACGTTACGCCAGTACTTTCCTTCCAGCTGATTTCCCCCGATGCCGCTGGCGAAACCACGGCTCAGCACGCGGTCCAGCCACTCTTTCAGGAGCGACGGGCAGCTGTAGGTATAAAGAGGATGCTGAAACACGATGACATCATGCTCGCGCAACAGCGCCTGCTCGCGAGGGATATCGATAAAAAAATCAGGATAGTGCGCGTAGAGATCGTGCACGGTTACATTGCTTAACTGCAAAGCCGGTTTAAGCAAAACCCGGTTAGCGACCGAGTCCTGTGATTCCGGATGGGCATAGACAAGCAGGACTTTCGCCGTCTGTGACATCATTCCCCTCCCGGGCGTCAATCACATCCTCTTTCTGGTAGCTGAACGCAACCTGAATGATTTTGTGTATAGTCATCGTTTTGGGCTACCATTGCGGCCCGGTCTAGCGATTCGCTTACCACATTACATTACCACAATGACAATTTAACATATTCAGAACATACGGCGCCTTATGATTGTTTTCTCCTCGTTACAAATTCGTCGCGGCGTGCGCGTCCTGCTGGATAACGCATCGGCCACCATCAACCCAGGGCAGAAAGTCGGCCTGGTGGGGAAAAACGGCTGCGGAAAATCTACGCTACTGGCGCTGCTGAAAAACGAGATAAGCGCCGACGGCGGCAACTTTACCTATCCGAGCAGCTGGCAGCTGGCGTGGGTAAACCAGGAAACGCCTGCGCTGCCGCAGCCTGCTCTGGACTATGTCATTGACGGTGACCGCGAATACCGCCAGCTCGAAGCCCAACTGAACGACGCCAACGAACGCGATGATGGCCACGCCATTGCCACCGTTCACGGCAAACTGGACGCGATTGATGCGTGGACCATCCGCTCTCGCGCCTCCAGCCTGCTGCACGGCCTCGGCTTCAGCAACGAACAGCTCGACCGTCCGGTCAGCGACTTCTCGGGCGGCTGGCGTATGCGCCTTAACCTGGCGCAGGCGCTGATTTGTCGATCCGATCTGCTGCTGCTCGATGAACCGACCAACCACCTGGACCTCGATGCGGTTATCTGGCTGGAAAGATGGCTCAAAAGCTATCAGGGCACGCTGATCCTGATTTCCCACGACCGCGACTTCCTCGATCCGGTCATCGACAAAATTATTCACATCGAACAGGAAACGATGTTTGAGTACACCGGCAACTACAGCTCGTTTGAGGTGCAGCGCGCCACCCGCCTGGCTCAGCAGCAGGCGATGTACGAAAGCCAGCAGGAGCGCGTGGCGCATCTGCAAAGCTATATCGACCGTTTCCGCGCCAAGGCCACCAAAGCCAAGCAGGCACAAAGCCGTATCAAGATGCTTGAACGCATGGAGCTGATTGCCCCGGCCCATGTCGATAACCCGTTCCACTTCAGCTTCCGCGCGCCGGAAAGTCTGCCAAACCCGCTGCTGAAGATGGAAAAGGTGAGCGCCGGCTACGGTGACCGCACCATTCTGGAATCTATTAAGCTGAACCTGGTACCGGGTTCGCGTATCGGCCTGCTGGGCCGTAACGGCGCGGGTAAGTCGACGCTGATTAAGCTGCTGGCAGGCGAGCTGGAACCGCTGCACGGTGAAATCGGCCTCGCCAAAGGCATCAAGCTGGGTTACTTCGCCCAGCATCAGCTGGAGTTCCTACGCGCGGACGAATCCCCGCTGCAGCATCTGGCCCGCATGGCACCGCAGGAGCTGGAACAGAAGCTCCGTGACTACCTCGGCGGCTTCGGCTTCCAGGGCGATAAGGTCACCGAGCAAACCGCCCGCTTCTCCGGCGGCGAAAAAGCCCGCCTGGTGCTGGCGCTGATCGTCTGGCAGCGCCCGAATCTGCTGCTGCTCGATGAACCGACTAACCACCTTGACCTCGATATGCGTCAGGCGCTGACCGAAGCATTAATCGACTTCGAAGGCGCGCTGGTTGTGGTCTCGCACGACCGTCACCTGATTCGCTCCACCACCGACGATCTCTATCTGGTGCATGATAAGAAGGTTGAACCGTTCGACGGCGACCTGGAAGATTATCAGCAGTGGCTGAGCGACGTGCAGAAGCTGGAAAACCAGGCCGACGATACGCCAAAAGAGAACAACGCCAACAGCGCGCAGTCACGTAAAGATCAGAAGCGTCGCGAAGCGGAACTGCGCACCCTAACCCAGCCGCTGCGCAAAGAGATTACCCGTCTGGAAAAAGAGATGGAGAAGCTCAACGCACAGCTGGCGAAGGCAGAAGAGAAGCTCGGCGACAGCAGTCTGTATGAACCAGGCCGCAAAGCCGAGATGACCGAATGCTTACAGCTGCAGGCCAGCGCCAAGTCCGGGCTGGAAGAGTGTGAAATGGCATGGCTCGAAGCGCAGGAGCAGCTTGAGCAGATGATGCAAAACGACTGATTGCCTGAGGCGGACGATGAACCTGTCAATCACCGACGATATTACCTTCCGCAAGCTGACCATCTTCATGACCTTTATGGAGAAGGGTAACATCGCCCGTACCGCCGAGGCGCTGAACATCAGCGGCGTCAGCGTTCACCGGGCGCTGCATACGCTGGAAGAGAACGTTCGCTGTCCGCTGTTCGTGCACAAAGGGCGCAATCTTATCGCCCAGCCTGCGGCGTGGACGCTGCTGGAGTATTGCCAGGAAGTCACCCAGTTGATGGAGCGCGGTCTGGAAGAGACGCGCAAAACGGCAGGCGTTGGCCAGGGGCGTTTACGCGTCGGAACGCTTTACTCACTGACGCTGGAGACGGTGCCGCACCTGATTATGGGCATGAAGCTGCGCCGCCCGGATCTGGAACTTGATCTCACCATGGGCTCCAACGAAGCGCTGCTGAAGATGCTGGAAGACGGCGTGCTGGACGCCATCCTCATCTCCATTTCCGAAAGCGAAATCGACCGCAACAGCCTCGAAGTTCTCCCTCTATTCCACGACGATATCTACCTCGCCGCACCGATGTCCGCCACGCTGGACGCCACCATGAAGGCGGACCTGCGCCACTATCGCAATGAGAAGTTTGTCTCGCTGGCAGAAGGGTTTGCCACCTATGCTGGTTTCCAGGAGGCGTTTCATATCGCCGGATTTGAGCCGGAAATCGTCACCCGCGTCAACGACATTTTCTCGATGCTCAGTCTGGTGCAGGCAGGGGTTGGGTTCTGTTTGATGCCGGGGCGAATGAAGAAGATGTATGAGAATACCGTGAAGCTGCAAAAGCTCGCTGAGCCCTATCAGATGCAGCAGCTTATCGCGATTGTCTTTGCCCGCAACCGCGAGCGTGACCCAAGCCTGCTGGCACTGGCCGCCGAAGGGCGTATGTATGCCAGGACGCTGAACCAGAACGCCTGATTTGCCGGATCTGCGTATCACAATGTAGCCCGGCCGAGCGAAGCGACGCCGGGCTACTACGGTAAATGCTTACTACGACCGTAGGCGTTTCGCCAGGTGCACGGCAACATCCACGCCGCTGCGCTCCAGAGAAATAGACTCCCCTTCCCACGCCGCCTGACGCGTTAAGCAGGTCAGGATGCCACCGGGTGGCATTTCAATCGCCAGCCGCGCTTCGCGTTCGTTAGCGGAGATAACCGCCTCCTGCCAGCGCACCGTGCGTGCCATATTCATCGCCAGATCGTCAGCAATACGCTCCGGCTGCCACAGCACACGACCGGTACTGCCGCTCAGATAGGCGTAGCGCGGGCGGGAAAGCGTCACATGGCTGAACGCCTCAACCAGCTTTTGCGCAGGCCTGGCAAGCAGCTCACAGTGCGACGGCACGCTCACGGCCAGACGAGGCGCTTTACTGGCCCCTTTAGCCATCGCACGTTTTGCCACGTCGGCCATTGCATCATCAGGACCGGCAATCACAATCTGCGTTTCGGCATTCAGGTTAGCAATATAGGTGCCGCTGCCTGCCACCAGACTTTCCACCTGAGCGAGCGTCAGCCCCATAATCGCCGTCAGGCCGTAGCCGTGCGGATAGGCCTGCTCCATTAAGTCACCGCGCAGCGCCACCAGCGTCAACGCGTCGGCAAAATCAAGCGCACCGGCAACCACCGCCGCCGGGTAGGCGCCAATGGAGAGCCCGCTGACGATATCCGGTGCCACGCCACGACGCTCCAGCTCACGCGCCCACGCGACGCCAGCAATCAGCAGAGACAGCTGAACCGCTCGGGTATGTTTCAGCGCTTCAGAGCTATCCAGCGTATCAACCTCAGCGCCCAGCACGTCACGTGCCTGAGCCAGCTCCGTCCCCGGAAGGTTTTGCAGCATACCTTCATGCTGCGTCCCCTGCCCCGGGAAGGTAAACAGAATTTTCATGACTCCTCCCTGCCCCACGGGTCGCGGACCAACTGCGGTCCCTGCGAGGTTTTCAGTAATGCTTTTCCATCGCGCAGCCATTCATTAAGGGCAAACCCACCGCGCGGCGTTTCTACCTGGGTATCCGCCCGACATAGCCCGCCCGTCAGCTGCTGCTGCCACTTCTCCAGCGCTTCTCGGGAGAGCGGCTGCGGCGCGCGGATCAACAGATCCAGATCGCTTGCCACGTGGATCACCGGGATCCCGGTTGCCAGCGCATAGCCGGTACTGCCGGTAATGCCCCACGTCCACGGCCACGCCTGCTGCGCCAACAACAAAGCCACCTGAAGCGGTGGCTGAGAGATAAAGGGCGAACGCAGCAGCGACAGCGGGTCCACCAGCGATTCTGGCGAACAGACGCGGACGACCGCCTCCGCTTTCACCCAACCGGCGGCACGCTGGTCGCGCTTCATCCCGCGGACGCCCACGGGAATGCGCCCCTGCGCATCAACATCACGTCGCACTACCACCGGCAGGCCGCTATGCCAGACGGTATCCACCCAGGATTCCGTGACACCTTCAAGCGCGCCGCGCGCGTTCAGCCAGATAAGGTCGTGTGGACGTAATGTTGTGCTCATGATTTAGATTCCTGAAGTCAGCGAGATAAACAGCGGCAGCGACAGGATACACAGTACGGAGCTCAACAGCAGCACGGCTTCTGCATCCGGCGACTGCACGCCAAAGCGGTTACCGAATACCACACCGAAGAAGCCTGCGGACAGCGCAATCATCAGGATAGCGGTGATCGCCACGGAACCATGCAGGCCGAGAATCAGTACGATACCCCAGGCAATAGCCGGTTGAATCAGCAACTTGGCGATGGTCGAGGTAATCACCACGGTATTGATCTGCAGTTTACGCGCGGAGAGGATCACACCGGTCAGGAACAGCGCCGCAGCGGTAGCAGACAGACCCAGCGGTTTGATCGCCGCCAGCACCAGCTCCGGCATTTTGATGCCAATCGCGGAGAGGATAACCCCCAGCAGTGGGCCCATCACGATAGGTTTTTTAATTGAGCGCCACATCAGTACCGGCAGCATGGAGAGCGTAGAACCGGAGTTACCGCCTTCCGCGCGCGCTTTTTCGCGTTCGAGGATCAGCAGGCAGAACGGCGTCATCAGCACGGAACCACAGGCAATGGAAACCGCAACGGACAGCGAAGTCGAAGACGCTTCACCCAGCACGCTGCCCAGAATCGGCAGGCCCAGCGCGGCGTAGTTTGGCAGCGCCACGGTCAGGGTCAGCACGGCGGCATCCTGTGGGGACTTTTTGAAGACTTTGGTCGCCATAAAGTAGATAGCGGCATAGGTAATCCACATCGCCAGGGTCAGCACCAGAATCAGCGGCGACTGGGCGACGATACCCGCCCACGGCGTTTGTACCGTGGCGCTGAACAGCGCGGCTGGCAAGGCAAAGTCCATCACGAAGATATTGAGCAGGGAGACATTTTTGTTATCTACCATTTTGGCCTTACCGGCCCAGAATCCCAGCAGCATGATGACGAAAATCGGAGCAAGAGCATGAACAATTACGTAAGTCATATTTCACCTGTAATGAAAAAAAGTTAGCACTGGCGCGATGATTATTATTTTTCAGATGCAGCGACCCGCATGGGCGCCGGGAAGCGCCCATGGAGCCGTACATCCGGCAGGTCTCTTTTTTTACTTACCAGCTTGCTCGCATGCGTTCGCGTACGAGGGCAGAGCTGCGGCGATTGTCAGCACCCAGACGGCTTTTCAGCGTCGGGTCCTGACGAGCGTCGTTGATGGCCTGTTGCAGGGTGTTTTTCACCAGCGCCAGATCTTGTGCAGATGGGGCATCCGGATTGCTGATATCCAGCAGGTTTTCCAGCAGGCCCAGGGTGGCGTAGTTGCTGATGTCATACGCCATTGGCGGAATGGTTGCCGCCAGTTTTTCTAGCGCTTCAACGGTACGCAGGGTAATGCGCGCCGCGGACTCTTTGCCCATCGCGTGGATCAGTACGCCTTTGTCGTTAAAAGCAATCAGACGGTTTGCCTGGTAACCGTGCGCCAGAAACGCACCGGACATCGCTTTACCGACGATAAGGCCTATCACCGGGTGACCTGCCAGACGCGCGTTGGCATACGCCGCTGCGGCACCGGCCAGCGCCTGGTGAATACCAAAGCCTTCTTCACGACGACCATAGGCCTGGCTGGCGACGTCAATCACCGCCACAATCGGGCGTTTCACGGCGCTGTTGGCATCGGCGGCGACGGTTTCGCTCACCACTTTTGCCAGCGTCCAGCCTTCCAGCAGACCCACTTCGCCTTTGGTAGCGCGCGGGTAGTGGTTATGGGCATCCGGAACGACGGCGATAAAACGCACGGCTTCACCGTTCAGCTCACCATCAGCGGCCTGTACAGATGGGCACAGCCCTGCAATACGTTTGGCACCTGGAACCAGCGTTTCCAGCCATAATTCGCCACGGCTAATTACGTTACTCATCATTTCACCTCCCGGGCGAAGAGCGCTTTAATCTGTTCTGAATCGGCCTGCTTGCGGGTGTCAAAATGACTCAGGCGATCGAGATACCAGTCGTAGTTATCCGTGCGATGTTGTGCCGGAACGCCTTTCGCCAGCGCCTCGTTCATGGCGGCTTTCACCGCGTTCACGCCGTCGTTAACCAGCGCTTCCACCAGCCCACTTTGGTAGCGAACTTCACCACCGGTCATGCTCCAGATAAACGGACGGTCACGGGAGTCATACTCTTCAATCCCGGCTTCCTGTTCGATAACCTGCGGGCCGTTCAGGCCGAGACGCGCTTCGCGGGTCACAATCAGATAGCTGCACAGCGCCGCGGCGATGGACATCCCACCGAAGCAGCCCACGGTACCGGCCACAATGCCAACGACCGGGGTATAACGACGCAAATCAACAATCGCCGCGTGAATGTCGGCAATCGCCGCCAGACCGAGGTTGGCTTCCTGCAGACGAACGCCGCCGGTTTCCAGGCTCAGCACCGCCTGGGTAGGAATGCCGTTACGGTTATCTTCCGCTGCCAGCTCCAGCGCTGCCGCCATTTTGGCACCGGACACTTCGCCCATGCTGCCGCCCTGGAATGCGCCTTCAATCGCCACCACAACGGCCGGTTTGCCGTTGATGGTGCCTTTGGCTACCACCATGCCGTCATCGGCCTGCGGGACAATGCCCTGCGCGCCCAGCCATGGCGACATCACGCCTTCAAACGGGTCGAGCAGTTCACGGTAGCTGCCTTCATCCAGCAGCGCATGCGCACGCTGGCGCGCTTTTAATTCGATAAAACTGCGATCATCACGCATAGCTCACCTCTTCAAAAACCTGTTCGATACGGATGCGCGCCACGCCCGGCGTCGCGCCGAAGTCGTGAATAGTCAGTTTGCCTGCCGGCAGGCTGCTGACCGTTTGCAGACGGTTGAACAGCGCTTCCCAGCGGCTGGTGCTGTTATCGACAGAAGTGGTGATATCAATGGTTAACGTCTGGCTCTGGTCGGCGGTGAATAACACCTCCATATCCCCGGAGCCCACAACGCCTGCCAGCGCTTTGCCACTTAAGGTGCGGCTGGCCGGTACGGTTAACGTAATGTGTTCCATAACATCCTCTTAATGCTTTAAATAAGGCGATTCGACGTGATTTCGACGCGATCGAGAAACAGCGTGGCGGCAAGCAGGTCAGCGGCACCGCCCGGTGAAGCATTCAGCGCCAGCATCTGGCTATCCAGTTCCGCCAATGCCGCCTGACCCGCCGGATGCGCGCTACCGCCAGCATTCAGCACCGCACGGGCGCCGTCCTGCATGGCATCAAGCCCTTCCAGCCCTGCGCGAGACAGCACGCAGGTATCGGTCAACGAGGTCATGATGGCCATCAGCGCATCCAGCCTCGCGTGCGTTTCGCTACTGCCGTGCAGACGGCTTAAACGCAGCTGCGGCAGCGCACGCTGCATCACATGCGGAAACGCCTGCTGAGCTTCTTCGCGAGCGCCCGGTACGCGATAACGGTGTGTAGCGCGAAGCCCCTTACTGAAGACTTTCGGCGCGGCGTCATCCGGCAGCTTCGCCAGTTCCGCTGCGGTGGCAGCTATCTGCTGCGCGCCACCGGTACCGCCGTGCATCGCCACGGCGCTCACCAACAACCCCAGCGCCCAAATCGCGCCGCGGTGGGTATTCACGCCGTTGGTCGCGGCCATCATCTGCTGCTCGCCTTCACGGCCGAGCCGCCCTATGGTTTGTCTGAGCGCAATATCCGCTGGACGCTGCCAGCTTTGTTGCGCCAGCGCCTGAAACGTGGAGGTCAGGCTGTGCGCGGAGCGCTCCATCAGCGCCAACGATAAATCGTGGTGCGCGCCGTTCCCCCGACTGTCCACCAGACCGGGTTTCGGGCTTAATCGTGCTTCGTCAATCAGACACTGCGTGGCGGTTCGCGCCAGCCATTCGGCACCGCCTTCAACCTGAATCTGGGGCAGAAGTTTCATTACCAGCTCCGGAATTTCGCAGGTGGGTTGTAAAGACCGCCGGACCATTCCACCAGGTCAGCAACGCTACCGGCCGCCAACAGCGAACGGGTAGCATCGGTACGACGAATACCCATATCTTCCGGATAAACCACCTTGCCGCTCTGGCGCAGTTCGGCAACGCGCTTAGCGTCAACGCCCAGGCCGATATCGGTGATACCCGCGACCGCAGCCACCATCGCACGGCGCTCTTCAAGATCTTTGGCGCGGTAGAGGTAGGCAATGCCTTCTTCCGTCAGCACGTGGGTCACGTCGTCGCCGTAGATCATTACCGGAGCCAGCGGCATCCCAGAGGATTTAGCCACTTCCACAGCATCGAGTTTTTCGACGAAGGTTGGCTTCACGCCCGCCTGGAAGGTTTCGACCATCTGCACCACCAGTTTTTTACCGCGCTGCATTGGGTCTGGTTCAGTGATCATGTTCAGCCAGGCTGGCGTCGCATGACGACGACCGTGCGGGTCATGGCCCATGTTTGGCGCGCCGCCGAAGCCGGAAAGGCGACCGCGGGTCACGGTAGAGGAGTTGGCGTAGCCATCAACCTGCAGGGTGGAGCCGATAAACATATCCACCGCGTACTGACCTGCCAGCTGGCAGAAGGCACGGTTAGAACGCATCGAGCCGTCAGAACCGGTAAAGAAGATGTCTGGACGGGCGCGGATGTACTCTTCCATCCCCAGCTCGCCGCCGAAGCAGTGCACGCTTTCAACCCAACCGCTCTCAATGGCTGGAATCAGCGTTGGATGCGGGTTCAGCGTCCAGTGTTTACAGATTTTGCCTTTCAGGCCGAGCTGTTCGCCGTAGGTTGGCAGCAGCAGTTCGATAGCGGCGGTGTTAAAGCCGATACCGTGGTTCAGCGACTGAACCTGATGTTCCGCGTAGATGCCTTTAATCGCCATCATCGCCATCAGGATGTGTTCCTGTTTGATGAGACGCGGGTCGCGGGTAAACAGCGGTTCGATAAAGAACGGCTTGTCGGCTACGACAACGAAGTCAACCCAGGAGCCCGGGATATCCACGCGCGGCAGGTCACACTCGTCGTCCACCAACTCGTTCACCTGTGCGATGACGATACCGTCATGGAACGCGGCGGCTTCAACCAGCGCAGGCGTATCTTCGGTGCTCGCCCCGGTGTAGAGGTTACCTTTGCGGTCGGCCTTGAAGCCAGCAATCAGCGCCACGTTCGGCGACAGGTCAACGTACAGACGGGAATAGAGTTCGATGTAGGTGTGGATGGCGCCGATTTCCAGCAGACCATCTTCCAGCAGCTGCGAAATGCGCAGGCTCTGGGTACCGGAGAAGGAGAAGTCCAGCTTGCGGGCGATCCCTTTTTCGAAGATATCCAGATGCTCGCTGCGGCCGACGCTCGGCATAATCATGTGCAGGTCGTGCACAATCTGCGGGTTAACCTCTGCCAGCATGCGGGACAAGAAGTCTGCCTGCTTTTGGTTATTCCCTTCTAATACCACGCGGTCACCCGGCGCGATCAGTTTTTCCAGCATTGCGGTCAGGTCTGCGGTCGGCAGAACCTTACCCTGCACCGGTACGGAAGCCAGACGTCGCTGTTTTTCGGTGCGGCGTGTGTTCCAGACGCGTGCTGGTGTTTGCCCAGATAACATTATTAACCTCCTGATTCAGCTAATCATTTTGATTGCTTAACACTGAAAAGATTGTGCACCCTGGCGAGAAAGTCATCAATTAAGCGTAGGAGAGAATCATTAGCCTGAGAGTAATAATTGAAGTAACAAATTGTGATTAGGATCAGATCCTGACGGGATAAAAACGACTACCGATGCCTCATTTTCATAAACACGATGGCAAAGTGACGGTATAGTAGGCGCAGATTCCAGGTAAACATCGCCGAGTTATGACTGAAACAACCCACCACGATCTCAGTATCGACATCTCCAGCAGCGCGGACTTCGTCCCCATGCGCGGTATCAGCAACCGTCATCTTCAGACCATGCTGCCACGCCTGCTTCGTCGCAAACTGCAATTCACCCCGCACTGGCAACGCCTTGAGCTGCCGGACGGCGACTTCGTCGATTTAGCGTGGAGTGAAGACCCGGCGGGTGCGCTGCATAAGCCTCGTCTGGTGGTGTTTCATGGTCTGGAGGGCAGTTTGCACAGCCCGTACGCGCATGGCCTGATTAACGCGGCGAAAGCGCAAGGCTGGCTGGGTGTGGTGATGCATTTTCGCGGCTGCAGCGGCGAGCCGAACCGTCTGAACCGTATTTATCACTCGGGTGAAACGGAAGACGGCACCTGGTTCCTGAACTGGCTGCAGCGTGAATATGGTAAAGCGCCAACGGCAGCGGTCGGGTACTCGCTTGGCGGCAATATGCTAGCCTGCCTGCTGGCCAAAGAGGGTGATGACGTGCCGATAGATGCGGCAGTGATTGTCTCCGCGCCGTTTATGCTGGAAGCCTGCAGCTACCATATGGATAAAGGCTTCTCGCGGGTCTATCAGCGCTATCTGCTGAATCTGCTGAAAGGCAACGCCGCTCGTAAGCTCAAAGCCTACCCCGGCTCGCTGCCGGTGGATCTGCGTCAGCTGAAAAGCATGCGCCGCATCCGCGAGTTCGACGATTCGATCACCTCGAAGATCCACGGCTTCGCCGACGCGATCGATTACTACCGTCAATGTAGTGCGATGCCGATCCTAAGCAAAATCACCAAGCCGACGCTGATCATCCACTCAAAAGACGATCCGTTTATGGACCATCACTCTATTCCTGCCCAGGAAGAGCTGCCGGATAACGTCGTCTACCAGCTTACTGAGTACGGCGGCCATGTCGGGTTTATCGGCGGCACCCTGCGTCACCCGGAAATGTGGCTGGAAAAACGCATCCCCAACTGGCTGATGCCGTGGCTAGGAGCAAAAGCATGATGATTCCCTGGCAGGATATCGACCCGGAGACGCTGGATAATCTGATTGAAAGCTTTGTCTTGCGCGAAGGCACTGATTATGGTGAATATGAACGTTCACTTGCGCAAAAGGTCGCCGACGTCAAACACCAGCTACAAACAGGCGAAGCGGTGCTGGTCTGGTCTGAGCTTCACGAGACCGTCAACATCATGCCCCGTAACCAATTTCGCGGTTAACTATACTCTAACGATAGGGAGCGTTTTACCCGCTTCCGTTGTCGTCTGTTCAGGGAGTTATTCGCATGTCTGCCAAACATCCGGTCATTGCCGTTACCGGCTCCAGCGGAGCAGGAACCACCACCACCAGCCTCGCGTTCCGTAAAATCTTTGCTCAGCTCAACCTGCGCGCGGCGGAAGTCGAAGGCGACAGCTTTCACCGCTATACCCGCCCTGAAATGGATATGGCTATCCGCAAGGCCCGTGACCTTGGCCGCCATATCAGCTACTTCGGGCCGGATGCCAACGACTTTGGCCTGCTGGAACAGACCTTTCGCGACTACGGCCTGAACGGGCAAGGGAAATCGCGCAAATACCTGCATACCTACGACGAAGCGGTGCCGTGGAACCAGGTGCCCGGCACGTTTACGCCGTGGCAGCCGCTGCCGGAACCGACCGATGTGCTGTTCTATGAAGGACTGCACGGTGGCGTCGTTACCCCGCAGCACGATGTGGCTCGCCATGTCGATCTGTTGGTCGGCGTGGTACCGATTGTTAACCTGGAGTGGATTCAGAAGATGATCCGCGACACCAGCGAGCGCGGTCACTCCCGCGAAGCGGTGATGGATTCGGTGGTACGGTCGATGGAAGACTACATCAACTTCATTACCCCGCAGTTCTCCCGCACCCATATCAACTTCCAGCGCGTGCCGACGGTCGACACTTCGAACCCGTTTGCGGCAAAAAGCATTCCGTCGCTGGACGAGAGTTTCGTGGTGATTCACTTCCGTAATCTCGACCACATCGACTACCCGTGGCTACTGGCCATGTTGCAGGGTTCATTTATCTCGCATATGAATACGCTGGTCGTTCCCGGCGGGAAGATGGGGCTGGCAATGGAATTAATCATGACGCCGCTGGTGCAGCGGCTGATGGAAGGCAGGAACTAGCATCAAGACCAGGTAGCCCGGACGAGGTGCGCAAGCACCGACGCCGGGAATGGCCCCGGCGTCACTGCGTTCGGCCGGGCTACGTCTGGCATGTAATCAGCCTTCGATCACTTCGTAAGAGTGGGTGATGTTCACCGCTTTTTCGAGCATCAGCGCAACCGAGCAGTATTTCTCAGCAGACAGATCCACCGCGCGTGATACCGCCGCATCCTTCAGATCTTTACCGGTGACGATAAAGTGCAGATTGATGTGCGTAAACAGACGCGGGGCTTCTTCACGACGCTCGGAGGTGAGCTTCACTTCGCAGTCGGTCACGTCATTGCGACCTTTTTGCAGGATGGAGACCACGTCAATCGCGCTGCAACCGCCGGCGGCCATCAGCACCACTTCCATCGGGCTTGGCGCTTTATCGCCAGAGTTACCGTCCATCAAAATTTGGTGGCCTGAAGCTGACTCACCGAGGAAGGTTAACCCCTCAACCCATTTCACACGCGCTTGCATAATATTTAACTCCCAGGTTGCAATTTTCTTCTCAGATTACGCGCACATAACAATTCTCGCAATGGAAGGCGATCGACGTCATGCTGAAGCGAGACACCAGGAGACACACGGCAAAAGCTATGCTAAAACAGTCAGGATGCTACGGTAATACATAAACGTACTGCATGTATGCAGAGGACATCACATTACAGGCTGCGACCCTATTCGACAGCCGACTTCCCAGGTAACGGGAAGGATACTATTGCAACCAGTGGCTGCAATGTTTTTGCCGCTGGGAAGAGCTTATAACAGAGGATAACCGCGCATGGTGCTTGGCAAACCGCAAACAGACCCTACTCTCGAATGGTTCTTGTCTCATTGCCATATTCATAAGTACCCATCGAAGAGCACGCTGATTCACCAGGGTGAAAAAGCAGAGACGCTGTATTACATCGTAAAAGGCTCCGTGGCTGTACTCATCAAGGACGAAGAAGGCAAAGAGATGATCCTCTCTTACCTCAACCAGGGCGATTTTATCGGCGAGCTGGGTCTGTTCGAAGAAGGCCAGGAACGCAGCGCATGGGTACGAGCAAAAACCGCTTGTGAAGTTGCTGAAATCTCTTATAAAAAATTCCGTCAGCTGATCCAGGTTAACCCGGACATTCTGATGCGTCTCTCTTCTCAGATGGCGCGTCGTCTGCAGGTCACTTCCGAAAAAGTCGGTAACCTGGCCTTCCTGGACGTTACCGGTCGTATCGCACAGACCCTGCTGAACCTGGCGAAACAGCCTGATGCTATGACCCACCCAGACGGTATGCAGATTAAAATCACCCGTCAGGAAATCGGTCAGATCGTTGGCTGCTCCCGTGAAACCGTGGGCCGTATTCTGAAAATGCTGGAAGATCAGAACCTGATCTCCGCGCACGGCAAAACCATTGTCGTTTACGGTACCCGCTAATCCGGCCCAAAATGGCGTATTGTGAAAGCAATACGCCATTTTTGTTTTCCCCCTATGTGGCGCAGGCTGATTTACCACCCGGAAGTCAACTATGCACTGCGGCAAACGCTGGTGTTATGCCTGCCGGTTGCCATTGGGCTGCTTCTCGGCCACCTCCAGCAAGGTCTGCTGTTCTCCTTAGTGCCCGCCTGCTGCAATATCGCTGGCCTCGACACGCCGCATAAACGCTTTTTTAAGCGCCTGATTATTGGCGGCTGCCTGTTTGCTGGCTGTAGCCTTGCCGTACAGCTGCTGCTGGAACACGACATTCCCCTACCGTTGATCCTCACCGGGCTGGCGCTGCTGCTGGGCGTCACGGCGGAAATCAGCGCGCTGCACGGGCGGCTGCTGCCCGCCTCGCTGATTGCTTCCATCTTTACCCTAAGCCTGGCGGGAAACATGCCTATATGGGAGCCATTGCTGCTCTACGCGCTGGGCACGCTGTGGTACGGGCTGTTTAACTGGTGGTGGTTCTGGATGTGGCGCGAACAGCCGCTGCGGGAATCGCTGAGCCTGCTCTACCGCCAGCTTGCCGAATACTGCGAGGCCAAATATAGCCTGCTGACCCAGCACACCGATCCGAGCACCGCGCTGCCGCCGCTACTCACTCGCCAGCAGAAAGTGGTGGATCTGATTTCCCAATGCTACCAGCAGTTGCACATGCTTGCGGCTAACCAGCATAACGATTACAAGCGCCTGCTGCGTGCTTTCCAGGTGGGGCTCGATTTACAGGAGCATATCTCCGTCAGCCTGCACCAACCGGAAGAGGTACAAAAGCTGGTTGAACGCAGCCACGCCGAAGCGGTGATCCGCTGGAACGCCCAAACCGTCGCGGCACGCCTGAGGGTACTGGCGGACGACATTCTCTATCATCGCTACCCGACCCGCTTCAATATGGATAAGCAGATCGGCGCGCTGGAAAAAATTGCCGACCAGCATCCGGATAACCCGGTCGGCCAGTTCTGCGCCTGGCATTTCAGCCGCATTGCCCGTGTGCTGCGCTCTCAGCGTCCGCTCTATCCGCGTGACCTGATGGCCGATAAACAGCGCCGCCTGCCGCTGTTCGCCGCGCTTAAAAACTACCTGTCGCTGAAATCCCCGGCTCTGCGCAATGCCGCCCGGCTCAGCGTGATGCTCAGCATCGCCAGCCTGATGGGCGCCGCACTGCACCTACCGAAGCCTTACTGGATCCTGATGACGGTGCTGCTGGTCACGCAGAACGGCTACGGCGCGACCCGTGTGCGTATTTTCCACCGCGCAGCGGGCACGCTGGCGGGGCTGGTGATTGCCGCCGTTGTCCTGCACTTCCACGCGCCGGAAGGGCTGGCGCTGACAGGCATGCTTATCGTCACGCTGGGGAGCTACCTGATTATCCGCCGCCACTATGGCTGGGCCACCGTCGGTTTTACGATTACCGCCGTGTATACCCTGCAGATTCTGACGCTGAACGGCGAGCAGTTTATCGTCGCCCGCTTTATCGACACCATCATCGGCTGCCTGATCGCCTTTGGCGGCATGATCTGGCTGTGGCCACAGTGGCAAAGCGGCCAGCTACGGCAAAACGCTCAGGCGGCGCTGGAGGCAGACCAGGAGGCCATTCGTCTCATCTTAAGCCCCGACCCGCAGGCGCCAAAGCTTGCCTATCAGCGTATGCGCGTCAACCAGGCCCACAACACCCTCTTCAACACGCTGAATCAGGCGATGCAGGAGCCGGGCTTCAACTCGCGTTATCTGGAAGATATGAAGCTGTGGGTCACCCATAGTCAGTTTATCGTCGAGCACATTAATGCCATGACCACGCTAGCGCGCGAGCACAATATGCTGACGCCGGATCTGGCGCAGCAGTATCTGGAATCCTGTGAGGTTGCCCTTCAGCGCTGTCAGCAGCGTCTGGAGTACGATGAGGCAGGAAGTAGCGGTGAGGTGAATATCATGGAGTCGCCGGACGCGCTGTCCCACGGGCCGCTAAGCACCATGGAACAGCATCTTCAGCGTATTCTGGGGCATCTGAGCACCATGCACACCATCTCATCGGTGGCCTGGCGACAGCGCCCCCGTCAGGGAGGCTGGTTAAAACGACGGGCTAGCTAACGATTTTAGCGACCGCCTGAGCGAAGCGCTGCATCCCTTCGTCGATATCCACCTCTTCCACCACCAGCGATGGCGCAAAGCGCATCACATCCGGCCCTGCGTTCAGTACCATCACGCCAACGTCCGCCGCCGCGTAGAGGAAATCACGCGCCCGGCCTTTGTATTTCTCGTTCAGCGCTGCACCAATTAGCAGGCCCATACCGCGCACGTCGCTAAAGACATCGTACTTCGCGTTGATATGTTGAAGGTGCTGCACAAAGCGCTCGCGCTTGGCGTTCACGCCGTTCAGCACTTCCGGGGTGTTGATAATATCGAATGCCGCGCCCGCTACCGCGCAGGCCAGCGGGTTACCGCCGTAGGTAGAGCCATGTGAGCCGACGTGGAATGCGCTGGCAATGTCATTGGTGGTCAGCATCGCGCTCACCGGGAAGCCGCCGCCCAGCGCTTTGGCGCTGGTAAGGATATCTGGCGTTACGCCATAGTGCATATAGGCAAACAGTGAGCCGGTACGCCCCATACCGCTTTGTACTTCATCAAATACCAGCAGCGCCTGATGCTTATCGCACAGGGCGCGCAGGCCCTGTAAGAACTCAGGGGTCGCCGCCAGCACGCCGCCTTCGCCCTGAATCGGCTCAACCACGATGGCGCAGGTATGGTCATCAATCACCGCTTCCACCGCATGCAGGTCGTTAAACGGCACGTGGACGATATCGGCAGGTTTCGGGCCAAAGCCGTCGGAATACTTCGGCTGCCCGCCAACGGAGACGGTAAACAGCGAACGGCCGTGGAAGGCATTATGGAAAGCGATGATTTTCGTTTTGTACGGGCTATGACGGGTGGATGCGTAGTAGCGCGCCAGCTTAAAGGCGGTTTCGTTCGCTTCCGTCCCGGAGTTCATAAACACCACGCGCTCGGCGAAGGTCGCGTCTACCAGCTTCTGGCCCAGACGCAGCGCGGGTTCGTTGGTGAAAACGTTACTGGTGTGCCACAGCGTCTCGCCCTGGGTTTTCAGCGCCTCAACCAGCGCCGGATGACAGTGGCCCAGCGCGGTCACCGCGATACCGCCCGCGAAATCAACGTACTCTTTGCCTTGCTGATCCCACACGCGGCTCCCTTTACCTTTCACCGGAATAAATTCAGCCGGTGCATAGATTGGCAAAATGACCTGATCGAAGGTCGCGCGGGTAATAGCAGGTTGTTTGGTTTCCATGTCATGCCCTTCTGCAAACGATGAAGCAATGATTGTGAGAATTTATCCACAAAATATGCATAAAAAATCACGTCATGGCAACTACTATCGCGTGAGGAAGTTTGCCAGTAGCGCGTGGCCCTGCTCGCTGAGAATGCTTTCCGGGTGGAACTGCACCCCTTCCAGATCCCATTCACGATGGCGGATACCCATAATCTCCCCCGTTTCACTGCGGGCCGTCACCTCAAAGCAGTCGGGCAGCGTCGCCGGATCGATCAGCAACGAGTGGTAGCGCGTTACGGTGAGCGGATTATTCAGGCCGCGAAACACGCCCTGCTGCTGGTGGGTAATCGGGGAGGTTTTGCCGTGCATCACTTTTTCGGCGCGAACAATTCGCGCACCGAATGCCTGAGCAATAGCCTGATGGCCCAAGCAGACGCCAAGCAGCGGCGTGTTACCGGCGTAGCGGCGAATAACATCGAGAGAGATACCGGCGTCATCCGGCGTGCAGGGGCCAGGGGAGATAACAATTTTGTCCGGCGCAAGCGTATCAATGTCATCGAGAGTGATGTCGTCATTACGTTTGACCGTCACGCTGGCCCCTAACTCACAGAAGTACTGGTAGAGGTTCCAGGTAAAGGAATCGTAGTTATCAATCAGCAGAATCATGGCGGCTCCGGTCTTTCAATCAGCCGCCATTCTACCGGGTGCTTACCACTTTAGCGACTGGGCGGCAGCCTCATGCCAGATGCCGCCCCGTGCAATTACGGCAGGACTTTCGCAGAGAGGATGACAATCGGCTTGGACGGCACATTCTGGTATGGCCCAACGTTGTGAGTCGGCACCTGGGCAATTTTATCTGCCACGTCCATCCCTTTCACGACCTTACCAAATACCGCGTAGCCAAAGTCACGCTGGCCGTGATCCAGGAAGGCATTATCCGCGACGTTGATAAAGAACTGGCTGGTTGCGCTGTCTTTGTCTGCGGTACGCGCCATCGCAATGGTGCCGCGGGTGTTACGCAAGCCGTTATCGGCTTCGTTTTTAATCGGTGGATTCGGCTGCTTCTGCTGCATCTGTTCGTTAAAGCCGCCGCCCTGAACCATAAAGCCCGGGATCACGCGGTGGAACGTGGTGTTGTTATAAAAGCCGCTATTAACGTAGTTCAGGAAGTTTTCAACGGAGACCGGCGCCTTCTGGCTATCCAGCTGCAGCTCGATGTTGCCAGCAGAAGTGGTCAGCAGCACGTGCGGATCGTTTTTCGCCGCTAACGCCGCAGGCGCAACCGCAGAGAGTGCAAACACAGCCGCCATGGCCGCCAGAGTGGATTTGAGCATGAGAATTCCTTTAACGGTGCAGTAGAGAAAGCAAGTGGCTTGATTCTAAAGAGGGATAGCCCCTCAGGCCAGTGCTTTACTTAAGTTTACGCGACTGAAACGGTTAATAATGATCAGGGTAAGAATTTGCTGATTTTATTATGTGATCTAGATCACATTGAAAAATGTAATAAGAGAGCACTTGCGTAATAAAACTATGAATACATCACTTCCATGACTAAAATCTGCTCGCTCAGCGCAGAGTCAACGCGCTTTACACAACTATTCACAGGCCAGTCATGACTAACAGCAACCGTACCAAGCTCACATGGATCAGCTTTTTCTCCTACGCCCTTACCGGCGCGTTGGTAATTGTCACCGGGATGGTGATGGGAAATATCGCCGATTACTTTAATCTGCCCGTTTCCAGCATGAGTAACACCTTTAC
Organism: Kluyvera sp. CHPC 1.2972; assembly: GCF_036759925.1. Classification (NCBI taxonomy): domain Bacteria; kingdom Pseudomonadati; phylum Pseudomonadota; class Gammaproteobacteria; order Enterobacterales; family Enterobacteriaceae; genus Kluyvera; species Kluyvera sp. CHPC 1.2972. Next base: position 454,837 of record NZ_JAPKIB010000002.1, on the reverse strand, counting down.
CTTCCTGAACGCAGGGATCCTGATCTCTATCTTCCTCAACGCCTGGTTGATGGAAATTGTGCCGCTGAAAACCCAGCTGCGCTTCGGCTTTATTTTGATGGTGCTGGCGGTTATCGGGTTGATGACCAGCCATAGCCTGGCGCTGTTCTCTGCGGCGATGTTCGTGCTTGGCCTGGTCAGCGGGATCACCATGTCGATTGGTACCTTCCTGATCACCCATATGTATGAAGGTCGTCAACGCGGTGCACGTCTGCTGTTTACCGACTCCTTCTTCAGCATGGCCGGGATGATCTTCCCGATGCTCGCCGCCTGGCTGCTGGCACGCACCATCGAGTGGTACTGGGTTTACGCCTGCATCGGCCTCATCTATGTCGCCATCTTCGTGCTGACCCTGGGCTGTGAATTCCCGGTTCTGGGTAAAAAAGCGCAAACCAGCGACCAGCCGGTGGTGAAAGAGAAATGGGGCATCGGCGTACTGTTCCTGTCCATCGCTGCACTGTGCTACATCCTGGGCCAGCTGGGCTTCATCTCCTGGGTACCGGAATACGCTAAAGGTCTGGGCATGAGCCTGAACGACGCGGGCCAGCTGGTCAGCGATTTCTGGATGTCCTATATGTTCGGTATGTGGGCCTTCAGCTTCATTCTGCGCTTCTTCGACCTGCAGCGTATCCTGACCGTTCTGGCCGGTATCGCCACCGTGATGATGTACCTGTTCAACCACGGCGAGCCGCAGCACCTGGTCTGGTTCATTCTGACTCTGGGCTTCTTCTCCAGCGCTATCTATACCTCCATCATTACGCTGGGTTCGCTGCAGACCAAAATCGCCTCACCAAAACTGGTTAACTTTGTCCTGACCTGCGGCACCATCGGTACCATGCTGACCTTCGTTGTCACCGGCCCTATCGTTGCCCATAGCGGCCCGCTGGCGGCATTGACTACTGCAAACGGTCTGTACGCTGTGGTGTTCGTGATGTGCCTGGTTCTGGGCTTTGTGAGCCGCCATCGCCAGCACGCGGTGAGCGCTTCTCATTAATATCGGTTAGCCCGGTGTGATATTCCGTTCACTTTACGTTCTGTTGAACATGACGTGAAGTGAACGCCTCCCCTCAGCGCTCATAAACATTACGTATTCTCCCACTCCCCTCTCCCCCGCCGTTTTTTCACTCTTTTCGCTCAAAAAACAAACAGCGAATAAAGTTGAGTATTTTCCGCAACTTACAAAACCACTTAAAAATCATAACCCTACTCATTAAGGGGTAGGTAAAGGCTAAATTGATTTGTATCAATAATCCCAATAGCTGAATCGTTAAGGTAGGCAGTATTAGAATAGAAATCGAGGCAAAAATGAGCAAAGTCAGACTCGCAATTATCGGTAACGGCATGGTCGGCCACCGCTTTATCGAGGATCTTCTCGATAAGTCCGACGCAAGCCAGTTCGATATCACCGTCTTCTGTGAAGAACCCCGCATCGCCTACGACCGCGTACACCTCTCCTCCTACTTCTCTCACCACACGGCAGAAGAGCTGTCGCTGGTGCGCGAAGGCTTCTATGAGAAGCACGGCGTGAAGGTACTGGTCGGCGAACGCGCTATCACCATCAACCGTAAAGAGAAGGTGATTCACTCCAGCGCAGGCCGTACCGTCTTTTATGACAAGCTGATTATGGCGACCGGCTCCTATCCGTGGATCCCGCCAATCAAAGGGTCTGAAACTCAGGACTGCTTCGTTTACCGTACGATTGAAGATCTGAACGCCATTGAAGCCTGTGCCCGCCGTAGCAAACGCGGTGCGGTAGTCGGCGGCGGCCTGCTCGGCCTCGAAGCAGCCGGCGCGCTGAAAAACCTCGGCGTGGAAACCCACGTCATTGAATTCGCCCCAATGCTGATGGCTGAACAGCTCGATCAGATGGGCGGCGAGCAGCTCAAGCGTAAAATCGAAAGCATGGGTGTGAAAGTTCACACCAGCAAAAACACTAAAGAGATTGTCCAGGAAGGCGAAAACGGCCGTAAGACCATGCGCTTTGCCGACGGCAGCCAGCTGGAAATCGACTTTATCGTCTTCTCTACCGGTATTCGCCCACGCGACAAACTGGCCACCCAGTGCGGCCTGGACGTCGGCCAGCGCGGCGGTATCCTGATTAATGACAGCTGCCAGACCTCCGACCCGGATATCTACGCTATCGGCGAATGCGCCAGCTGGAAAAACCGCGTCTACGGCCTGGTCGCACCGGGTTACAAAATGGCGCAGGTCGCCGTTGACCATATCCTCGGTACGCCAAACGCCTTCCAGGGCGCGGACATGAGCGCCAAGCTGAAGCTGCTGGGCGTGGACGTCGGCGGTATCGGCGATGCGCACGGTCGTACGCCGGGGGCGCGCAGCTATGTCTATCTCGACGAAAGCAAAGAAGTCTACAAACGCCTGATCGTGAGCGAAGACAACAAAACCCTGCTCGGGGCGGTACTGGTCGGCGATACCAGCGACTACGGCAACTTGCTGCAGCTGGCGCTGAACGCTATCGAACTGCCGGAAAATCCGGACTCACTGATCCTGCCAGCGCACGCCAGCGGCGGTAAACCGTCTATCGGCGTCGATAAGCTGCCGGACAGCGCGCAGATTTGTTCCTGCTTTGACGTCTCTAAAGGCGACCTGATCGCCGCCATCAACAAAGGCTGCCACACCGTTGCGGCCCTGAAAGCCGAAACCAAAGCCGGCACCGGCTGCGGCGGCTGTATTCCGCTGGTCACTCAAGTGCTGAACGCTGAGCTGGCGAAACAGGGTATCGAAGTGAACCACAGCCTGTGTGAACACTTCGCCTTTACCCGTCAGGAGCTGTATCACCTGATCCGCGTTGAAGGCATTAAAACCTTCGACGAGCTGCTGGCAAAATACGGCAAAGGCTACGGCTGCGAAGTCTGTAAACCCACCGTCGGTTCCCTGCTGGCCTCCTGCTGGAACGAATACATCCTGAAGCCGCAGCATACGCCGCTGCAGGACACCAACGACAACTTCCTGGCGAACATCCAGAAAGACGGTACCTACTCCGTTATCCCACGTTCTGCGGGCGGTGAAATCACCCCGGAAGGTCTGGTTGCCGTAGGCCGTATCGCGCGTGAATTCAACCTGTACACCAAAATCACCGGTTCCCAGCGTATCGGCCTGTTCGGTGCGCAGAAAGATGACCTGCCGGAAATCTGGCGTCAGCTGATTGAAGCAGGCTTCGAAACCGGTCATGCGTATGCCAAAGCGCTGCGTATGGCGAAAACCTGCGTAGGCAGCACCTGGTGCCGTTATGGCGTCGGCGATAGCGTAGGCTTCGGTGTCGAGCTGGAAAACCGTTACAAGGGCATTCGTACGCCGCACAAGATGAAGTTTGGTGTCTCTGGCTGTACCCGCGAGTGTGCGGAAGCTCAGGGCAAGGACGTGGGTATTATCGCCACCGAGAAAGGCTGGAACCTCTACGTTTGTGGTAACGGCGGGATGAAGCCGCGCCATGCAGACCTGCTGGCCGCTGACCTCGACCGCGACACGCTGGTGAAATACCTCGACCGCTTCATGATGTTCTACATCCGCACCGCCGATAAGCTGACACGTACCGCGCCGTGGCTGGATAACCTGGAAGGCGGTATCGACTACCTGCGTTCGGTTATCATCGACGACAAGCTGGGGCTGAATCAGCACCTGGAAGAAGAGATCGCCCGTCTGCGCGAAGCGTTTGCCTGTGAATGGACCGAGACCGTAAACGACCCGGCCGCTCAGGTACGCTTCAAACACTTTATCAACAGCGAACAGCGTGACCCGAACGTTCAGGTCGTGGCCGAGCGTGCCCAGCACCGCCCCGCTACACCGTATGAACGTATTCCGGTAACGCTGGTGGAGGAAAACGCATGAGCCAGTGGGTAAATATCTGCAAGATTGACGCTATTCTGCCAGCAACAGGCGTCTGCGCACTGCTGGGCAACCAGCAGGTTGCCGTGTTCCGTCCGTATGCCGACAACCAGGTCTTCGCCATCAGCAATATCGACCCGTTCTTTGAGTCGAGCGTATTGTCACGCGGCCTGATTGCCGAACATCAGGGTGAACTGTGGGTGGCCAGTCCGCTGAAAAAACAGCGCTTCCGCCTGCGTGACGGCCTGTGCATGGAAGACGAAAGTCACTCCATCCCACACTATGAAGTTCGCGTTAAAGACGGCCAGGTGCAGCTGAAAGCCTGATCGTTTTGGGCATAAGTAATATTAAAAACTTATGACCTCAAAGGGGTAACAGCGGGAAAAATCGTATATTCCATACGATAACTGCTGTTATCCTTACCCGCATTATTCATCCCCCGCATTTATCTATTCCGTGAGGTTGCCCCTTGGATCACTTACCCATCTTTTGCCAACTGCGCGAGCGCGACTGTTTGCTGGTCGGCGGCGGTGATGTTGCCGAGCGCAAAGCGCGTCTGCTGCTGGACGCGGGCGCTCGCCTGACGGTAAACGCACGGGATTACGTTCCGCAGTTCCACGTCTGGGCAGAGGCGGGCATGTTGACGCTGGTGCAGGGTGACTTCCAACCCGCGCTGCTCGACCCATGCTGGCTGGCGATCGCCGCAACCGATGATGATGTGGTGAACCAGCAGGTCAGCGACGCCGCGGAAGCACGACGTATCTTCTGCAACGTGGTCGATGCGCCGAAAGCGGCGAGCTTTATCATGCCGTCGATTATCGACCGTTCACCGCTGATGGTCGCCGTCTCCTCCAGCGGTACCTCACCGGTGCTGGCACGTCTGCTGCGCGAGAAGCTGGAAGCGCTGCTGCCGCAGCATCTGGGACAGGTTGCCGCCTATGCCGGACAGCTGCGCGCGCGGGTGAAGAAACAGTTCGCGACGATGGGAGAGCGTCGTCGTTTCTGGGAAAAGCTGTTTGAAAATGACCGTCTGGCACAATCGCTGGCCAATCATGATCAGCAAGCCATTGATGACACCACTGAACAGCTGCTGAACGCGCCGCTGGATCACCGCGGTGAAGTGGTGCTGGTGGGTGCCGGTCCGGGTGATGCCGGACTGCTGACGCTAAAAGGCCTGCAGCAAATCCAACAGGCAGACGTGGTGGTTTACGATCGCCTGGTCTCCGACGATATTATGAACCTGGTCCGTCGCGACGCGGACCGTGTGTTTGTCGGTAAGCGCGCAGGCTACCACTGCGTACCGCAGGAAGAGATTAACCAGATTCTGCTGCGTGAAGCCCAGCAAGGCAAACGCGTAGTGCGCCTGAAAGGCGGTGACCCGTTTATCTTTGGCCGCGGTGGTGAAGAACTGGAAACCCTGTGCCATGCCGGCATTCCCTTCTCCGTTGTTCCCGGCATTACCGCCGCCTCTGGCTGTTCCGCTTACTCCGGTATTCCGCTGACCCACCGCGATTACGCCCAGAGCGTACGTCTGGTCACCGGACATCTGAAAACCGGCGGCGAACTGGACTGGGAAAACCTGGCGGCAGAGAAACAGACGCTGGTGTTTTACATGGGGCTGAATCAGGCCGCCACCATCCAGCAAAAGCTGATTGAACACGGTATGCAGACTGATATGCCGGTGGCTATCGTCGAGAACGGTACCGCCATTAACCAGCGCGTAGTGGACGGACAGCTGTCGCAGCTTGGCGAATTAGCCGAGAAAATGGCAAGCCCGGCGTTGATTATTGTCGGCCGAGTCGTAGGCCTGCGCGGCAAGCTGAACTGGTTCTCAAACCATTAAGTGAAGTGGGCGCTATTCTGCTTCAGATAGCGCCCTTTTTATATCACCTTAACCCTCTATTTTCGTAATAATTAGCTGTCCTTAATTCTTCATTTAGTTAATTACACAATTAAGATAATTGACTTACTAATTGCATTTCGCGTTATATACCCACGGCCTAATTCAAACGTGTTTTTAAAGCATATGGAATTATGCATATATAGAGTCATTTAACTTATAGGGATTATAGAATGAAAAACATGCTTAAAGTCGCGGCACTGCTGCTGGCAGTCTCCACCATGACCGCATGCACCGGTAGCGTTCAGAACAAAAACAAAAACTGTTCATACGATTATTTATTACATCCAGCCATTTCTATTTCTAAAATGATTGGTGGTTGTGGTGACGCAGCACCGGTAGAATAAATATAAATCTATTTATATAAAAAATAAAAAACCGGGAAATATCCCGGTTTTTTATTTTATCGATACGTTTATTACGGCTTAGCCACAAAACCAATCGCTTCGTACACCGCTTTCAGCGTTTCGGAAGCACGGGCACTGGCTTTATCTGCCCCGTCTTTCATGATCTTCTGCAGGAACGCTTCGTCGTTGCGGAAGCGGTTATAACGCTCCTGCAGCTCGGTCAGCATACCGGAAACCGCTTCCGCCACTTCGCCCTTCAGGTGGCCATACATCTTGCCTTCAAAGTGTTTTTCCAGCTCTGGAATACTCTGGCCGGTGACGCCAGAAAGAATATCCAGCAGGTTAGAGACGCCCGCTTTCTCTTTCAGGTCGTAACGAATGACCGGCGGCTCTTCGGAGTCGGTCATCGCGCGTTTGATCTTCTTGACCACGGATTTCGGATCTTCCAGCAGGCCAATCACGTTGTTACGGTTATCGTCAGACTTGGACATCTTCTTCGTCGGCTCGAGCAGCGACATCACGCGCGCACCAGACTTAGGAATAAACGGCTCAGGCACTTTGAACACGTCGCCATAAATGGCGTTGAAACGCTGGGCAATATCGCGGCTCAGTTCAAGGTGCTGCTTCTGATCTTCACCAACCGGTACCTGGTTAGTCTGATACAGCAGAATGTCTGCCGCCATCAGCACCGGATAGTCAAACAGACCGGCGTTGATGTTTTCCGCGTAGCGGGCGGATTTATCCTTGAACTGGGTCATGCGGCTCAGCTCGCCGAAATAGGTGTAGCAGTTCAGCGCCCAGCCCAGCTGAGCGTGTTCCGGCACGTGAGACTGTACGAAGATGGTGCTTTTTTCCGGGTCGATGCCGCAGGCCAGATACAGCGCCAGCGTGTCGAGCGTCGCTTTACGCAGCGCCTGCGGATCCTGGCGGACGGTAATCGCATGCTGGTCCACGATGCAGTAGATGCAGTGATAGTCATCCTGCATGTTGACCCACTGACGCAGTGCACCCATGTAGTTACCGATGGTCAGTTCACCTGACGGCTGTGCGCCGCTAAATACGATGGGCTTAGTCATGTTCTGATTCCTGATGTTCACTGTGCGCAAACCCGAGAGCGGGCAGCAGTTCATTAAAGTGGTCGAAGATAATATCCGGCTCGCTGAGCGCGATGGCTTCGCCATAGTTATAGCCGTAGGTCAGGCCGACGGAGGCGCAGCCCGCCGCTTTAGCAGCTTGAATATCGTTACGGGAGTCACCGACGAACAGCAGCGTTTCCGGCGCTAACGCCAGCTTCTCCGCCACTTTCAGCAGCGGTTCCGGATGCGGCTTTTTGTTCTGCACATCATCGCCGCCAATCACCACGGTGAAGTAGTCAGCAATGCCCAAGGATTCGAGAATTGGGGCCACAAACGGTGTCGGCTTATTTGTCACCAGCGCCAGAGGCAGGCCGTTGGCGTGCAGTGCCGCCAGAGTATCGGCAACGTGAGGGAACAGGAAGCTGCCCTCTTCAGCGAATTCGGCGTAGTAGCGATCGAACAGGCGGCGCAGCACGCGAAGCTGCTCGTCCTGAGGAATATCGTGGCTATCCACCGACGGTTTCCCCTGAGCAGCACGCTGGCTCGCACGTTCCTGGCGGGCCCAGTTAAGGGCACGTTCCATCAGAACGTCGGCACCGTTACCAATCCAGGTGACGACCCGGTCTTCACCTGCAACCGGAAGCTCAAGCGCATAAAGCGCACTATCAACGGCAGCGGTCAGCCCCGGCGCGCTGTCTACCAGCGTGCCATCGAGGTCAAACGCGACGCCGCGAATGGTCTGCAATTTATCCATGACTTACCTTTGCCAGTTCACTGCGCATTTCATCAATGACTTTTTTGTAGTCTGGTTGGTCAAAAATCGCCGAGCCGGCGACAAACATGTCCGCCCCTGCCGCAGCAATTTCGCTAATATTGTTCACCTTCACACCACCGTCCACTTCCAGGCGGATGTCATAGCCGGACTCATCGATACGGCGGCGCACTTCGCGCAGTTTATCGAGGGTATGAGGAATAAAGGACTGACCGCCAAAGCCTGGGTTAACCGACATCAGCAGGATAACGTCGAGCTTATCCATCACATAGTCAAGGTAGGTCAGTGGGGTTGCCGGATTGAACACCAGCCCCGCTTTACAGCCGTGCTCTTTAATCAGCTGCAACGTGCGGTCTACGTGTTCGGAAGCTTCAGGATGGAAAGTGATGATGCTGGCGCCTGCGGCGGCAAAATCCGGGACCAGACGGTCGACCGGTTTCACCATCAGGTGAACGTCGATTGGCGCGGTGATGCCGTAATTACGCAGCGCTTTCAGCACCATCGGGCCGATGGTCAGATTCGGCACGTAATGGTTATCCATAACATCGAAATGAACCACATCCGCCCCGGCAGCCAACGCCCGGGCAGTATCTTCGCCTAAACGGGCAAAATCGGCCGACAAAATTGAAGGGGCAATCAGGTACTGTTTCATCCGCATCTCCTCAGAGCCTATCCATTAGGGTCTTTTAACGTTGTTTTTTTCCAGGCGGGCGATATAGGGCCAGCAGTTCGTCCACCTTTTTACGTGTGCCGCCGTTGCGGCTAATGCTGCGTCGAACCTTTACGGTATACGTTTCCGCCGCATTTTTGTACCACTCCAGCGTCAGCGGCGTGCGATGGTTGGAAATCAGCACGGGAATTCGCTTTGCCACCAGCTCTTCGGCCTTATTCGCCAGAAATGCCTGTTGCTCCAGGCTAAAGCTGTTGGTGTGATACGCCGTGAAGTTTGCCGTCGCCGACAGCGGGGCATACGGCGGATCGCAATACACCACGGAGCGCGCGTCGGCGCGGGTCATGCAGATTTCATATGACTCGCAGTAGAACTCGGCGTTCTGCGCCTTTTCAGCAAAGTGGCGCAGTTCGGCTTCCGGGAAATAGGGTTTCTTATAACGGCCAAACGGGACGTTAAACTCACCGCGCAGGTTATAGCGGCACAGGCCGTTATAGCCGTGGCGGTTGAGGTATAAAAACAGCACCGCGCGATGGAACAGGTCGGTACTACGATTAAACTCTTCGCGCAGCTGGTAGTAGCGGTCGGCGTCATTGTTCTCAGGCACAAACATCGCGCGCGCCCGGTCGATGTACTCATCGGAGCGAGTTTTGACGATTTTATAGAGCTCGATGAGGTCGCTGTTAATGTCAGCCAGAATATAACGCGAAAAATCGGTATTCAGGAATACCGATCCAGCACCAACGAAGGGTTCAACCAGACAATCGCCAGCAGGCAGATGATCTCTAATATCGTCGAGCAGTGGGTACTTGCCCCCCGCCCATTTCAGAAAAGCGCGATTTTTTTTCATGCGGCCTGACTAATTACACTTTCTCCGGCTGTGGAGAAAGCTCCGACAGCATCCTGCGCTTCTCCCCTATCCGCACACGACGGCGCGGATAGGGTTATCTTAATAACGATTATTTCAGGTCAGTCTGTACCTGATGCAGCGGCTTCGCCCACGGATTTTTCGCCTGGACGTCAGCTGGCAGCGTGGTGACAGCATGTTTCGCATCATCTTTAGATGCGTAGATGCCGCTAACCAGTACGTACCACGGCTGACCGTTACGGGAGGTTTCATACACCACGTAGTTTTTCAGGTTCTCTTTCTTCGCCCAACCGTTCAGGTTGTCGTAGTTGGAAGAGGAACTGAGCTGCAGCGTGTAGTGCGAGCCGGAAGCCGTTTTCAGCGCGTTCACGTCGCCCGCAGATTTACCGGTTGCCGCCGCAGCAGGTGCTGCAGTAGCCGCCGTCGCGGTTGGCGCGGTGGTCGTCGCGGCTGGTTTTGCCGTTGCGGTTGCCGTGACCGGCGCTTTAACCTGTGCCGCGGTCGCTGCGGTTTCGGTATGCTTCGGTGCGGTCACCGCTGGCTTGGTTTCAACAGGCTTGGTCTGCGCAGTTGGCGCAGGCGTTTTCACCGTTGCCATTGGCTGCGGTTTGGTCTCGATAACCGCGTGCTTGCGTTCCGGACGCGGTGTGGTCGCCGTCTGGCGAGGCGCTTCCGGTGCGGTCACTGCCGGACGAGCACCATTGCGGATTGGCGCGACGGTTGCAGGTTCAGTTGGCAACGTGGAGTTCACTACCGCATTGTCGATCTGACCCTGCTGCTGCGTCAGCGCATTGTTCAGGTCGCCCTGAACCTCAACGCGCTGCTGGCCGTCTGGTGCCGCGTTTTCCTGGCCCTGGGTTGGGGTAGAGGAAATCGGTGGCAGAGAGACGTCCTGCTGCTGCGGTGGAGTATTCTCCTGCGCGGCAGGTTGGGCAGTATTATTAGCCTGGTCGGTGTTGGTATCGCCAGAAAGCGACACGCTCTTCTCAGAAGAGGCGCTCTGGTCGTTAGAGGATGGCGCTTTCAGCGCCGAACCGATGCCGACGATCAGCACCAGCAGCACGACAACGCCAAGCCCCATCATGACATACTGGCGGGAAGCTGGTTTGCGCGGCGCGGCAGCTTTACGTTTACGCGGGCGACGCTCTACGACTTCCTCTGCATCGCCTTCTTCGGCATCATCAGATTCATCGTATTCGTCTTCCGGCTCATCTTCTTCACGCGCTTTGCGACTACGGGACGGACGACGCTCATCAGCATCGAGATCCACATCATCAAAATTGATCTGTGGCTCGTTGTCACGATCGGAAGACTGACGAGAGCGACCAGTACGACGATCGCTGGGATCGGGTTTCAGCTCGTCTTCTGGTTTAAATTCATCCATTTAACACCCCACTAAAAGGCTTATGCCACGACAATTTGCATATCACCTGAAGTTAAAACACCGCGCGAACGCGGCTTGACCTTTCTTATAGTTGCGCCCGCTGCGTATCAGCAATAGCGCCAAGAACCACGTCGTGGGATACGCCACCGCGCACCTCACTTTTCCCGATGGCCAGCGGCAGCACTAACCGCATTTCGCCAGCAAGAACCTTTTTATCTCGCATCATGTGCGGCAAATACGCTTCTGCCGACATTTCCTGCGGACCAGCAACCGGTAGGCCTGCTCGCTTGAGCAGCGCGATGATGCGCTGCGTGTCTTTGGCATCAAACTGCCCCAGACGTTCTGATGTATGCGCGGCCATGACCATACCTGCCGCAACGGCTTCACCGTGCAGCCAGTTGCCGTAACCCATCTCAGCTTCGATCGCATGACCGAAAGTATGTCCAAGATTGAGTAAAGCACGTAACCCGGTTTCGCGCTCGTCGGCTGCCACAACATCCGCTTTCAGCTCACAACAACGGCGGATGCAGTACGCCATCGCTTTTTCATCGAGCGCCATCAGCGCATCGATGTTCTCTTCCAGCCAGTCAAAGAACGGCGCATCAAGAATGATGCCGTATTTGATGACTTCAGCAAGACCGGAGGAGAGTTCGCGTTTCGGCAACGTTTTCAGGCAGTTCAGGTCAACAACCACGGAGGCTGGCTGCCAGAATGCGCCGATCATGTTTTTGCCGAGAGGGTGGTTGACCGCGGTTTTGCCGCCAACCGAAGAGTCCACCTGAGACAACAAGGTGGTAGGAACCTGAATAAAACGCACGCCGCGCTGATAGCTCGCCGCGGCAAAACCGGTCAAGTCGCCAATAACGCCGCCGCCTAAAGCAACGAGAGTGGTATCGCGACCGTGCGGTTTTTGCAAAAGCGCAGTAAAGACGGTGTCCATGACGGCCAGGCTTTTATACTGTTCGCCGTCCGGCAGAATGACGCTATCCACCTTCACGCCAGCCTGCTCCAGCACGGAACGAACCTGGTCCAGGTAGAGCGGTGCCAGCGTTTCGTTGGTGACCAGCATAACCTGATCGCCAGACTTGAGCGGTAAGAAGGAAGCTGGATCGTTAAACAAACCAGCCGCGATGGTTATCGGGTAACTACGTTCCCCGAGAGTTACAGTAAGCCTCTCCATAACGCGACGTCCACCTTAGTTACTTTTATTCGCTGGCGTTCTATTCTGGGCCAGTATTAGTTGCTTTCCAGCATATGGATAATCTGGTTGGCGACAACTTTTGCGCTCTGATCGTCAGTACGGATGGTGACATCCGCAATCTCTTCGTACAGCGGATTACGTTCATCAGCCAGCGCTACAAGCACTTCGCGCGGTGGAGTTTCGACCTGCAGCAGCGGGCGCTTTTTATCGCGCTGAGTACGTGCCAGCTGTTTTTCAATGGTCGTTTCCAGATAGACGACGACACCACGAGCGGAGAGACGATTGCGCGTTTCACGTGATTTTACAGAGCCACCGCCTGTTGCCAGAACAATACCCTGCTTTTCCGTTAACTCATTGATGATTTTTTCTTCGCGGTCACGGAAACCTTCTTCGCCTTCGACATCAAAGACCCAGCCCACGTCAGCGCCTGTTCGTTTCTCAATCTCTTGATCAGAATCGTAAAATTCCATATTGAGCTGTTGAGCCAGCTGGCGCCCAATGGTGCTTTTGCCGGCACCCATAGGCCCAACCAGAAAGATATTGCGTTTCTCTGCCATTTTTTTGGTACTACTAAGACTATTCGTTAATGATAAATCCGCGCCGCAGTCGTTCGCGCGTCGCTGGACATGAACTGAAACCTCTTATGCAATAGAGCGAGAGTCAGACTGAAAATTATCTCAATACTCCGGCTGGTTTGGCAACAGATTAAATCAGCAGACTTCAGGAGGAAGGAATGTTATTCACTGACGCTCAAATCGGTACTCCTTGTATGCTAAATCCGGCCCCACGTCAAACTTGGGAAACACCTTATTCACCAAATCAGCATGTTTCCCCGTCGCTACTGCGCAGAAATAATACGCGGAGTGATAAACACCACCAGCTCGCGCCGTTCATTGTCCTTGCCATCATGGCGAAAAAGATGGCCTAACAAGGGGATATCGCCAAGAAACGGAACGCTATCGCTGGCCTTCTTGTTCTTCTGCGAAAAAATGCCGCCCAGCGCCAGCGTTTCACCGCTTTTGACCTCAACCTGGGTTTCAATCTCCTGTTTATCAATCGCCAGTACTTCACCGTCCGCCTGCTGTAGCACCTGGCCGGGCATGTTTTCGCTGATGCGCAGCTTCAGGCGAACGCGCTGGTTTTGCAGCACGGTCGGCGTGACTTCCATGCCGAGCACCGCCTCTTTAAACTCCACCGAGGTTGCACCGCTCTCCCCACTGGAAACCTGATAAGGAATTTCGCTGCCCTGCTTGATACTGGCAGGCTGCAGATGCGAGGCCAGCAGACGTGGGCTCGCAATGATATCGACCTTCTGCTTTTGTTCCAGCGCCGAGAGTTCCAGCTCGAGCAGGCGACCATTGATTTTCCCGATGTTAAACCCGCCGCGCGTCGTGGCGTCCGCCACCGAGAGATCGCTGCTTAAGGTGGTGATCTTGCCTGAACCCGTTGTCCCAGCAGCGTCGGCAAGATTCCACTTCACCCCTAATTCTCGTAGGCTGGTTTCGTTGATAGTAACAATGTGGGCCGCCAGCTCAACCTGCCCGACCGGGATATCCATCTCCTTCGCCCAGGCTTCCAGCGCCGGGAGATGCTCCCGGTCATCGCGCACAATCAACCGGTTGGTTCGTTTATCAACGGTGAGCGATCCGCGCGCGCTCAGTAATTTCCCCCCTGCTTTAGCCAGCTCGCTGGCATCGGCATGGTGCAGCACCAGGCTACGGTTCATCAGCGGCAGCGTCTGCTGGCGTTTCTCCCTTTCCTGCTGCACCCTCGCTTGCTTCTCTTCACGCCAGCGCTGCGAGTGCACGTAATAGACGCCGCCTTCCTGTGTGAGCACCAGTTCCATACTGTTGATGACCGTCTGCATCGCCTGCTGCCACGGCAGATTACGCAGCTGAAGCGAGAGGGTTCCTTGTACTTCCGGGGAAATAACCATGTTCTTCTGTTCCAGGTCAGCGAGGCTCTGGAGCAGCTGCGCGACCGGCACGTCGTCCACCACCAGCGTGACGTTTTTCGCCGTCGCCAGCGCTGACACCAGCGCCAGCATCAACAGCACTATCCTTTTTATCATTCGGCGTTCCTTCTCTTTTCCATTGCCAGATTCGGGGCTCGCACCCCTCACCCGTTTCCACGGTCAGGCTATCCAGCGTGATCGCCGTAACCCGCCACCCCGCATTCAGCGTCTGCCCGACTTCCACGCGCCGCCAGCGTTCATCCCGTTCCTGCGCTATGCCAATCAGCCGTGATGCCGATTGCGTTCCACCCCGGTAGTGCCAATCAGCAAGCTGCGCGGTCTGGCAGACATCCACCACCGGGGCGAACGGATCCCGCATGCCGCACAGCAGCGGAACGGTGAGTAATAAAAGAAGCGCGCGTTCAGGACTCATCGTCGCGTACCAGTTGCAGGGTAAATTGGAGCGCATCATCGTGCGTCGACAGCGTAAAGCCAACCACCCGCATCCCACGCTCTGCCAGCCGAGAAAAGGTCTCAGGAACCGCATGCCACGGTGCCTCCAGCGATATCTCACCGCCCGTCTCCGTGGGCTGCCAGTGGGTAAGCCGGGAACCTGCTCGCTGAAAATCGACCGGCGAGAACAGCGGAGAGACCTGTTCTTCCAGCCGCGGTGCAGAGCGCACGTCGGCGTTGAGGTGCGCAACGCGATGCCAGCGCGCCAGATATTGCTCGTGCTGTTTCCGTTGTGCTTCGTGGCGTTTTTCTGTCTCAATATAGGCCCTATGCCCGGCCTGGTAGCCGCCATATATCGCTAACAGCATCGCCAGCATCGCTCCCGCGCCCACCTTCATTTCGGGAGAGAGCGGCCACAGACGCTCAAGGTGGCGCATTTCCACTCTCCTCGCGTAATGCATACTGGAACTGCCAGCGGCCGGTGCTATTGCGCTGGATTTTCCCGGCCTGCCCCAGACGAAACCCAGGGATAGCTCGCAGCGTTTGCTCAACCTCAGCCAACGCAGAAAACGACGTCAACACACCCGATAGCACCAGCATGCCGTCGCGGTAGCTAAGCTCGCTTAGCCACGCCGACGTGGGCAAATGCTCTGCCAGCGCCAGTAGTCGGGGCGACCATGCTTCGGTTAGCTGTCGAGTGCGTTGCCGTTTTTTAAGGACGGCCTGCTGCTGTAGACCCGCCAGGAGCGCTTGCTCCCGCTGCGTCAGTTGCTGCACCAGCACCCGCTCTGCTTCGGCATGGACATTGCTGACCGCGGCGACCGACAGCCAATATCCGCGCCCGACAAACGCCAGCACCCCGCACAACAGCCAGATAACGCCTACCCACCCTAGCCAGCGGTGAAGCAGTCGCCGAAAGCGGCGCTGTCGCCAGGGAAGAAAATTCACCGGAGGGATGTTCACGACGTTGTCCCCATTGCCAGCGCCAGTGCCACCGCAAAATCATCGCCTCTGGCAGGCAGCGGCGGATACTTTTGCACGACCACACTCCAGGGATCGAAGCCTTTATATTCGGCGGGCTGCGCGGTGCAGCACACCAGGCGTTGTGGGTTGACGCCCAACTGGGCACCGAGTTGCATCAGCGAGGGCGCGTCGTCAAAAGCACAGTGCCCCCAACCTTCCCGGCTTGCCCAGAGCCACTGCCGGGTATCTCGCCAGGCCAGCATGGCATCCTGAGAATCCAACTGCGGCACCAGCGTCTGTAGCGCGCAGGCATCGGGAGTGATCGCGACAATCTGTAAATGCAGCGCCTTCCCAAGCCGCTGTAAACGGGCGATATCGTGCTGCTGCGCCGCGGTAACGTTCCAACGCCCCTGCGGCTCTGCCAGATGATAGTCAAAACAGAGCGATGCCGCGTTCATCTCAAGCTGCTGCGACATCGCGCTGGCAATCCACTGAGTTTGTTCGTTTTCACGCAGCGACATTGCCGCAAGAGGGAGGTTTTTTTGTAACGTTCTATTGGCCGGAAAGGCCAGGCTCACCGCGTGCTGCCAGGGCAACTCCCGACGCCATGGTTTGAGCACCGCCAGCAGCGCGTCGTCGTCTTGCTGCGCGGACGGCGGTAGCGGCAGTTGCCACCAGCGGCGAAGGGACCAGCCGCGGCGAGTGCACTGAAGTGCAACGATAAAGACGTTATCCTGCTGAATATGAAGACCCATTTGCCAGCATCTGAAAGCCATTTCACGATCATCCTTACGTCACCTCATAGTGACGGCTATATCAATGCATCTGGCTTGCCTTTATACTACCGCGCGTTTGTTTATAAACTGCCCAAATGACACTTAATGGGAAATCTCCGGTGAAGTTCGTAAAGTATTTATTCATCCTTGCAGTCTGTTGCATTCTGCTGGGAGCAGGCTCGATCTACGGCCTCTACAAATATATTGAGCCTCAGTTGCCCGACGTGGCGACGCTCAAAGACGTGCGCCTGCAGGTGCCAATGCAGGTCTATAGCGCAGACGGTGAACTCATCGCGCAGTACGGTGAAAAACGCCGTATTCCTATGACCCTCAACCAGATCCCACCAGAAATGGTGAAAGCGTTCATTGCGACCGAAGATAGCCGCTTCTACGAACACCACGGGATCGACCCCATCGGTATCTTCCGTGCAGCAAGCGTGGCGATGTTCTCCGGCCATGCGTCGCAGGGGGCCAGTACCATCACTCAACAGCTCGCGCGTAACTTCTTCCTCAGCCCTGAAAAGACGTTAATGCGTAAAGTGAAGGAAGCGTTCCTTGCTATTCGCATTGAGCAAATGCTGAGCAAGGACGAGATTCTTGAGCTGTACCTGAACAAGATTTACCTCGGCTACCGCGCGTATGGCGTGGGTGCAGCCGCTCAGGTCTATTTCGGCAAACCCGTCGATCAGCTCACCCTGAGCGAGATGGCGGTGATTGCCGGTTTGCCAAAGGCACCGTCCACCTTTAACCCGCTCTACTCGCTGGATCGCGCCACCGCGCGCCGCAACGTGGTGCTGTCGCGCATGCTGAGCGAAGGCTATATCACCCAGGCACAGTACGACCAGGCGCGTAACGAAGCGATTGACGCCGACTATCACGCCCCGGAGATTGCCTTCTCTGCCCCGTACTTAACGGAGATGGTGCGTCAGGATATGGTGAAGCAGTACGGTGAGCAGGCCTATGAAGATGGCTATCGCGTGTACACCACCATCACCCGCAAGAATCAGCAGGCGGCCCAGCAGGCGCTGCGCAATAATGTGATGGATTACGACATGCGCCATGGCTATCGCGGCCCGTCAAACGTGCTGTGGAAAGCGGGCGAAACCCCGTGGGATAGCCAAAAAATTCGCGCGTCATTGCGTCCGCTGCCGTCCTATGGCCCGTTAGTGCCTGCCGTCGTCACCGCCGCCAATCCGCAGGAAGCGACCGTTCAACTGGCTGATGGCACATCGGTGTCATTAACCATGGAAGGGATGCGCTGGGCGCGTCCGTACCGTTCGGACACCGCGCAGGGCCCAACCCCGCGCAAAGTGACTGATGTGGTGCTGGCAGGCCAGCAGATCTGGATTCGTCAGAACGGCGATAGCTGGTGGCTGGCGCAGGTGCCAGACGTAAACTCCGCGCTGGTCTCCATCAACCCACAAAACGGCGCGATTATTGCGCTGGTCGGCGGCTTCGATTTCAACCAGAGTAAGTTTAACCGTGCCACCCAGGCGCTGCGTCAGGTCGGTTCAAACATTAAGCCATTCCTGTATACCGCCGCGATGGACAAAGGTTTGACCCTCGCCAGTATGCTTAACGACGTGCCAATTTCCCGCTGGGATGCTGGTGCGGGCTCCGACTGGCAGCCGAAAAACTCTCCGGCAGAGTACGCCGGTCCAATCCGTCTGCGTCAGGGTCTGGGGCAGTCGAAGAACGTGGTGATGGTACGTGCGATGCGCGCGATGGGCGTGGATTACGCGGCTGAATATCTGCAACGCTTTGGCTTCCCAGCCAACAACATCGTGCATACCGAATCGCTGGCGCTGGGCTCGGCATCCTTTACCCCGCTGCAGGTCGCCCGTGGCTATGCGGTGATGGCGAACGGCGGCTTCCTGGTCGACCCGTACTACATCAGCAAGATTGAAAACGACCAGGGCGGCGTGCTGTTTGAAGCGAAGCCGAAAATTGCCTGCCCTGATTGCAATATCCCGGTTATCTATGGCGATACGCAGAAGTCTAATGTGCTGGAAAACAACGACGTGGAAGACGTTGCCGTTTCTCAGATGCCGCAGAACTCTACCGTACCGATGCCAGCGCTGGAGCAAGCTAACCAGCAACTGGTCGCGCAGACCGGCGCTCAGGAGTACGCACCGCACGTGATCAACACGCCGCTGTCGTTCCTGATTAAGAGCGCGCTGAACACCAATATCTTCGGCGAACCGGGCTGGCAGGGTACCGGCTGGCGCGCTGGGCGTGACCTGGGCCGTCGTGATATCGGCGGTAAAACCGGTACCACCAACAGCTCGAAAGATGCCTGGTTCTCTGGCTACGGTCCGGGCGTGGTGACGTCGGTGTGGATTGGTTTTGACGATCATCGTCGCGACCTGGGACGCACGACGGCATCTGGTGCTATCAAAGATCAGATCTCCGGTTACGAAGGTGGCGCAAAGAGCGCGCAGCCTGCCTGGGATGCCTTTATGAAGCAGGTTCTGGCAGGCGTTCCTGAGCAGCCGCTCACCCCACCGCCGGGCGTGGTCACGGTCAATATCGACCGCAGCACCGGGCAGTTAGCCAACGGGGGCAGCAGTCGTGAGGAGTACTTCATCGAGGGAACGCAGCCTACACAGCAGGCGGTTCACGAGGTGGGGACCGAGGTGATTGATAACGGGGAAACCCACGAGTTGTTCTAAGAAAAAGGCGCCATCGGCGCCTTTTTTGTTGCTCACTCGTAGCACCGATTTTTGGGTCTTCCCGGCGGCGCTTCGCTTGGCCGGGCTACGAAACTCTGTTTTATAGCCTGCATGTAGCCCGGACGAGGTGCGCAGCACCGACTCCGGGATCCCGGCATAAAAAAGGCGCCATCGGCGCCTTTTTTATGGCAATCGGCCCTGTTCTCTTAGCCACTCGCGCAGCAGAAACAGCGCGCTCACGTTGCGCGCTTCGTTGAAATCAGGTTCGTCCAGCAGTGCCATCAGGTTCGCCAGCGGCCAGCGGACCTGCGGCAGCGGCTCTGGCTCATCACCCGGTAACGATTCCGGGTAGAGGTTTTCCGCCACGACGATATTCATCTTGCTGGAGAAATAGGACGGCGCCATGCCGAGCTTTTTCAGGAACGTCAGCTCATGTGCGCCGAAACCCACCTCTTCTTTCAGCTCGCGGTTCGCCGCTTCCATCACCGTTTCGCCAGGGTCGATAAGCCCTTTCGAGAAACCGAGTTCATAGGACTCGGTGCCTACCGCGTACTCGCGGATTAAGATCAGGTGGTCGTCGACAATCGGCACAATCATCACCGCTTCGCGCGAGGACGGTTTCATACGCTCATAAACGCGACGTACGCCATTGCTGAACTCTAAATCAACGCTTTCCACGTTAAAAAGGCGTGACTGCGCGACGGTTTCAACATGGAGAATGGTAGGTTTCTGTAATGATTTGCTCATTGGGCCGGGGTCTTTGCTGTAATGACTTTTATCATTGTGCGATAGCGATGCCGTTCCAGCAATGCATAACGCGCTTTATTTACATTGTCGTAACCTCTTGCTTCTCATCTCTCATTTATGGATAAATGTCAAGAGCTTGAAATACAATTGGGAATTTACTGATACTCGTCGGCCAATGGGTTTGTTATGCTTACGTTTTGCGAGAGTCTATAGACTCTTTTTGTGAACGCGTAATACGTGCCAATGGTTTATACGAAAAGCAGGCAACGAAGAGACCTCTAAAATAAGTATGATGGGAAAAGCATGGGCACACTGATGATCTTTACCGTAGCGATAGTGATCTGCGCCGTGCTGGTCGGTTGGCTCTTACGTAAACGGACGAAACGTCTTCAACTGCCGTGGCTGCATCAATTTCCGGGCGCCTCCACACGGAAACTCACCGATGAAGAGCGCCAGGGCGTTGAAAACTACCTCAGCTATCTTAATCAGGATCAGCAGATGCCGGCGTCCGGTGCGACTATCGCCCCTGCGGTGCTGACACTCACGCCGCAGAGCAACACCGTCTTTACGCTGACGCGCGCCATTACCCGCTACGGCATCACCACCGATGATCCAAATAAATGGCGCTATTTCCTCGACTCCGTGGAAGTGCATCTGCCGCCATTCTGGGAACAGCATATTACCGATGAGAACAGCATTGAGCTTATCGCTACCGACGATGTGCCGCTGGTCATTGGCCTGAACGGCCATTCGCTTAAGAGCTACTCGCCTGAAAATAAAAGCTTTGCCCTGGAGTCATCCTCTTCGACTCAGGCCTCTATCCGCGGTGAAGAGAGCGAGCAGATTGAGCTGCTTAACATTCGCCAGGAAACCCATGAAGAGCACGCCTTGAGCCGCCCTGACGGCCTGCGAGAAGCGCTGCTGATCGTCGCCGCCTTCATTCTTTTCTACTGCGGGCTGATCGCCCCGGCGGTGTTTACGCCGTGGATTTTCGGCATCGCGGTTCTGCTGCTATGCGCCGGGCTGTGGGGGCTATTTGCGCCGCCGACAAAGTCATCGCTGCGTGAGATCCACTGCTTGCGCGGTACGCCAAAGCGCTGGGGTCTTTTCGGTGAGAACGATCAGGAACAGATCAATAACATCTCCCTTGGGATCATCGACTTAATCTACCCTCGCCATTGGCAGCCATTTGTGGCCCAGGATCTGGGGCAGAAAACGGATATTGATATCTATCTCGATAGGCACGTGGTGCGCCAGGGACGTTTTCTCTCCCTGCATGACGAAGTCAAAAACTTCCCGCTTCAGCACTGGCTGCGCAGCGTCGTTATCGGCGGCGGCGCGCTGCTGGTGGCCATCATGATGTGGGTCAGCGTGCCGCTGAACATGCCGTTTAAATTTACCCTTTCCTGGCTCAAAGGTGCACAAACCATTGAGGCCAAAGACGTTCGCCAGCTGCAGCAGACGGGTGTCCGCGTCGGCGATACGCTGCACATCAGCGGAACGGGGATGTGTAACATCCATTCGCCGGGAACCTGGACGGCGCAGGAGAGTTCACCGTTCTTGCCGTTCGACTGTTCGCAGATTATCTGGAACGATGCCCCTCGCCTGCCGCTGCCGGAATCAGAAACCGTCAATAAGGCAACCGCGCTGGTACAGGCTGTCAACCGTCAGTTACACCCCACGGCGGATGATGATTCGCGCGTTAGCCCCGCGCTGCGTTCGGCTATTCAGAAATCCGGTATGGTGCTGCTGGACGACTTCGCCGATATCGTGCTGAAGACCAAAGATCTCTGTTCCGCCGCCGACGACTGTGTGCGCCTGAAAAATGCGCTGGTTAACCTCGGCAACACCCGCGACTGGGATGCGCTGGTGAAGCGCGCCAACTCCGGCAAGCTCGACGGCGTCAACGTTCTGCTGCGCCCGGTCAGCGCAGAGTCGCTGGACAATCTGGTCGATACCTCCACCGCGCCGTTTATTCTGCGTGAAACCGCGCGCGCGGCGCAGGCGTTGAACAGCCCGGCTCCGGGCGGTTTCCTGATAACCAGCGATGAAGGCAGTGATTTCGTTAGCCAGCCTTATCCCACCACCATGCTGTACGACTACCCGGCTAGCGAGCAGTGGGGAGAGTTTCAACGGCTGGCGGGCATGCTGATGCATACGCCATTCCATGCCGAAGGGATCGTCACCAATCTCTATACCGACGCCAACGGCACGCAGCACATCAACCTGCACCGGATGCCGGACAGCAGCGGGCTGTGGCACTATCTGGCCACCACGCTGCTGATGCTCGCAATGGTTGTGTGTGCGGTATACAACGGCATACAGGCGCTGCGCCGCTATCATCGCCATCGTGAACGTCTGGCTGACATTCAGAAATATTATGAGAGCTGCACCAACCCCGTGCTGCTTTCCGCCCCTGATGAGTTCAAGTCCGATTTTCCAACGCACTAAGCCTCATCGTCATCATCGCGACAGGTTATGTTAATCTGTCGCGCATTTCTTCCGTCTGGAGACCCACCATGCATTTTGATATCGCCTGGCGCGAGGTAGATACCGTTCTTCTGGACATGGATGGCACGCTGCTCGACCTCGCTTTCGATAACTATTTCTGGCAAAAATTGGTGCCGGAAACCTACGGCGCAAAGCTTGGGATCACGCCGCAAGCGGCGCAGGAAGCCATTCGCCAGGAGTACCATGCGGTGCAACATACGCTAAACTGGTACTGTCTGGATTACTGGAGCGATCGTTTGGGCCTCGATATCTGTTCGATGACCAGCGAACAGGGGCCGCGCGCGGTGCTGCGTGAAGATACGATTCCGTTCCTGAACGCGCTAAAAGCCAGCGGCAAGCGCCGCATCCTGCTGACCAACGCCCATCCGCACAACCTGGCGGTGAAGCTGGAACACACCGGTCTCGGCGAGCACCTTGATTTATTACTTTCCACCCATACATTTGGTTATCCGAAAGAGGATCAGCGGTTATGGCGGGCAGTTGAGGAACATACGGGTCTGGATGCCGAGCGCACGTTATTTATTGACGATAGCGAACCCATCCTGGATGCCGCCACCCACTTTGGGATCCGCTATTGCCTCGGTGTAACCAACCCCGACTCCGGCCTTGCGGAAAAGCAGTACCTGCGTCATCCCGCGCTTAACGATTACCGTCGTCTGATCCCCTCACTGCAGTGAAGGAGCGACCATGAAAGAGAAGTCTACCGAAGGCGTCAGGCTTGATAAGTGGCTCTGGGCCGCGCGGTTTTATAAAACGCGCGCCGTGGCCCGAGAGATGATTGAAGGCGGTAAGGTTCACTACAACGGGCAGCGCAGCAAGCCCAGCAAAGTGGTTGAACTGAACGCCCAACTGACGCTTCGCCAGGGAAACGATGAGCGCACCGTGGTGGTGAAAGGCATCACGGAGCAGCGGCGTCCGGCGACGGAGGCGGTCTCGCTTTATGAAGAGACGGCGGAAAGTATCGAGAAGCGCGAAAAAGTCGCCCTGGCGCGCAAGCTAAATGCGCTGACCATGCCGCATCCGGACAGACGGCCGGATAAAAAAGAGCGGCGCGACCTGATGAGATTTAAATACGGCGACAGTGAATAACTGCCACCCCAAGAGAGAAAATTATGACTCAACACGATCAATTACATCGCTATCTGTTTGAAAACTATGCCGTGCGTGGCGAACTGGTCACCGTATCCGAAACGCTCGAACAGATTCTGGCAGGCCATAACTACCCGCAGCCGGTGAAAAACGTGCTGTCCGAGCTGCTGGTCGCCACCAGCCTGCTGACCGCAACGCTGAAATTTGATGGCGATATCACCGTGCAGCTGCAGGGCGATGGCCCGATGACGCTGGCGGTGATCAACGGTAACAACCACCAGCAGCTGCGCGGCGTCGCGCGCGTGCAGGGCGATATTCCGGCAGACGCCGACCTGAAAACGCTTATCGGCAACGGCTATCTGGTGATCACCATTACGCCTGCCGAAGGCGAGCGCTATCAGGGCGTGGTGGGTCTGGAGGGCGATACGCTGGCGGCCTGTCTGGAAGATTACTTCCAGCGCTCTGAGCAGTTGCCAACCCGTCTGATTATTCGTACCGGCGAGTCCGACGGTAAGCCAGCGGCAGGCGGAATGCTGCTGCAGGTGATGCCTGCACAGAACGCGCAGCCGGAAGATTTTGAACACCTGGCGGCGCTGACCGACACCATCAAAGCCGAAGAGCTGTTCACGCTGCCGGCTAACGATGTGCTGTGGCGTCTGTACCACGAAGAAGAAGTCACCCTGTACGATCCACAGGACGTTGAGTTTAAGTGCACCTGTTCACGCGAACGCTGCGCCGGTGCGCTGAAAACGCTGCCGGACGAGGAGATCAACAGCATCCTCGAAGAAGAAGGTGAAATTGATATGCACTGTGACTACTGTGGCAGCCACTATGTGTTCAACGCGATGGATATTGCGGAAATCCGCAATAACGCGGCACCGTCTGACCCGCAGGTTCATTAAGTTCTGAGCCTTTCCCGGCGTCACTTCGTTCGGCCTGGCTACGATCGTTTGTAGCCCGGCCAAGCGCAGCGCCGCCGGGGAAAATCAGCGCCGATAGTCCAGCACCACCGTCTCATCTCCCAGCGTAATATCCTTCCACGCCTTCGGTTTCGAACCTAACGTCCCTTCTTTCACGGCCTGCAGCAGCTTCGCTTTATTCACACCGGATGGCAGCGGTGCACTCGCTTTATACTCCCAGTCTTTCTCACCCTGACCAAAGACCAGCACGGTACGATCGCCAAAGGCATACAGCACCTGCTCCACCTTGCCATCACCATTGAGATCCTGACTCACCAGCACACAGCTATCGACTTCGCTGCAGGACTCCACCAGATAACGACGTTCAATCACCGCCGCCCATAGCGCATCATCCGGCGGCGTACTGCCTGGCAGCACCATCACGTTTTTCGCCAACACGGCGGCAGTCAGTTTCACCGTCGGGCTAAGGTCGCCACTTAGCAGGCGCTTAAGCTGCTGTTGCCGCTTCGCATCTTTGGTGAACTCGTTATCTTTCTGTAATTCAAGCAGCGCCGCGCGCCCCGGCTTGCCGCTGTGCGACAGCATATACAGGCTCACCTGGTCAGCATTGATTTTCCCACTGTGGTAACGCGCCATGTGGCTATTCACGCTGATGCGCCAGCTGTCCAGCACCGGCGTATACAACAGTACCAGCAGCACCAGTCCCAGCAGCGATACCGCCAGATTCACGCTTCCCAACGCAGAGGAGGGATCGTCGCGGCGGCGCAGCAGGCTCAGCAAATAGCCCACCGACCAGACCAGCAGAACCACCACTACCAACACGCCGTGCAGGCGGTCTGACGTCCAGCCATACTGCCCAATACGCACCCACAGCGCCCAGGCGGCAATCAGGACGTATACCGGCGAGAGCATCACGGCGGCCAAAATCAAGCCGCGCAGCGGCCGTGGATAGGCCAGACGCGCCTGACTCGGTGCCCAGACCATTGCCGTCAGCAGCAGTTGCACAAACGCCAATGCGGAAAGCAACCCTGCGGCGGAAAAGCGTTGAGAAATCGCCGTCACGCCCGCAAACGGCAGCGTAACCAGAAACAGCAGCGCCAGCAGCGACACCAGCGGCAACAGCCCGGTGGCTATCAGCGCCAGCAGCTTGTGGATGGCAGCAATCAGCCGTTCATTCTGGCGCGCGAGGATCACCGTTAGCGCCGTCACCAGGCCAATGCAGATAAAGACAAACCACTGCGTATCGAAGAACAGGTGCGAGAAGAAGGTAATATTGGCAAGCTCAAACAGCCCGCTCCAGAGCAACAGAACCAACCACACCAGACCGTTAGCAACGCCAATCAGCAGCAGCGTCAGCGCGTTTTGCCACTGCTGTGCATAAAAGTGCGCATAACGCGCCACGCCGGGCGTCGGTTGAAGGCGATACTGCAGCCACGGCAGCGCCAGCATCGCCATCAGCAGCAGGCAACAACCGTAAGTCCACAGCGCATCGTACTGCCGCCAGTGGTCTTCATCGTTGAGATTGAACATAAGCCAGCCCCCCATCCCCAACACCACCACCAGTACCACCGCCAGCCAGCACCACAGCGCGCGCTGTTTGAAGGAGACCACGGTAAACAGCAGCACAGAAGATAATGCCAGGCTTCCCGGCAAAGCGTAAAACATCCAGCCGCTGTTTTTAGGGATCAGATACATCGTCAGTAAATAGCACAAGAGCCCTTGTATGACGCCGGTTAGCACCATACCCCAGCGGGTTGGGGGCGAAAGAGGAGTCACAGCATCCATATCGATATTCCTGTTCCAGAAGTGAAGAAAAAACGCGTTTTGCGTACCGGTCAGAGCGCCAAAACTCAATTATGCTCAGCGTGGTGAATCGATTTTTTCTCTGAAAGCATTACGTAATTTTCTTTCACAAATGCGATTAATTTCACATTTACGCCGTCCGTTAAACCATTTTGTAACCATTTAAGAACATTCGTGCCAATTATGAGGCTTTTCCTGTCATAATCCCTGTCGCTTCGTGACAGGAGTCACAATGTTTTCGTAAGTAAGACGTTTGTCGGGATACGTAAATCTATGAGCCTGGTCGCGGTCAACACCCCTAAAATACCCATAGAATTTATAGCAGTACATATTGGCTAAGGAGCAGTGAAATGCGCAACGGTATAACCCCGCAGGACCTCAAGGCTTATGGTATTAACGACGCACAGGATATCGTCTACAACCCCGATTACGATACATTGTATCAAGAAGAACTCGATCCTAACCTGGAAGGTTATGAGCGCGGTATCTTAACGAACCTGGGCGCAATTTCTGTCGATACCGGTATCTTTACCGGCCGTTCTCCAAAGGACAAATATATCGTTCGCGACGACACCACGCGCAACACGGTATGGTGGTCTGATAAGGGCAACGGAAAAAATGACAACAAGCCTCTATCACCTGAAATCTGGCAACATCTTAAAGGCCTGGTCTCCCAGCAGCTGTCCGGCAAGCGCCTGTTCATCATCGATGCCTACTGCGGCGCGAATGAAGACACCCGCCTGTCCGTCCGCTTTATTACTGAAGTCGCCTGGCAGGCGCACTTCGTGAAGAACATGTTTATCCGTCCAACCGATGAAGAGCTGAAGACCTTCAAGCCAGACTTTATCGTGATGAACGGCGCAAAATGCACTAACCCACAGTGGAAAGAGCAGGGTCTCAACTCGGAAAACTTTGTCGCGTTTAACCTGACAGAGCGCATCCAGCTGATCGGCGGGACCTGGTACGGCGGCGAAATGAAAAAAGGGATGTTCTCTATCATGAACTACCTGCTGCCGCTGCAGGGTATCGCGTCCATGCACTGCTCGGCTAACGTCGGCGAAAAGGGCGACGTGGCGGTGTTCTTCGGCCTGTCCGGCACCGGTAAAACCACCCTCTCCACCGACCCGAAACGTCGTCTGATTGGCGATGACGAACACGGCTGGGACGACGACGGCGTGTTTAACTTTGAAGGCGGCTGCTACGCGAAGACCATCAAGCTCTCCGAAGCCGCCGAGCCTGATATCTATCACGCGATTCGCCGCGATGCGCTGCTGGAAAACGTGGTCGTGTTGGCTGATGGCACAATCGACTTCGACGACGGTTCCAAAACCGAGAACACCCGCGTCTCCTACCCGATTTATCACATCGACAATATCGTGAAGCCGGTGTCAAAAGCGGGCCATGCGACCAAGGTTATCTTCCTGACCGCCGATGCCTTCGGGGTTCTGCCGCCGGTATCGCGCCTCACCGCCGATCAGACGCAGTACCACTTCCTCTCTGGCTTCACCGCGAAGCTGGCGGGCACCGAGCGCGGCGTCACCGAGCCAACGCCAACCTTCTCCGCCTGCTTCGGCGCAGCCTTCCTGTCGCTGCACCCAACGCAATACGCAGAAGTGCTGGTAAAACGCATGCAGGCCGCTGGCGCACAGGCTTATCTGGTCAACACCGGCTGGAACGGTACCGGCAAACGTATCTCTATCCAGAATACGCGCGCGATTATCGATGCCATCCTCGACGGCTCGCTGGACAACGCAGAAACCTTCACCCTGCCTATGTTCGACCTGCAGATCCCAACCGAACTGCCGGGCGTAGACACTCATATCCTCGATCCGCGCAGCACCTACGGTTCGCCGGAGCAGTGGCAGGAAAAAGCGCAAGCACTGGCGAAGCTGTTCATTGAGAACTTCGAGAAGTACACCGATACCCCGGCAGGCGCCGCGCTGGTGAGCGCAGGGCCGAAGCTGTAACGAGTAAAAACGTGATTGAGCCCTTACCCTTCGGGATAAGGGCTTTTTTTTATCTAAACGCTTTTTAAGTGTACCAAGTACACTCATACTTGGTGAAAATATCATCTACGCAGGAAGCGTAATGTTCACCTTCATCGAGCTACAGGGATTCAGTAAACGACGCCAGGTCCTACAGAAGCAGTTATCCAATGCGATGAGGCAACCATGAAAGATGAATTATTTGCCGATCTGCTGGCCAGTGCAGAAGAGATGGTACGCATTGAAAGAGGCGATGAGACGCCAAAGCCTGAGCACATCCATACCTTCAGCGAGATCGATGTAAAAGCCATTCGCGAAGCCACCGGGCTCCGCCAGCAAGATTTTGCCATCGCCGTCGGCGTGAGCCACGACCTGGTAAAAAGTTGGGAGACAAAACGTCGGCAGCCAACGGGGGCACCAAGAAAACTCCTGCTGCTGATTCAGGCCAACCCATTCATCATTAAGCAGTTGATCGCCATTTAGCGCGCCCATACAAGTAGCCCGGCCAAGCGAAGCGCCGCCGGGACGAGAAGCCGCACCCTATAAACAAAAACCGCCGGGGTTTCCCCCAGCGGTTTTTTTTAGCTCTCTTTCGTTGGTGCTGGCGGTCGCCCACCCGGCACCGGCAGCCACGCACGTATCAACAACCCACCGCGTTCACTGGTATCCAGTTCCAGTATCCCGTTGTGGTTATCGATAATACGCTGCACGATAGCCAGCCCCAGACCCGTTCCACTGATGGTACGGGCACTATCGCCACGCACAAACGGCTGGAACAGGTGCTTACGCTGCTCGGGTTTAATCCCTGGGCCATCGTCCTCCACCTGGAACCAGGCGCGATGCGCTTCACGACCGCTGCTGACTTTAATCCAGCCGTTGCCGTAACGCGCCGCGTTCACCACCATATTGGCCAGCGCACGCTTGATAGACAGCGGATGCACCCTTACCGGGATCTCGTCGTCGAACAGTGCGGTATCAATTTCGCGCTCGTAGCCGCTTTCTGCTGCGATCACTTCACCCAGCACCGTATTGAGGTCGATAGACTCCAGCGGCATCTCCTGACCGGTACGCAGATAGTCAATAAACTGCTCGATGATGGCATTGCACTCTTCAATATCTTTATTGATAGATTCAGCAAGATAACCATCCTCTTCGCCCATCATCTCCGTCGCCAGACGAATACGCGTTAGCGGCGTTCTCAGGTCGTGGCTGACACCGGCCATCAACAGCGTACGGTCATCGGACAACTGCTTCACGCCCGCGGCCATATGGTTAAAGGCTCGAGTCACCGAACGCACCTCTGACGCGCCGTATTCACGCAGCGGCGGAGGAATGATGCCCTTACCGACCTGCAGCGCGGCGTGCTCCAGGTCGACCAGGGGTCGGTTCTGGATGCGGATAAATAGCCACGCGCCGCCTATCGCCAGCATCATAATCGCCAGGGTATAGCGGAAGAGCGGGGAGAAGTCTCCCTGATGGATCTCGGTTAACGGCACGCGCACCCAGATATTGGGCGACAGCCAGGTCTTCAGCCAGACCACCGGGGAGCTTTTATTGACTTCAACGCGAACTTCAGTCGGCCCGCCCAGCTGCTGGGCCATCTGCTGACTTAAGAACTCGTAGTGTTGAGCCCAGCGTAAACCGGCCTCTTCTGCGGCTTCATCGGAATAGAGTGAGATACCCAGTTCACGATAGATCTCGCGGCGAAATGCCGGCGGCACGACAAGTTGCGTGCCGTCCTCCAGCTGCAGTTTATCAGTCATCAGCATACGGACTTCGTAGGCTAAGACCTTATTAAACTGCTGCAGGCTTGGCAAAATCGCGAAGTTCAGCACCACAAGATAGGTTGTCACCAGGCTGACGAACAGCAGGGTGACAATCAGCAGTAACGTGCGGGCAAACGAACTTCGAGGCGAGAAGCGCAGTCGCCTCATGCTTTAGAGCCGTCCGGGACGAACACGTAGCCCAGACCCCAAACGGTCTGAATATAGCGTGGGTGAGCCGGATCCTCTTCCACCATGCGGCGCAGGCGAGAAATCTGCACGTCGATGGAGCGTTCCATCGCCGAGTATTCACGACCACGAGCCAGGTTCATCAGCTTGTCGCGAGACAGCGGTTCACGCGGGTGACTGACCAGCGCTTTCAGCACCGCAAACTCACCGCTGGTGAGCGGCATAGGTTCATCTTCGCGGAACATTTCGCGAGTCCCGAGGTTCAGCTTGAACTTGCCAAAGGCGATAACCGCTTCTTCCTGAGAAGGCGCGCCCGGCAGTTCGTTCGCCTGACGACGCAGCACCGCACGAATACGGGCCAGCAGTTCACGCGGGTTGAACGGTTTCGGAATGTAGTCGTCGGCGCCGATTTCCAGGCCCACGATACGGTCAACTTCTTCCCCTTTCGCCGTCACCATGATGATCGGCATCGGGTTGCTCTGGCTACGCAGACGACGGCAAATCGACAGACCGTCTTCGCCTGGCAGCATTAAATCCAGAACCATCAGATGGAATGATTCACGAGTCAGCAATCGGTCCATCTGTTCGGCGTTAGCTACGCTTCGAACCTGGAAACCCTGCTCGGTCAGATAACGTTCCAGCAGCGCACGCAGGCGCATATCGTCATCCACAACAAGAATCTTATAATTCTCTTGCATTGTTTTTACTCCCAAAGGTTCGCAACAATTATTCAGCATCTATTCTCAAAAAAGCCTGCGCTTGCGACCAGCTAAATCTGGTATAAATTCCAGGCTAAATTGTTACAAAGCATATTTAACAGCGAGTTAAGTATACAATGAATCTTAATACACATTATTTATTCTGTCGGCATACTCACGTAATACGTATTGTGCGTATTCTTTCCTCGGCAGCCAGGTAAGCACGGAACATGAAAACACAGTTGATCACCCGTGAAGGGTACGAAAAGCTCAAAAAAGAGATGGATTATCTCTGGCGCGAAGAGCGCCCGGAGGTCACAAAGAAGGTGACCTGGGCCGCAAGCCTTGGCGATCGCAGTGAAAACGCTGACTACCAGTATAATAAAAAACGCTTAAGGGAGATTGACCGACGCGTTCGTTATTTGACCAAGTGCCTGGAGAATCTGCGCATTGTCGATTACTCCCCGCAGCAGGAAGGCAAAGTCTTTTTCGGCGCCTGGGTTGAGATAGAGAACGACGACGGCGAAACGAAGCGTTTTCGTATTGTCGGCTACGATGAGATTTTTGGTCGCAAGGACTATATCTCTATCGACTCGCCGATGGCCCGCGCGCTGCTGAAGAAAGAGGTCGGCGATCTGGCAGTGGTCAACACCCCGGCCGGCGAAGCGAGCTGGTACGTGAATGAGATCGAATACGTAAAATAAGGCCGGAACAATCCGAAGCCCCCGCTGATGACTGGCATTTTTGCCAGTCAATCCGTATAACTGTCCCCTGATTTTATGACCTAACAGTGAAACCAAGCCATGATGAATGATTCGCTCTGCCGCATTATTGCGGGTGAACTTCAGGCCAGAGCCGAACAGGTGGAAGCCGCCGTTCGCCTGCTTGATGAAGGGAACACCGTGCCGTTTATTGCACGTTATCGTAAGGAAATCACCGGCGGACTGGATGATACGCAGCTGCGTAATCTGGAAACCCGCCTCGGGTATTTGCGTGAGCTGGAAGACCGCCGTCAGGTCATTCTGAAATCCATCGGTGAGCAGGGTAAGCTGACCGAAGCGCTGGAAAAAGCCATCAACGGCACGCTCAACAAAACCGAGCTGGAAGACCTCTACTTACCGTACAAACAGAAACGCCGCACCCGCGGGCAGATTGCCATTGAAGCAGGCCTTGAGCCGCTGGCCGACCTACTGTGGAGCGAGCCGTCTCACGACCCGGAAACCGAAGCCGCCAAATTTATCGATGCCGATAAGGGCGTGGCGGATACCAAAGCCGCCCTCGACGGCGCGCGCTACATCCTGATGGAGCGCTTCGCAGAAGACGCCGGCCTGCTGGCAAAAGTACGCGACTATTTGTGGAAAAACGCCCACCTGGTCGCCAAAGTGGTCAGCGGTAAAGAAGAGGAAGGCGCAAAATTCCGCGACTACTTCGACCATCACGAACCGATTTCAACCACCCCTTCCCACCGCGCGCTGGCCATGTTCCGCGGGCGCAATGAAGGCGTGCTGCAACTCTCTCTCAACGCCGACCCGCAGTTCGACGAGCCACCAAAAGAGAGCTACTGCGAACAGATTATTATCGACCACCTTGGCCTACGCCTGAACAACGCCCCGGCGGACAGCTGGCGTAAAGGCGTGGTCAGCTGGACCTGGCGCATCAAGGTGCTGATGCACCTCGAAACCGAGCTGATGGGCACCGTGCGCGAACGCGCGGAAGATGAAGCGATCAACGTCTTCGCCCGTAACCTTCACGACCTGCTGATGGCGGCACCGGCTGGCCTGCGCGCCACCATGGGCCTCGATCCGGGCCTGCGTACCGGCGTAAAAGTGGCAGTGGTTGACGGCACCGGTAAGCTGGTCGCCACCGACACTATTTATCCGCACACCGGCCAGGCGGCGAAAGCGGCGGTTGCCGTTGCCGCGCTGTGCGAAAAACACAACGTGGAGCTGGTGGCTATTGGTAACGGGACGGCATCTCGTGAAACCGAGCGCTTCTTCCTCGACGTGCAGCAACAGTTCCCGAAAGTCACCGCGCAGAAGGTGATCGTTAGCGAAGCGGGTGCATCCGTCTACTCCGCCTCCGAGCTGGCAGCACTGGAGTTCCCGGACCTCGACGTTTCTCTGCGCGGCGCGGTCTCTATCGCCCGTCGTCTGCAAGATCCGCTGGCAGAGCTGGTGAAAATCGATCCGAAATCGATCGGGGTCGGCCAGTATCAGCATGACGTCAGCCAGACTCAGTTGGCGCGTAAACTCGATGCAGTGGTAGAAGACTGCGTAAACGCCGTCGGCGTAGACCTGAACACCGCCTCCGTACCGCTGCTGACCCGCGTAGCGGGCCTGACGCGCATGATGGCGCAGAACATCGTCGCCTGGCGCGATGAGAACGGTCAGTTCCAGAACCGCCAGCAATTGCTGAAGGTGAGCCGTCTGGGACCGAAAGCGTTTGAGCAGTGCGCGGGCTTCTTGCGTATTAACCACGGCGATAACCCGCTGGATGCTTCAACCGTTCACCCGGAAGCGTATCCGGTGGTCGAACGCATTCTGGCCGCCACGCAGCAGGCGCTGAAGGATTTAATGGGCAACAGTAATGAGCTCAGAAACCTGAAAGCCTCTGAGTTCACCGACGATCGTTTTGGTGTGCCCACCGTTACCGACATCATCAAAGAGCTGGAAAAACCAGGCCGCGACCCGCGTCCTGAGTTTAAAACCGCGAAGTTCGCCGACGGTGTAGAAACCATGAACGACCTGCTGCCGGGGATGATCCTCGAAGGCGCTGTCACCAACGTCACCAACTTTGGTGCATTTGTTGATATTGGCGTGCATCAGGACGGTCTGGTTCACATCTCTTCGCTGGCAGATAAGTTTGTCGAAGACCCACATACCGTGGTGAAAGCGGGCGATATCGTCAAAGTGAAGGTGCTGGAAGTGGATCTGCAGCGTAAGCGCATCGCGCTGACCATGCGTCTTGACGAGCAACCGGGTGAAACCAACGCCCGTCGCGGCAGTGGCGGTAACGATCGCAGCCAGGGCAACAACCGCCCGGCCGCGAAAGCGGCAAAACCGCGCGGGCGTGAAGCACAGCCTGCGGGCAACAGCGCCATGATGGATGCGCTGGCGGCCGCCATGGGTAAAAAACGCTAATCGAAAAAAGTAGCCCGGCCGAGCGTAGCGACGCCGGGAAAGGCTCCAGAGCCACCCCGGGATCGGCGTTAAACGCCTCGCCCGGGCTACCGCAATATATCTCACCCCACGGTTCGTTTTTATAGGCCTTTAATAATAAGCCTCATTACGTTTTATTTTATTAACCAATGAAACCTTAATTAAACATTAAGCGAAGAAAATAATATTTAATTCATTTACAGCTACAATGAGTTGCTTGCGTCATATCAAAAAAAGTGCAAATTCCGCTCGAAATTCCCGCCGATCGCATAATATGTATTGATGATAAAAACCATTCTCATTATCATCATTTTCAGTAGGCTTTATTTCTTTATTCGTTGACGACGCCCCGGTTGCCGCCAGGCAGCGCGCGGTGCTCCCCTCGTTCAGCTAGCGATACACAAGTAGGTTATATGCAATTTACACCTGATACTGCGTGGAAGATTGTCGGTTTCTCCCGCGAAATTAGCCCAGCTTATCGTCAGAAACTGCTGTCCCTGGGCATGCTGCCGGGATCGTCCTTTAATGTGGTTCGCGTAGCGCCACTCGGCGACCCTATTCATATTGAAACCCGTCGCGTTAGCCTGGTATTGCGTAAGAAAGATCTCGCGCTTATTGAATTAGAAGCCGTCGCGCAATAACCCCAGCCCGGTACTAAGAGTCTGAAATATGAAAAAATTAACCATCGGTTTAATTGGTAATCCTAATTCCGGCAAAACAACCTTATTCAACCAGCTCACCGGCGCACGCCAGCGCGTAGGCAACTGGGCCGGGGTAACGGTAGAGCGCAAAGAAGGCGCGTTCGCCACTACCGACCATCAGGTCACCCTCGTCGACCTGCCGGGTACCTACTCGCTGACCACCATCTCCTCGCAAACCTCGCTGGATGAGCAGATTGCCTGCCACTATATTCTGAGCGGTGATGCCGACCTGCTGATTAACGTGGTCGACGCCTCCAACCTCGAACGTAACCTCTACCTGACGCTGCAGCTGCTCGAGCTGGGCATTCCGTGCGTGGTCGCGCTGAACATGCTCGATATTGCCGAGAAACAGCAAATCCGTATCGACGTGGATGCGCTCTCGGCACGCCTCGGCTGCCCGGTTGTGCCACTGGTTTCCACCCGCGCTCGCGGAATTGAAGCGCTGAAAATGGCGATTGACCGCCATCAGGGCAACCAGCCGATTGAGCTGGTTCACTATCCACAGCCGCTGCTGCGCGAAGCCGATAACCTGGCAAAAGAGATGGCGCAGGAGATCCCTGAACGTCAGCGCCGCTGGCTGGGCATGCAGATGCTGGAAGGCGATATCTATAGCCGCGCCTATGCCGGTGACGCCGCACACAAGCTGGACGTCTCTCTGGCGCGTCTGAGCGAAGAGATGGACGACCCGGCGCTGCATATCGCCGACGCCCGCTATCAGAGCATTGCCGCAATTTGCGATGCCGTCAGTAACACCCTGACCGCCGAGCCAAGCCGCTTCACCGCCGCGCTGGACAAAATCGTCCTCAACCGCGTGCTGGGCTTACCGATTTTCCTGTTCGTCATGTACCTGATGTTCTTGCTGGCGATCAACATCGGCGGCGCGCTGCAGCCGATCTTTGACGGCGGCTCCGTCGCTATCTTTATCCACGGCATTCAGTGGATTGGCTACCAGCTGCACTTCCCGGACTGGCTGACGGTCTTCCTGGCGCAGGGTATCGGCGGCGGTATTAACACCGTGCTGCCGTTAGTACCGCAAATCGGCATGATGTACCTGTTCCTCTCCTTCCTTGAGGACTCTGGGTACATGGCGCGTGCCGCGTTCGTGATGGACCGCCTGATGCAGTCTCTGGGTCTGCCGGGTAAATCCTTTGTACCGCTGATCGTCGGCTTCGGCTGTAACGTGCCGTCGGTCATGGGCGCACGTACCCTGGATGCACCACGTGAGCGTCTGATGACCATCATGATGGCGCCGTTTATGTCCTGCGGGGCGCGTCTGGCTATCTTCGCCGTTTTCGCCGCTGCCTTCTTCGGCCAGGGCGGCGCGCTGGTGGTCTTCTCCCTGTACGTGCTGGGGATCGTTATCGCCATCCTGACCGGCCTGATGCTCAAATACACCATCATGCGCGGTGAAGCATCGCCGTTCGTGATGGAACTGCCGGTGTACCACGTACCGCATATTAAGAGCCTGATTATCCAGACCTGGCAGCGCCTGAAAGGCTTCGTGCTGCGCGCAGGTAAAGTTATCGTTATCGTCAGTATCTTCCTGAGCGCGCTGAACAGCTTCTCGTTCAGCGGCAAAATCGTCGACAACATCAACGACTCCGCGCTGGCCTCGGTCAGCCGTGCGATCACGCCGGTATTTAAACCGATTGGCGTCCATGACGATAACTGGCAGGCCACCGTAGGTCTGTTTACCGGTGCAATGGCGAAAGAAGTGGTGGTCGGTACGCTGAACACCCTCTACACCGCTGAAAACATTCAGAACGAAGAATTCAACCCGCAGGAATTCAGCCTCGGTGAAGAACTGCTGGCTGCGGCTGATGAAACCTGGCAGGGGCTGAAAGATACCTTTAGCCTGAGCGTACTGGCCAACCCAATCGAAGCCAGCAAAGGCGACGGCGAGATGGAAACCGGGGCGATGGGCGTGATGAGCAGCAAGTTCGGCAGCGCCGCGGCAGCCTACAGCTACCTGATTTTCGTTCTGCTCTACATTCCATGCATTTCGGTGATGGGGGCAATTGCCCGTGAGTCGAGCCGCGGTTGGATGTCCTTCTCCATTCTGTGGGGCCTGAACATCGCCTACTCGCTCTCGACGCTGTACTACCAGACGGTGAGCTTCAGCCAGCACCCACGCTACAGCCTGGTGTGCATCCTGGCGGTGATTCTGTTCAACGTGGTGGTGATTGGTCTGCTGCGCCGTGCCCGTAGTCGGGTGGATGTCTCCCTGCTGGCGACGCGTAAAACACCAACCTCATGCTGCTCTAGCCCTGCTGGCGATTGTCACTAGGAGTCATCATGGCATCATTGATTGAAGTACGCGATATGTTGGCACTGCAAGGACGCATGGAAGCCTCACAGCTCAGCGCCCAGTTACACACGTCGCAAGCGATGATCGATGCCATGCTGAGCCGCCTGGAAGCCATGGGGAAAGTCATGAAGATTGACGAAGAACCGGATGGTTGTCTGACCGGCAGTTGCAAAAGCTGCCCGGAAGGGAAAGCCTGCTTACGTCAGTGGTGGGCACTACGCTAAAACGTATTCCCGGCGTTTATCACGCCGGGAATAACCTGTTCGAAATTACTTATACACGTCCGCGTTACCGTGAACGTTTCTCTCGTTTTTCTCACCCGCGATAATCACGTAGTACTTGCCGCCCAGTTCATCCGCTTTTTTCGACAGATCGTGCTTCGCGTCCATCGGTGACGTCGTTTTTGACGTAGTGATGTTGCCGATTTTAGTCAGCTTCATCTTCGCAACGTCTTCTTTAGTAATTTCCTTGGCAGCAAATGCGCCAAATGAAAGAGAACCAATAACCAGAGATGCAACAATACCTGTAACAAGTTTCATAGGCCTACACTCCATTCAGTTATTTTTGTAGGTGACGGTGGCTTACCGAAACAGTCAGCCACCGTAACAAGTTAAGTATTGCTACAAATTTGCCATTTACCACGTCAGGTAAAAAATTATTTTAAAGCTGCTTTTTTAGCGCAATCAACGACTCGCAAAACGCCTGTGGATGCGAAATAAATGGCGCATGGGCCGCCTTATCAAACACCTGCGATTCACTCTGCGGCCATTGTGCATCCAGCAGTGCCACAATCTTGCGCGGAACTAACCCATCAAGCCGACCGTAAAGGCGCAGGAACGGCACCGTCAGCGCGGTAAGCGGCTGACGCAGGTCAGCGGTCTTGAGGATCTCAAGCCCGCCATTCAGCACCTCGGAAGAGGGCATTGGCAGGGACAGCACCGTCTGTTTCAACGCGCGCGCATCCTGACGGGCGCTTTCGGTGCCCAGCGTTTGTAACGCCAGGAAACGCTCGACGGTACGCTGGAAGTCTTCGCTAAGCTGCTGCTGGAACCCGCTGAGCACCTCAGGCTTAATGCCTGGCCACGCGTCATGCGCGCTAAAGCAAGGGGACGATGCGACGGTGACCAGCGCTTCAACGCGTTCGGGGTGACGTAATGCCACTTCGCTTGCCACCAGCCCCCCAAGACTCCAGCCAAGCCAGATAGCCTTTACCGGCGCTTTTTCCAGCACGCGTTCCGCCATCTCTTCCAACGAAAGAGCACCAAATCCGCCGCTACGCCCATAGCCCGGCAGGTCGACCAGATGCAGCGTAAAATGCGAGCTTAATTCCGGCGTAATGCAATCCCAGACCTGGGCATTCAGCCCCCATCCGTGCAGCAGCACAAGATGACAATCTCCTTCGCCCGTGGTTTGCCACCAGATGTCGTTCATCAGCTATTGTTCTCGTTTTATTGATTCAAGGAAGGATTATGCTATCAGCCCACGGCTTGTGCTGGCTATGCAAAATGCCGCTGGCGCTCCCCGCCTGGGGCATCTGTTCACGCTGTACCCGCGCAGTAACATGTGAGATTTGTCGCTGCCCGCAGTGTGGTTTGCCTTCGGGTAGCACCAGCGCGCCGTGCGGGCGCTGCCTGCAAAAGCCACCGCCCTGGCAGCGCCTGGTGGCCGTAAATGACTATCAACCTCCGCTCAGCACGTTGATCCATCACTTCAAGTTCAGCGGCCAGCCGGAGCTGGCCCTCGCGCTAGCGCGCCTGTTGCTGTTAGCTGTGCGACGCGGCGGTACGTGGCCGATGCCGCAGCAGCTTGTCAGCGTCCCGTTATGGCAACGCCGTCACTGGCGACGCGGGTATAACCAGAGCGAGCTGCTATGTTGGGCGCTGGCGAAATGGCTGCCCTGCGAATTTACCCCACGGACTCTTGCCCGCATACGCCCTACCGCCACCCAGCATCAGCTCAGCGCCAGGCTGCGCAAGCAGAACCTGAAAAATGCGTTCCAGCTTGAATTACCGGTGCAGGGTCGCCATATGGTTATTGTGGATGATGTGGTCACCACGGGCAGCACCGTTGCTGAGATTTCCCGGCTTCTTTTGCGAAATGGCGCGGCGAGCGTTCAGGTATGGTGTCTGTGTCGCACCTTGTAGACCCCCAGCGATGGGCGTATTATAACCAACTAAAGTAGTCAACTATTAGGTCAAAGCTATGATCCGTATTTCCGATACTGCGCAAGCGCACTTTGCCAAACTTCTGCAAAATCAGGAAGAAGGGACACAAATCCGTGTATTTGTGATTAACCCTGGTACGCCTAACGCAGAATGCGGCGTTTCTTATTGCCCGCCGGATGCGGTGGAAGCAAGTGATACTGCCCTGAAATTTGAACAGCTCACTGCTTATGTCGACGAGCTGAGCGCTCCGTATCTGGAAGATGCGGAAATCGATTTCGTCACCGATCAGTTGGGTTCTCAACTGACCCTAAAAGCGCCAAACGCAAAAATGCGTAAAGTGTCCGACGATGCCCCGCTGATGGAGCGCGTTGAATACATGCTGCAGTCGCAGGTTAACCCACAGCTGGCCGGTCACGGCGGCCGCGTGTCACTGATGGAGATCACCGACGACGGCTACGCCATCCTGCAGTTTGGCGGCGGCTGTAACGGTTGCTCGATGATTGACGTCACGCTGAAAGATGGGATCGAAAAACAGCTGCTGGCTGAATTCCCTGACCTCAAAGGCGTACGCGATCTGACCGAACACCAGCGCGGCGAGCACTCTTACTACTAAGTTCGTGCCGTGCTTGTCCCGGCGGCGCTTCGCTTGGCCGGGCTACAAACATGGGTAACCCGGGCGAGGCGTTTACGCCGACCCCGGGAATTTCTCTGTTCGACACATGTTACCGCGCAACATTCCTCGCAAGTTCCCGCTTGAAACACGGCAATAACCCTACCAATAATTTGACTACCGTCGCAGATTTCACATTTCTATGCCTGGGGTTATTCTCAACCTCTACATGTTACCCGTATCATCGCAACACACACCACCGCGTTAAATAAATAGCCAGCTATCCT
The DNA here is from genome assembly GCF_036759925.1 of Kluyvera sp. CHPC 1.2972. NCBI lineage: Bacteria > Pseudomonadati > Pseudomonadota > Gammaproteobacteria > Enterobacterales > Enterobacteriaceae > Kluyvera > Kluyvera sp. CHPC 1.2972. Next base: position 414,982 of record NZ_JAPKIB010000002.1, on the reverse strand, counting down.
TTGTCTGAGTCAATAACATGCGGTGGCGTGAAGAAGTCAGTACCTATTCCCTCTGTAGGGACAATTGGACGTTGTCGCCACAACAGTGACGTTACCCATAACAAATTAAAGGCTGGATAAATTATGCCATTAATCATCGTAGCTATCGGGGTTATCCTCTTATTACTGCTGATGATCCGTTTCAAAATGAACGGGTTTATCGCTCTGGTTCTGGTGGCTCTGGCCGTCGGATTAATGCAGGGCATGCCCCTGGACAAAGTTATCGTCTCCATTAAAAACGGCGTTGGCGGCACCCTCGGCAGCCTGGCGCTGATTATGGGCTTCGGCGCCATGCTCGGTAAGATGCTGGCAGACTGCGGCGGCGCGCAGCGTATCGCCACGACCCTCATCGACAAATTTGGTCGTAAGCACATTCAGTGGGCCGTCGTACTGACCGGCTTCACCGTCGGCTTCGCGCTGTTCTATGAAGTGGGCTTCGTTCTGCTGCTGCCGCTGGTGTTCACCATCGCGGCAAACGCACGTATTCCGCTGCTGTACGTCGGCGTGCCAATGGCGGCGGCGCTCTCCGTCACCCACGGCTTCCTGCCGCCTCACCCGGGCCCAACGGCTATCGCCACTATCTTCCACGCAGACATGGGTAAAACCCTGCTGTACGGTACGCTGCTGGCTATCCCGACCGTCATTCTGGCAGGCCCGGTTTATGCGCGCTGCCTGAAAAGCATCGACAAGCCAATCCCGGAAGGTCTGCACAACCCGAAAACCTTCACCGATGCAGAGATGCCATCCTTCGGCGTAAGCGTCTGGACCTCTCTGGTGCCGGTCATCCTGATGGCGCTGCGCGCTATCGCGGAAATGGTGCTCCCAAAAGGCCACGCCCTGCTGCCTGCCGCTGAGTTCTTCGGCGACCCGGTGATGGCGACCCTGATTGCGGTGCTGATTGCTATCTTCACCTTCGGCCTGAACCGTGGCCGTTCGATGGATGACATCAACGACACGCTGATCTCCTCCATTAAAATTATTGCCATGATGCTGCTGATCATCGGCGGCGGCGGTGCCTTCAAGCAGGTACTGGTCGACTCCGGCGTGGATAAATACATCGCGTCTATCATGCACGAGTCCAACGTGTCTCCGCTGTTTATGGCCTGGTCTATCGCCGCCGTGCTGCGTATCGCACTGGGTTCCGCTACCGTTGCGGCCATCACCGCTGGCGGTATCGCGGCGCCGCTGATTGCCACTACCGGCGTCAGCCCTGAACTGATGGTTATCGCGGTCGGTTCCGGCTCCGTTATCTTCTCCCACGTGAACGATCCAGGCTTCTGGCTGTTCAAGGAGTACTTCAACCTGACTATCGGCGAGACCATTAAGTCCTGGTCGATGCTGGAAACCATTATCTCGGTTTGCGGTCTGGTGGGTTGTTTGCTGCTGGGGATGGTGGTGTAACACCAACTCCGGGGCACAGATATAAAAACGCCGGGGATATCCCCGGCGTTTTTATTTTTACTTTTTCTTACTCGCCGCTTTTCGGCGCTTGTCCAAATCTTTAATCAGCTTGTTCACACCGTCATCAGCAAACATCGCTTCCAGCGACGTGGAGAGCTTGCGCCGCCAGTTCGGGTACTCGGAGCTGGTGCCTGGGATGTTGACCGGGCTGGACATCTGCAGCCAGTCTTCCGGCTGGAGCCCCAGCAGGGCGCTGTTGCTGTCAGCGATATAGCGTTGCATACCACGGCTCAGCGTGGCGGTCATCGACATCAGTGAAGCCTTATGCCCCGCGCGTTTCGGCAGCGCACCGTACTTGTGCAGCGCATCCAGCAGCCCCTGCTTCGCCAGCTCGCGGTCCTGATACAGCCCACGCAGCACGTCAGCATCAGGGTAAAGCCCCAGCTGATTGCCCAGCGTCAGATCCCCGCTCTCCCAATAACCACGCAGCGTAGGTAGGTCATGGGTGGTTGCCACGGCCATCGACTGCTCCGGATAGGCTTTCGGCGCGCGGAAGTTCTTCTCGCTGTCATTTTCGAAGTAGAGCACCTTGTACGAATAAACCCCGCTCTTACGCAGCTTACCGACAATCTCCACCGGGACGGTGCCGAGGTCTTCGCCAATCACCATACAGCGATGACGTTTACTCTCCAGCGCCAGAATCGACAGCAGCGCATCCACCGGATACTGCACGTAAGCGCCGTGGTCAGCGGTTTCGCCATAAGGGATCCACCACAAACGCAGCACCGACATCACGTGGTCGATACGCAGCGCGCCGCAGTTTTTCATATTAGCGCGCAGCAGTTCAATAAACGGCTCATAGGCACGCGCGGCGATGATATGCGGATCCATCGGCGGCAGGCCCCAGTTCTGTCCTAGCGGGCCGAGGATATCCGGCGGTGCGCCTACGGAGGCTTTCAGGCAGTACAGCTCGCGGTCGCACCAGGTTTCCGCGCCGCCTTCGGCCACGCCAACCGCCAGGTCACGGTAGAGGCCAATCGGCATCGCATCGCGCTGGCTGGTTTCCCAGCAGGCTGCAAACTGGGTATAGGCCAGCCATTGCAGCCACAGGTAGAAATCCACGTCGTCGGCGTGCTTTTTACAGAACGCCTGCACCTCCGGGCTTTCGATAGTCTGATACGCCTTCGGCCAGGCTGGCCAGCCCCAGCGCAGTTTGTCTTCTTTCACCTGATGAGCATGCAGCGCGTCATACGCCGCCTGCCAGTAGAGGCTCTCCCCTTCTTTGTCGACAAAGTAGCGGAAGGTCGCCATCTGCTCATCGTTGCGTTTGGCAAAGCGTTTCCATGCCATGCGCAATGCGGCCATTTTCAGTTCGGTCACGGTGGTGTAATCCACCTGCTCAGCGTCGCGGGCCGCTTGTAGCTTCTTCTGAGTTGCCGGCAGCTTCCACCACGCCTGCGCCTCGTCACTCAGCGCAAAGTCTTCCACCGCGTTTACGTCGATATAGATAACGTTCATCCAGCGACGTGAGGACGGGCTGTACGGGCTGGCACTCTCCGGGTTCGCCGGGTAGAGCGCATGAATCGGGTTGAGGCCGATAAACGAACCGCCACGCTTCGCCACTTCCGGCAGCATCGCCTTTAGGTCGCCGAAGTCGCCGATGCCCCAGTTCTTCTCCGAACGCAGGGTGTAGAGCTGCACGCAGGCGCCCCACAGTTTTTTCGCCTCTTTCAGCGGCTGCGGTTCATAGCAGCGCTCCGGCGCAATAATCGCCCGGCAGTGCCAGCGCTCTTCGCCCTGGGTCAGGGTTAACGAGTGATACCCTTCCGGCAGCCGGGTCGGCAGGCTGAGCGTTTTACCGCCCGTCGCCTGGCCGTGATACTGCTTGCCCTCTTCCGTGGTGAGGATCCAGCTAAATTCGCCCTTCCCCTCCACCGCCAGCGTCATCTTTTTACCGTACGTCCAGACCATGACGTTTGGCACCGGCGTGGCCGCCACATCGGTGGCGGCGGTATGATGCATCGCGTCAAGCAAACGCCGCTTGGTGTCGGCACCAATAGACTGCGGCTTGCCGTGGGCATTGATGTAGTTTGGGCTGATACCCGCCGCCAATGCGGCATTATCGAGGCGTTTGCTCTCCATGGCCTGTCCTTAGCGTTTTGCCTGCCAGATACGTTTCTGATAATCGCGGATAGAGCGGTCGGAGCTGAACATGCCGCAGCGAGCGGTGTTCAGGATCGCCGCGCGGGTCCACGCTTCCTGGTCGCGGTAGAGCACATCGACCTGCTTCTGCGCCTCGACATAAGCCGCAAAGTCCGCCATCACCAGGTACGGATCGCCGCCCTGTTTACCCATGCTATGCAGCATCTGGTCGAAGGCGTGCTTGTCGCCGTTGCTGTATTTGCCGCTTTCCAGCTCTTTGAGCACCGCGTCCAGCAGCTTGTCGGCTTTACGCCATTTCAGCGGATCGTAGCCTTTGGCTTTAAGTTCTTTCACCTGCTCGACGGTATGGCCGAAGATAAAGATGTTTTCAGAACCAACCTGTTCGGCGATTTCGACGTTCGCACCGTCCAGCGTACCGACGGTCAGCGCACCGTTGAGCGCCAGCTTCATGTTGCCGGTACCAGAGGCTTCTTTACCTGCCGTGGAGATCTGCTCAGAGACATCCGCCGCCGGGATCAGCATCTCCGCTGCCGACACGCAGTAATCCGGCAGGAAGACCACTTTCAGCTTGTCGCCCACTTTCGGATCGTTGTTAACGGCTTCAGCCACCTTATTGATAGCAAAGATAATATTCTTCGCCAGGTAGTAGCCCGGTGCCGCCTTCGCCCCGAACAGGAACACGCGCGGTACGCGGTCAGCTTCCGGGTTTTCACGGATTTCTTTGTACAGCGCCAGAATGTGCAGCAGGTTCAGGTGCTGACGTTTGTACTCGTGCAGACGTTTGATTTGGATATCAAAAATCGCGTGGCTGGAGATCTCAATACCGGTGCGCGCTTTGACAAACTTCACCAGGCGCTCTTTGTTCGCCAGCTTGATGTCGCGGTACTGCTTGCGGAATTTCGCGTCGTCTGCGTATTTTTCCAGGTTGATCAGCTGATCGAGATCGTTAGCCCACTCTTTCTTCAGCGATTTATCCAGCAGCGCAGCCAGCGCCGGGTTGCACTGTTTGATCCAGCGACGCGGGGTGATGCCGTTGGTGACGTTGTGGAAATGGGTCGGCCACAGCTGGTGATATTCCGGGAACAGATATTTCACCACCAGGTCCGAGTGCAGCGCCGCAACGCCGTTGACCGCAAAACCGCTCACCACGCACATGTTCGCCATGCGCACCTGCTTATTGTGCACCACGGCAAGCTTCGCCCAGACGGCTTCGTCGCCCGGCCAGGTAGCATCAACCCGCTTCTTAAAGCGGTCGTTAATCTCTTTGATAATCTGCATGTGACGCGGCAGCAGCGCTTTCACCAGCTTCTCATCCCAGCACTCCAGCGCTTCTGGCATCAGAGTGTGGTTGGTGTAGGCGAAGGTTTTGCTGGTAATCGCCCACGCGTCATCCCAGCTCATCTGGTGCTCATCAATCAGCACACGCAGCAGCTCAGGAATGGCGATGGTTGGGTGCGTATCGTTAAGCTGGATAACTTCAAAGTCGGCCAGCTCGTGCAGCTTACGGCCCGCCAGATGGTGACGGCGCAGAATGTCGGCCACGGAGCAGGCGCACTGGAAGTACTGCTGCATCAGGCGCAGCTTTTTGCCCGCCGTGTGGTTGTCGTTCGGGTAGAGAACTTTGGTCAGTTTTTCGGCGTCGATACCCTGCTGCTCGGCACGCAGGAAATCGCCGTCGTTGAATTTGGTCAGGTTAAATGGATGCGCGTGCTTGGCCTGCCACAGACGCAGCGGTTGTGCGACGCCGTTACGGTAGCCCAGCACCGGCAGATCCCAGGCTTCACCGGTAATGGTAAACGCTGGCTGCCACTCTCCTTTCACCACTTTACCGCCGATGCCCACCTGCACATCCAGCGCGGCGTTGTGGCGGAACCACGGGTAGCTGCCGCGCTGCCAGTCGTCCGGCGCTTCCATCTGATGGCCGTCGTCGAAGGACTGACGGAACAGACCATACTGATAGTTCAGGCCGTAGCCGGTCGCCGATTGGCCCACGGTAGCCATTGAGTCGAGGAAGCAAGCCGCCAGACGCCCCAAGCCGCCGTTACCGAGCGCCGGATCAGTCTCTTCTTCCAGCAGGTCGGTCAGGTTGATGTTGTAGGCTTTCAGCGCGTCGCTCACCCCTTCGTACCAGCCGAGGTTGAGCAGGTTGTTACCGGTCAGACGGCCAATCAGGAACTCCATCGAGATGTAGTTCACGTGGCGCTGATCTTTTGCCGGTTTCGCTACCGGCTGTGCGGAGAGCTGTTCTGCCAGCGCACCGCTCACCGCCTGCCACCACTGGTGGGATGTCATTTCGGTGGCGGCCTGTAAGCCAAATCGCTGCCACTGACGCGTCAGGGCAGCCTGGAATGAATCGTGATTGAAGGTAGGCTGTGACATAGCGAATTCGAATCCTTTTACATAGACATTGGCGTTAGTGTGCCTGGCTGAATGGTGGACTTCCTCATCCCGTCCTGGATTAGACAGGGAGGAGTCGCAGGGATGAGCGAAAAGTGTGATCGCCGCCACTATAACGTTAGCCGCTAACGGCAGATTCGCTCGTTTTTCACCCAGCCTGGAGCGTCCTTGTTCAGAAGCTTAGTGTTGAGGATTTCGCCAGAGATATCTTCGCGCCAGGTCATAAAATGAAATGGCGTTTCGCAGTAAATATGCAAATAAGGAAATGATTTCGCCGTGAAAATAAGCAACAAATTAATACGCAGTATTTCTACGGAAATTTACGTTTACTGAAACATTTTCAAACGTGGTTTATTTGAGTTCTTGCTCAAGTGTTATTTCATACGGAACTACAAGGGGTTATGTGATTCAGACTTTTCGCGCCCTGAGCGGCATTCTACGAGGATGGTATTAAATAGAAAGAAGTGTGACATATAGCAAATTCACAGACATCAAAACAGGACATAACTTGCAATACATAGTCATTTGACCGACCTTTGTATGGATTAATTACGAAGCGCAAAAAAATCTCGTTTTCCAATCCTCACAGTGAAGTGATTAGCTATGTTGATTCCGTCAAAACTCAGTCGACCCGTCCGTCTCGATCACACCGTGGTGCGCGACAGACTGTTGGCGAAACTTTCAGGCGCGAACAATTATCGTCTGGCGCTGATTACCAGTCCGGCTGGCTATGGAAAGACAACGCTTATTTCACAATGGGCAGCAGGGATGAGCGACCTCGGCTGGTACTCTCTTGATGAAGGCGATAACCAGCAAGAGCGCTTTGCCAGTTACCTGATCGCCGCTATCCAGCAGGCGACCGGGGGCCATTGCGAGGCCAGCGAAAACATGGTGCAAAAGCGCCAGTACGCTAGCCTGAGCTCCCTATTCTCTCAGCTGTTTATTGAATTAAGCGAATGGCAGCGTCCGCTCTATTTGGTCATTGATGACTACCACCTGATAACGAACCCTATCATCCACGACGCGATGCGCTTTTTCCTGCGCCATCAGCCAGAGAATCTCACGCTGGTGGTGCTGTCGCGCAATCTGCCGCAACTGGGTATTGCCAACCTTCGCGTACGTGACCAACTGCTGGAAATCGGCAGCCAACAGCTGTCGTTTACCCATGCGGAAACCAAACAGTTCTTCGACTGCCGCTTAGCCGCGCCGATTGAGCCCGCTGAGAGCAGCCGCCTGTGCGATGACGTAGCTGGCTGGGCCACGGCGCTCCAGTTGATTGCGCTCTCCGCGCGTCAGCGTAACAACGCTACGCAGCACTCCGCACGTCGTCTGGCGGGCATTAACGCCAGCCATCTGTCCGACTATCTGGTCGATGAAGTGCTGGATAACGTTGACCCTGACACCCGAAATTTCCTGCTGAAAAGCTCGCTACTGCGTTCGATGAACGACTCGCTGATCGCCCGTGTGACCGGGGAAGAAAACGGTCAGATGCGCCTGGAAGAGATCGAGCGCCAGGGGCTGTTCGTGCAGCGTATGGATAACTCCGGCGAGTGGTTCAGCTACCATCCGCTGTTCTGTAGCTTCCTGCGTCAGCGCTGTCAGTGGGAACTGGCGGCTGAACTGCCGGACATTCACCGCGCTGCGGCGGAAAGCTGGATGGCGCAAGGCTTCCCAAGTGAAGCCATTCATCACGCGCTGGCGGCGGGCGACCCAAAAATGCTGCGCGATATTCTGCTCAACCACGCCTGGGGCCTGTTCCACCATAGCGAGCTCGCCCTGCTGGAAGAGTCGCTCTCTGCCCTGCCGTGGGAAAGTCTGCTGGAGAACCCGCGTCTGGTGCTGCTGCAGGCCTGGCTGATGCAGAGCCAGCACCGCTATAGCGAAGTGAATACCCTGTTGGCTCGCGCCGAGCAGGAGATGACCTTCGAAATGGACTCCTCGCTGCACGGCGATTTCAACGCCCTGCGCGCCCAGGTGGCGATTAACGACGGCGATCAGGACGAAGCCGAGCGCCTCTCTACGGTAGCGCTTGAAGAGCTGCCGCTGGCGAACTTCTATAGCCGCATCGTCGCCACTTCGGTGCACGGTGAGGTGCTGCACTGCAAGGGGCTGCTGAGCCAGTCTATTGCCGTGATGCAGCAAACCGAACAAATGGCGCGTCGCCATGATATCTGGCACTACGCGCTGTGGAGCCTGATCCAGCAAAGCGAAATCCTGTTTGCGCAGGGCTTCCTGCAGGCCGCCTGGGAGTGCCAGGAGAAAGGCTTCCAGCTGATCCACGATCAGCACCTTGAACAGCTACCGATGCACGAATTCCTGCTGCGCATCCGCGCGCAGCTACTGTGGGCATGGGCACGCCTCGATGAGGCCGAAACCGCCGCCCGCACCGGCATTGAAGTACTGAGCGGCTTCCAGCCGCAGCAGCAGCTCCAGTGCCTGACGCTGCTGGTACAGTGCTCGCTGGCCCGCGGCAATCTGGATAACGCCCGCAACTATTTGAACCGACTCGAAAACCTGCTCGGAAACGGTGCGTACCACAGCGATTGGGTCTCCAACGCCGATAAAGTACGGGTCATTTACTGGCAGATGGTCGGTGATAAAAAAGCAGCGGCCAACTGGCTGCGCCATACGCCGAAGCCGGAGTTTGCCAATAACCACTTCCTGCAGGGCCAGTGGCGTAACATCGCCCGCGCGCAGATCCTGCTCGGCGAGTTCGACTCTGCCGAAATGGTGCTGGAAGAGTTAAATGAAAATGCCCGCGCGCTGCGCCTGATGAGCGATCTCAACCGCAACCTGCTGCTGATGAACCAGCTGCACTGGCAGGCGGGGAACAAAAATGAAGCCCAGCGCGTACTGCTGGAGGCGCTGCAGCTTGCGAACCGCACCGGTTTTATCAGCCACTTCGTGATTGAAGGCGAAGCGATGGCGCAGCAGTTACGCCAGCTGATTCAGCTGAATACGTTGCCAGAGCTCGATCAGCACCGCGCCCAGCGCATTCTGCGCGAGATTAACCAGCACCATCGTCACAAGTTTGCCCACTTTGACGAAAGCTTCGTCGAGCGCCTGCTCAACCACCCGGAAGTGCCGGAGCTTATCCGTACCAGCCCGCTCACCCAGCGCGAATGGCAGGTGCTGGGGCTTATCTATTCGGGCTACAGCAACGAACAGATTGCCGGTGAACTTGACGTAGCGGCGACGACCATCAAAACGCATATCCGCAACCTCTATCAGAAGCTCGGCGTGGCGCATCGCCAGGATGCGGTACAGCATGCGCAGAAGCTGCTGAAGATGATGGGGTACGGCGTGTAATTTGTTTCGCTTTCTGGCCTACTACGCTCGTAGGCCGGATGGCGGCTACGCCAAATAGCAAAGAGATAGCTGCGTCACATTAGAGAATTAACATAAGTCCAAAGTGAAAAATTGGAATATTCAGGCTTAGAGCCACCTTTTATAAGTGGTGTCGTATGTTGGCACGTAATAATAAAAAGGTGACCCTATGTCGGCATTAACTGAAAAAGTCAGTAATAAAGAGAAGTTCGGATTTGGCCTTGGCGATGCCGCCAGCCATATCGTCTTCGATTCCTCCGTTGCCATTCTTGCTTATTTCTATACGAATATCTATGGATTACCCCCAGCAGTAATGGGGACGTTATTTTTAGTTGTCAGGGTATTGGATGCCATTACCGACCCGATAATGGGGGCGATCGCTGATCAGACCAAAAGTCGCTGGGGACGCTTCCGTCCGTGGCTTTTGATTATTTGCGTGCCATTTGCCGTCAGCTGCGTTCTGGTTTATTCCACGCCAAACTTCGAACAAACCGGGAAAATTGTCTACGCCGTTGTCGCGTATATCTTTATGACGCTGATGTATACGGCAATTAATATCCCTTACTGCTCGCTGGGCGCGGCGATTACCGCAGACCCACGGGAAAACCTGTCACTACAGTCCTGGCGCTTCGCCGTCGCGCCGATTGGCGGTGCGATGGGTACAGCGCTTATTCTTCCGCTGGCAGACCTGATTGCACCGGGCGATAGAGCTTCCGGTATGCAGTGGGCGATGGGGATTTTCGGCGTGATTGGCTGCATCATGTTCCTGATCTGTTTTATGACCACCCGCGAGCGTATTACGCCGGTGAAAGAGGAGAACCTGAACATTTTGCGCGACGTGCGCATTTTGATGAAAAACGATCAGTGGTGTGTACTGTCGGTATATAACCTGGCGATGCTCTGTGGCGTCGTGGTGCGCGGCGGGCTGCTGGTCTATTTTGTACAATATATTCTGCACCAGGGCAGCAGCGTTATTTCCATCTTCATGCTGGCGACCACCATTGCCGCCGTCATTGGCAGCCTGATGGCGAAATATATCGGCTCCTGGATGTGTAAAATCCGCGCGTCGGTGTGGGTCAACGTACTCAGTGCATTATTTGGCTTGTTGTTCCTGGTTCTACCAACCGAATATTGGATGCCCGCATTTATCGTCCACGTTATCCTTAATATTCTTCAGGGCATTAACGCCCCGCTGCAGTGGTCAATGATTACCGATGCCAATAACTATGGCGAATGGAAAACCCAGCGTCGTATTACCGGTATGAACGTGGCGGCAAATATCTTTATTATCAAACTGGGCGTCGCCATCGGCGGTGCGCTCACCGGTTGGGGTCTGGCGTTCTATGGCTATCAGGCGGGGGTTGAACAGCAGTCAGCAGAGGCGGTCCGTGGGGTATTAATCCTGTTTACGGTACTGCCGGCTATCTTCTATCTGATTACCGCCATTTCCATCCGCTACTACCGCCTGACGGAAGATCGCATGAACCATATCGTGGCCGATCTGAGCAAAGGCAAGTTCCAGCAGCAGATGTCATAAAACCGTAGCCCGGCCGAACGAAGTGACGCCGGGGATTCCCCGGAGTCGGCGCTAGCGCGCCTCGTCCGGGCTACCTGATTTAGCACAGCTCAAGCTGCACATCATTTTCCGCAATCACCTGCATCACGCCCGGCGGCGGCAGAACGTCAGTAAAGACCGCATCAACCAGGCTGATACTGCCCATATTCACCATCGCGTTACGGCCAAACTTCGAATGGTCGACGACCAGAATCACGTGGCGGGAATTGTCGATAATCGCGCGCTTGGTACGCACTTCATGATAATCAAACTCCAGCAGCGAACCATCGCTGTCGATGCCGCTGATCCCGAGGATGCCGAAATCCAGGCGGAACTGGGAGATAAAGTCGAGCGTCGCTTCACCAATGATGCCGCCATCCCGGCTGCGCAGTTCGCCGCCCGCCAGAATAATGCGAAAATCCTCTTTCGCCATCAGCGTGTTTGCCACGTTCAGGTTGTTGGTGACGATCCGCAGATCGCTATGGTTGAGTAGCGCATGGGCCACCGCTTCCGGGGTAGTGCCGATGTCGATAAACAGCGCCGAGCCGTTCGGTATCTGACTGGCTACCCGCTGGGCGATACGCTCTTTTTCTTCCGCCTGGGTGGCCTTGCGGTCGTGCCAGGAGGTATTCACCGAACTGGACGGCAGCGCCGCGCCGCCGTGGTGACGCAGGATTTTTTTCTGCTCCGCAAGGTCATTCAAATCGCGACGAATGGTCTGAGGGCTAACGGAAAAATGCTCCACCAGCTCTTCGGTGCTGACGTAGCCCTGGAGTTTTACCAGCTCGATTATCGCGTCATGACGTTGTGTTTGTTTCATGATGAATCCCTGGAAAATTATGCGCGCTTCCGCGCATTTTGCGTGTCGACAAAGGCCATTGCCAGACCAATCACCAGCCCGGTGACGTGCGCGCCGTTCGCAATTGACATCCCAAAAACGTTAAACCATCCGGCCACCAGCCAGATGAGCGAAAATAGAATCAGCCCGCGTGGCAGAAAAATGCCGCTCTGTGGATCGCGCTCGCCGCGCAGCCACGCATAGCCCATTAAGGCATACACCACGCCGGACAGACCACCAAACCACGGGCCGCTGAACTGATGCTGAATAAAGCCGCTCAACAGCGCGCTTATCACGGTAATCACCACCAGTTTGCCGCTGCCAATACGCTTCTCTACCGCGCCGCCGAGGTACCACCACCATAGCAGGTTGAAGAGGATATGGACGAATGAGAAATGCATTAACGCGTGGGTAAAGTAGCGCCAGAGCTCAAATTTCAGCGAATCATCGTACGGCCAGGCGAGCCAGAGCATCACCGGCTGATCGCCCATCACGCTCATCAGAATAAAGACCAGAATGCAGGCCGCCATGATGGCCATCGTCACCGGGCCTGCGCCCGCTTTCAGCGTGGCCAGGAACGGGAAACGACGATAGTGCAGGCCGCTGTTGGTCTGGCCGGACTGCCAGCTAGCCGCCAGATAACGGGGGTCGGCCGGGTTTGCCAGGAAGCGTTCCAGTTCGTCGCGCACGCGCGTTTCCTGGGACTCATCGGAAAGCCAGACATCGCTACGCGTATGCTGCTGGATAGTCAGAATAACGCCCTGCGTTGCCATATAGTCAACAAAAGCCTGGGCAACGCGCGGGTTAGTAAAAGAGGTGATCATCAACATCAGCAGGTCGCTTCTATTCCACACAAAAGGGGACAGTATATACCCAAACCCTTACGGATGCGTTGCAGCGGCGCGTAAAGGCCGCCTGACGGGAGGCGGCATCAGGAAGGGAAAAGCGAGCACGGTCTTAGAAACCGGCGTGTACCACTTCAGCCGGGAAGTGACGATGCCAGGCATCAAAGCCGCCGTCAACGCTGTACACCTGGTCGTAGCCCTGCTGTAGCAGGTACTGCGCCGCGCCCTTGCTGCTGTTGCCGTGATAGCACATCACCAGCACCGGGGTTTCAAAATCGTTATCGCGCATAAACGCGCCCAGCGTGTCGTTGGTCAGATGAAAAGCGCCAGGAGTGTGGCCCATGGCAAAGCTTTGCGGGTCGCGAATATCCACCAGCACGGCAGCGCTCTGCTGCAGCTTCTGGTGCGCCTGTTCTACGTTAATACATTCAAACTGATCCATGGTGCTCTCTTATCGTTATGGCCGGTGTCTTGCTGACGACATTTTACCGCCAAGTGTACGTCTTCACGGTACGTAAACGCCAATATGTTATGCACATCACTCTAAAATGTTTTTTCAATGTTACCAAAAGCGCGTTTACTTGCTATTATGAGCGATAACGAACATTAGTGAGCTATAACGAAAGTCCCAGAGGTAGCAATAATGGAAACCAAAGATCTGATTGTGATAGGTGGCGGCATTAACGGTGCAGGCATTGCGGCAGATGCGGCAGGACGTGGATTATCCGTACTGATGCTGGAAGCCAGAGATCTGGCCTGCGCCACATCCAGCGCCAGCTCAAAACTGATCCACGGCGGTCTGCGCTACCTTGAGCACTATGAATTCCGTCTGGTGAGCGAAGCGCTGGCCGAACGTGAAGTGCTGCTGAAAATGGCCCCGCATATTGCGATCCCGATGCGCTTCCGCCTGCCCCACCGCCCGCATCTGCGCCCGGCGTGGATGATCCGCACCGGCTTGTTTATGTACGATCATCTGGGCAAACGCACCAGCCTGCCCGCCTCGACCGGTTTGCGTTTTGGCGCAGAATCCGTGCTGAAGCCGGAAATCGTGCGCGGTTTCGAATATTCCGACTGCTGGGTCGACGACGCACGCCTGGTGTTAGCCAACGCGCAGATGGTGGTGAAGAAAGGCGGTGAAGTCCGTACCCGCACCCGCGCCATCTCAGCAAAACGTGAAAACGGCCTGTGGATCGTGGAAGCGGAAGATATCGACAGCGGCGAGAAGTTCCGCTGGCAGGCTCGCGGCCTGGTGAACGCCACCGGCCCGTGGGTAAAACAGTTCGTCGACGACGGCATGCATCTTCCGTCGCCGTACGGTATCCGCCTGATTAAAGGCAGCCACATCGTGGTGCCGCGCGTGCACGCTCAGAAGCAGGCCTACATTCTGCAAAACGAAGATAAGCGTATTGTCTTTGTGATCCCGTGGATGGATGAGTTTTCGATCATCGGCACCACCGACGTGGAGTACCACGGCGATCCGAAAAACGTCGAGATCGACGAGAGCGAAATCAACTATCTGCTGAAGGTCTACAACGGCCACTTTAAAAAGCAACTCGCCCGCGAAGATATCGTCTGGACCTACTCCGGTGTGCGTCCGCTGTGCGATGACGAGTCTGATTCACCGCAGGCCATCACCCGCGACTACACGCTGGATATTCACGACGACCACGGTAAAGCACCGCTGCTGTCGGTCTTTGGCGGCAAGCTCACCACCTACCGCAAGCTCGCCGAACACGCGCTGGAGAAACTGGCGCCGTACTACAGCGGCATCGGCCCGGCGTGGACCAAAGGCGCCGTGCTGCCCGGCGGCGAGATTGGCAGCGATCGCGATGACTACGCGGCTAAACTGCGCCGTCGCTATCCGTTTATCACCGAATCGCTGGCGCGCCACTTTGCCCGCACCTACGGCAGCAACAGCGAGTTGATTATTGGTGAGGCGAAGGATATTGCCGGGCTGGGTGAAGATTTCGGCCACGAGTTTTACGAAGCCGAACTGCGCTACCTGGTGGAACACGAGTGGGTGCGTCGTCTCGACGATGCAATCTGGCGTCGGACCAAGCAGGGGATGTGGCTGAATGCCGAGCAGCAGTCCCGCATCAGCGAATGGTTGGTAAAAACGCTGGGAAAGCCTGAGATGTCGTTGGCGTCGTGAGACTCCCCGGCGGCGCTTCGCTTGGCCGGGCTACAAAGAAACGTAGCCCGTAGCCCGGCCGAACGAAGTGACGCCGGGAAATAAAACGGGGCCAATCGGCCCCGTTTTCGTTTTTACAGTCTCACCGGCTCTATGTGCCAGATATTCTCCGCATACTCCTGAATCGTGCGGTCCGACGAGAAGTAGCCCATGTTGGCGATATTGAGCATCGCTTTATTGGTCCACTGCTCTGGCTCACGATACAGCTCATCGACCTTATCCTGACAGTCAACGTAGCTGCGGAAGTCTGCCAGCACCTGGTAGTGGTCACCGAAGTTAATCAGCGAATCCACCAGGTCACGGTAGCGCCCCGGTTCGCTCGGGCTGAATACGCCGCTGCCGATTTGCGTCAGCACCTGATGCAGCTCTTCATCCTGCTCGTAGTAGTCACGCGGGCTGTAGCCCTTACGACGCAGCGCTTCCACCTCTTCAGCGGTGTTGCCGAAGATAAAGAAGTTTTCTGCCCCGACGTGCTCCTGCATCTCGACGTTGGCGCCGTCCAGCGTACCGATAGTCAACGCCCCGTTGAGCGCGAACTTCATGTTACTGGTGCCGGATGCCTCAGTCCCCGCCAGCGAGATCTGTTCGGAGAGATCCGCCGCCGGGATGATCATCTGCGCCAGGCTCACGCTGTAGTTCGGGATAAAGACCACTTTCAGCTTGTCGCCAATCTGCGGATCGTTGTTGATCACATTCGCCACGTCGTTGATCAGGTGGATAATGTGCTTCGCCATGTAGTAGGCGGAAGCCGCTTTCCCAGCGAAGATATTCACACGCGGCACCCACTTCGCATCCGGGTCGGCCTTGATGCGGTTGTAGCGGGTGATCACGTGCAGCACGTTCATCAACTGACGTTTGTACTCGTGAATACGCTTAATCTGCACGTCGAACAGCGCGTTCGGGTTCACCACCACGTTGAGGTTCTGGGCGATAAAGGTGGCGAGGCGCTTTTTGTTCTCAAGCTTGGCGTGATGCACCGCCTGATTCACCTTCGGATAGTCGATATGCTGTTCCAGCTCTTTCAGCTGGCTCAGGTCAGAACGCCAGGTCTGACCGATATTCTCATCCAGCACGTCGGAGAGCGCCGGGTTCGCCAGCGCCAGCCAACGACGTGGGGTGACGCCGTTGGTCACGTTGGTAAAGCGCATCGGGAAGATGGCGGCGAAGTCGGCAAACAGCGACTGCACCATCAGGTTCGAGTGCAGCTCAGACACGCCGTTAACCTTCTTGCTCACCACCACCGCCAGCCATGCCATACGCACGCGACGGCCGTTAGACTCGTCGATGATCGATGTGCGGCTCAGCAGCCCGGTATCGTTCGGGTACTGCTCCTGCAGGGTCTTCAGGAAGTAATCGTTAATCTCGAAGATAATCTGCAAATGGCGCGGCAGGATTTTACCCAGCATGTCGACCGGCCAGGTCTCCAGCGCTTCGCTCATCAGGGTGTGGTTGGTGTAGGAGAAGACCTGACAGGCCACCTCGAACGCCGCTTCCCAACTGAACTTGTGCTCATCAATCAACAGGCGCATCAGCTCAGGAATCGACAGTACCGGGTGGGTGTCGTTGAGGTGAATGGCAATTTTATCCGCCAGGTTGTCATAGGTTTTATGCAACATGTAATGGCGGCTTAAAATGTCCTGCACCGTCGCCGAGACCAGGAAGTACTCCTGGCGCAGACGCAGCTCGCGCCCGGAATAGGTGGAGTCATCCGGGTAGAGCACACGGGATACGTTCTCGGAGTGGTTTTTATCTTCCACCGCCGCGAAGTAGTCGCCCTGGTTAAACTTACCGAGGTTGATTTCGCTACTGGCCTGGGCGTTCCACAGACGCAGCGTGTTGGTCGCGTCGGTGTCGTAGCCGGGGATAATCTGGTCGTAAGCCACCGCCAGAATCTCTTCCGTCTCCAGCCAGTGGCTGGTTTTGCCTTCCATCTGCACGCGGCCGCCGAAACGAACCTTATAGCGCGTGTTATGGCGCGGGAACTCCCATGGGTTACCGTATTCCAGCCAGTAGTCCGGCGACTCTTTCTGTCGACCGTCGACGATGTTCTGCTTGAACATACCGTAGTCATAGCGAATGCCGTAGCCGCGCCCCGGCAGCGCCAGGGTCGCCAGAGAGTCGAGGAAGCAGGCTGCCAGACGGCCTAAGCCGCCGTTGCCAAGCCCTGGGTCATTCTCTTCGTCGATCAGCTCTTCCAGATCTAACCCCATTCCTTCCAGCGCGTTTTTCACGTCGTCATACAGACCTAACGATAACAGCGCATTGGAAAGCGTGCGGCCAATCAAAAACTCCATCGACAGGTAGTATACCTGTCGCGTTTCCTGGGAAAGCTGCGCACGGTTGGAGCGCAGCCAGCGCTCCACCATGCGATCGCGTACGGCAAACAACGTGGCGTTCAGCCATTCGTGTTTGTTCGCGATAGCCGGATCTTTCCCGATGGTGAACATCAGCTTGTAGGCAATAGAGTGCTTCAGTGCCTCAACGCTGAGTGTCGGTGATGCATACGAAAAAGGTGCATTCATAACTAAGATCCCCGTAGTTAGATCAGGCGTTGATAAAGCTCACGATAAGCGTGCGCAGCAACCTGCCAGCTAAAATCCATGTTCATCGCCTGACGCTGCACGTAGCGCCAGAGAGACGGACGAGACCATAATACGAAAGCACGGCGGATAGCGCGGAGCAGCGACCAGGCGTTGCTGTCTTCGAACACAAAGCCACTGGCGATGCCATCGGCAAGGTTCTCCAGCGAACTATCCGCAACTGTGTCGGCCAGGCCGCCGGTACGGCGAACCAGCGGCAGCGTGCCGTACTTCAAACCATAAAGCTGCGTTAAGCCGCACGGCTCAAAGCGGCTCGGCACCAGAATCACGTCCGCGCCGCCGATAATGCGGTGCGAGAACGCTTCATGATAGCCAATCTGTACGCCCACCTGCCCCGGATGCTCCGCGGCGGCGGCAAGAAAACCAGCCTGCAGTACCGGGTCGCCCGCGCCCAGCAGCGCCAGCTGTCCGCCCTGCTCCAGCAGGCCTGGCAGCGCTTCCAGCACCAGATCCAGCCCTTTCTGGCTGGTCAGGCGGCTGACCACTGCAAACAGCGGTGCGGCGTCATCGACCTTCAGCCCCATGGCAGTTTGCAGTTGACGTTTGTTTTCCGCTTTCCGCTCCAGCGTGTCGCGGCTGTAGCTTGCCGGCAGCAGCAGATCTTTTTCCGGGCTCCAGACGTTGTCATCAACGCCGTTGAGGATCCCCGACAGACGCCCTTCCCGATGGCGCTGGCGCAGCAGCCCTTCCATCCCGTAGGCGAACTGCGGTTCGGTAATCTCCCGCGCATAGGTCGGGCTCACCGCCGTAATGTGGTCGGCGTAGTACAGCCCCGCTTTCAGGAACGAAATCTGTCCGTGGAACTCCAGGCCATGCATATTGAAGAACTCAGCCGGCAGCTGAATCTCTTCCATGTGGTGACCGTAGAACAGCCCCTGGTAGGCCAGGTTGTGTACGGTAAACACCGACTTCGCCGGACGACCACGCGCCGCCAGATAGGCCGGGGCCAGACCCGCATGCCAGTCATGAGCATGCACCACGTCAGGACGCCAGAACGGATCCAGACCGCAGGCCATTTCGCTGCCCACCCAGCCCAGCAGCGCAAAGCGCTTCACGTTATCCGGGTAAGCATTCAGATTGGTGTCGTGATACGGGCTCCCCGGACGGTCATAGAGATGCGGCGCATCAATCAGGTAAATACCCACGCCGTTATAATGTCCAAACAGCAGCGTCATGCGCCCGGCAAAGGTATCGCGACGGCTCACCACTTTGGCATCCGGGATACCGCGACGGATATCCGGGAATGCAGGTAACAGCACGCGTGCATCGGTTCCTTCGGCAATCTGTGCCGCCGGCAGCGCGCCAATCACATCCGCCAGACCGCCCGTTTTTAATAACGGGAACATCTCAGAACAAACATGTAAGACCTGCATTATCGCTCCTGTTTGTAGCCAAGCTGACGCAGCATTTCGCGCGTCACCAGCACGATCCCTTCTTCCGAGCGGTAAAAGCGGCGTGCATCCTCTTCCGCATCTTCACCGATCACCATCCCTTCTGGGATCACACAGGCCCTGTCGATAACGCAGCGACGCAGGCGTGAGGAACGACCCACCCAGACATCTGGCAGTAAGACTGCCGAATCAATGTTACAGAATGAGTTCACGCGCACGCGCGGGAACAGCACCGACTGCACCACCACGGAACCGGAAATAATACAGCCGCCGGAGACCAGCGAGTTCAGGGTCATGCCGTGGCTGCCGGAGCGGTCCTGGACGAACTTCGCCGGCGGCAGGGATTCCATGTGCGTGCGGATAGGCCAGTTCTGGTCGTACATATCCAGCTCAGGCGTCACCGACGCCAGGTCAAGGTTCGCTTTCCAGTAGGCTTCAAGCGTACCCACATCGCGCCAGTACGGTTCCGCTTGCGGGTCGGACTGCACGCAGGACAGTGGGAATGGATGTGCATAAGCCGCGCCAGCTTTGGTAATTAACGGAATTAAATCTTTGCCGAAGTCGTGGCTGGAGTTTTCGTTAACGTCGTCGCGTTCCAGTAGCTCATAAAGATAATCGGCATCAAAGACATAGATACCCATGCTCGCCAACGCCTTGGTTGGGTCGCCTGGCATGGCCGGTGGGTTAGCCGGTTTTTCCACGAATTCGATAATCTTGTCGTTTTCGTCAACCGCCATCACGCCGAACGCCGTTGCCTCTTCAATGGGCACTGGAATGCACGCCACGGTGCAACGCGCGCCTTTTTCGACGTGGTCGATAAGCATGCGCGAGTAGTCTTGTTTGTAGATGTGGTCACCGGCAAGGATAACCACGTACTCCGCTTTGTAGCGGCGAATAATGTCGAGGTTCTGGGTGACCGCATCGGCGGTACCGCGATACCAGTTTTCACCGTGCATCCGCTGCTGAGCGGGCAGCAGATCCACAAATTCGTTCATCTGTTCACTGAAGAAGGACCATCCACGCTGGATGTGCTGTACCAGCGTGTGGGACTGGTACTGGGTGATAACGCCGATACGGCGAATCCCGGAGTTCAGGCAGTTGGATAACGCAAAGTCGATGATGCGGAATTTACCGCCAAAGTGTACTGCGGGTTTGGCCCGCTTGTTGGTCAGATCCTTGAGTCGCGTACCGCGGCCGCCAGCCAGAATCAGGGCGACGGATTTGATAGGTAACTGGCGAGCCAGCATTAAGGGATCGTTTTTTTCTAGCCTAACCATGATTAACTCCTTTTGTTGCTCGTCCTTCCGGGTTATGAGGTGTCCTCGCGCGATAACGCGGGGTTCCGGGTAATTCAGAGACTATGACCTTTGAAATACGCACACTCCGTGCGCGGGCCCATGCCAGACAGCCACGACGACCGACGTGCCAGCGTCGGTGAAGGGAGGAACGGCGCGCCATTCCCCCTCGGGTAACGTCAAGTTTGTCGCGTCTTGCGTCGCATTGAGCGTAATGAGCCAACGATCGGAAAGCAGAATCTGCATTCGGCGTGCACCGTGCTGCCACTCCTCGGCAGACAGCGGTTGCGCATCCTGATTGAGCCACCGCACGTTGCCATCGCCCTCCTGCCACCAGCGGTCGTCCGTCAACGCGGGGATCTGCTGGCGCAGGTGAATCAGGGCGGCGGTAAAGTCCGTCAGCGCGTCATCTGCGTTTTCCCAATCGAGCCAGGTCAACGTATTGTCCTGACAGTAGGCATTGTTGTTACCTTGCTGGCTGTGACCGTGTTCATCACCGGCCAGCAACATTGGCGTTCCCTGCGATAACAGCAGCGTTGTCAGCAGCGCCTGAACGCTCTTCTGCCGACGTGCCATTACTTCCAGGTTTGCTTCCAATCCTTCGATACCATGATTATTGCTATGGTTATTGCTGGTGCCGTCACGATTCTCTTCACCGTTGGCGTCGTTGTGCTTGCCGTTGAAGCTGACACAATCGCGCAGGGTGAAGCCATCGTGGGCGGTCACCAGGTTTATCGTCGCGCGAGGGCGACGTTCCTGATGCGCATACACGTCGCTAGAAGCGGCGAAGCGCTGGGCAAAATCCCCCAGCGACAGCGACTCTTCAAGCCAGAAGCGACGCATGGCATCCCGGAAATGGTCGTTCCATTCGCTGAAGACCGGTGGGAAGTTCCCCACCTGATATCCGCCTTCACCGATGTCCCACGGTTCGGCAATCAGCTTCACCGTGGAGAGCACCGGATCATCGTGGATCGCGTTAAACAGCGGCGCGTCCTGCCGATAGCCCGGCGTACGGCCCATTACCGACGCTAAATCAAAACGAAAACCGTCAACGTGGCAGACATCCACCCAGAAACGCAGGCACTGGCGCGCGTATTCCACGACGCCCGGGTGGCTGAGATTCAGAGTATTACCGCAGCCCGTCCAGTTGTGATAATCACCATCTTCCCGTAACCAATAATAGCTACGGTTATCGATCCCCCGCAGCGAGAAGGTCTGGCAATGCAGATCCAGCTCGGCGCTGTGGTTCAACACCACATCGAGGATCACTTCAATACCGGCTTTGTGCAGCGCTTTGACCACATCGCGAAACTCATCCAGCGCATGCTCAGGCGCGCTGGCGTAACGCGGTGCCAGCGCAAACGTCGCCAGCGGGTTGTAACCCCAATAGTTTCTCAGCCCCATACGCTGCAAGCGCTGCTCGCTGGCGAAATGCGCCACCGGCATTAACTCCAGCGCGGTAATACCAAGACGTTTGAGGTAGGCAATCATCACCGGATGACCCAGCGCTTTGTAGGTGCCGCGGATAGACTCCGGAAGCCCTGGGTGGCGATAGGTCAGCCCTTTGACGTGCGCTTCGTAGATCACGGTTTTGCCCCACGCGGTGCGCGGGGCAGCATCGTCTTGCCAGTCGTAGGTCAGGTCGACGACCACCGATTTCGGTGCAATCGCTGCGGTATCGCGGTCGTCCGGCTCGTCGTAACCGCCGTGAAAATGCGGGGAGTCGTCCGGGTCGCCCTCGGCGCAGAAACAGCATGGGTCCAGCAGCAGCTTCGCCGGGTTAAACCGGTGCCCCTGCTGCGGATCCCACGGGCCGTGCACCCGGTAGCCGTAACGTAAGCCAGGACGCGCGTGGGGAAGATAGCCATGCCAGACGTCGCCGCTGCGGGCGGGTAAGTCATAGCGTGTCTCCGTACCCTGCGCGTCAAACACGCACAGTTCGACCCGCTCTGCATGCGCCGAGAAGAGCGTAAAATTTACGCCCTCACCGTCATAGCTTGCGCCGAGCGGCGCGGGTTTCCCTGCTGCGAGTTGGCTCATGTTTAATCCCCTTCCCGAACTAACCAGATGGTCGACAGCGGCGGCAGCGTCAGACTCAATGACTGCGCGCGGCCATGGCTTTCAATCGCTTCGCTCTGCACCAGACCGCCATTCCCGGCGTTGCTGCCGTGGTAATGGGCGGAGTCGGTGTTGAGCACTTCGCGCCAGCGGCCCGGCTGGTTAATGCCAAAGCGGTAACCCTGGCGCGGCACTGGCGTAAAGTTGCTGACCACAATCACTTCGTTGCCCGCTTTGTCGCGACGGACAAAAGCGAACACCGAGCGGGCGCTGTCGTCGACCACCAGCCATTCAAAACCGTACGGATCAAAGTCCAGCTCGTGCATCGCTTTGTGGTGACGATAGGTATGGTTGAGGTCACGCACCAGGCGCTGTACCCCGTTATGCCAGTTGTCGTCGCCTTCCAGCAGATGCCAGTCGAGGCTGCCGTCAAAGTTCCATTCGCGGCCCTGAGCAAATTCATCGCCCATAAACAGCAGCTTTTTGCCCGGGAAGGCGAACATCCAGCCGTAGTAGGCGCGCAGGTTGGCAAACTTCTGCCACGCATCGCCCGGCATACGGTCCAGGATGGATTTCTTACCGTGAACCACTTCGTCATGCGACAACGGCAACACGAAGTTTTCCGTGTAGTTATAGAGCATGCCGAAGGTCATTTTGTCGTGATGGTACTGGCGGTGAATCGGGTCGAGCTTCATGTAGTCCAGGGTGTCGTGCATCCAGCCCATGTTCCACTTAAACCAGAAACCCAGACCGCCCATGTCGGATGGACGTGAAACGCCCGCAAAGTCGGTCGACTCTTCCGCCATGCTCACCGCACCGGGAACCTGCTCGCCCAACACGCGGTTGGTCTGACGCAGGAACTCAATCGCTTCGAGGTTTTCGCGGCCGCCGAACTCGTTCGGGATCCATTCGCCCTCTTTACGACTGTAGTCGCGGTAAATCATTGATGCCACCGCATCAACGCGCAGCGCATCAATACCGAAGCGCTCTACCCAGTACAATGCGTTGCCGACCAGGAAGTTGCTCACTTCACGGCGGCCATAGTTGTAAATCAGGGTATTCCAGTCCTGATGGTAGCCTTCGCGCGGGTCGCTGTGCTCGTACAGGTTGGTGCCGTCAAACTCGGCCAGCGCGAAATCATCCGACGGGAAGTGCCCTGGCACCCAGTCGAGGATCACGTTCAGGCCCGCGGCGTGCGCGGCGTTGATAAAGTAGCGGAAATCTTCGCGGGTACCGAAACGGCGGGTCGGCGCGTACAGCCCGGTAGGCTGATAGCCCCAGCTGCCGTCGAACGGATGTTCGTTTACCGGCAGCAGCTCCAGATGGGTGAAGCCCATCCATTTGGCGTACGGCACCAGCTGTTCTGCCAGTTCGCGATAGCTCAGCCAGTAGTTGTTGTCGGTATGACGACGCCAGGAGCCCAGATGCACCTCGTAGATAGAGATTGGGGCATCGAACTGGTTGGCCTTTTTGCGGGCTTCGCTCTGCTCAACCTTCGGCGGTAAGCCACAAATCAGCGAGGCCGTTTCCGGACGCATTTGGGCTTCGAACGCATAGGGATCGGCTTTAATCCGCAGCGAACCGCGGGCATCGATCATCTCGAATTTGTACAGCTGACCGTTGTGCGCTCCCGGGATGAACAGCTCCCAAATCCCCGTTTCCTGACGCAGGCGCATCGGGTGGCGGCGACCGTCCCAGTGGTTGAACTGACCGACTACCGACACCCGGCGGGCGTTTGGCGCCCAGACGGCAAAGCGCGTACCGGTAACGCCGTCCATGGTATCCGCATGCGCGCCCAGCTTTTCGTAGGGGCGCAGGTGGGTACCTTCAGACAGCAGCCATATGTCCAATTCCTGGAGCAATGGGCCAAAGCGGTAAGGATCGTCAATGAGGTTCTGTTGGCCATGCCAGACGACAGCCAACTGATAACGGAAGAAATTTTTACGACGCGGCAGAACGCCACAAAAGAAACCACGTGAGTCCACGCAATCCAGCTTGCCGACTTTACGCCCGGTTTTAGGTTCAATCACCCAAACATCGGTCGCGTCGGGTAACAGTGCACGGACTTCCAGTCCCGCTTCCGTTCGGTGCATACCCAGTACGGAAAAGGGGTCTGCAAAATGGCCTGCGATCAACGCATTAATCACGTCTCTATCAACACGATCAGACATGCTTCATCATCCTTAGTTTTTGTATCGCCTCAATCCACTGTAAATGGCGACATTTTGTGACCTGAACGGTGCAGCACAAAGTTGTGTGCTCTCTCGGCTCCGTTCAACCTTCAGTCAAGGCAACAGACCTTGATTAAAGCATAGTCAACGCTTTACCTGACTCCTGAGAGAAAAATTAACATTACTGCGTTTACTCCTTGTATTACGCAAAAAAAAGGGGTGGTTCGCCACCCCTCATCGATTAACAAATGTTTACGCCAGCTGGCGTAGCATACGACGCAGCGGCTCCGCTGCGCCCCACAGAAGCTGGTCGCCAACGGTGAACGCTGACAGATACTCCGGCCCCATGTTCAGTTTGCGCAAACGCCCGACAGGCGTGGTCAGCGTACCGGTGACCGCCGCAGGCGTCAGTTCACGCATGGTAATTTCACGGTCGTTAGGAATGACTTTCGCCCACGGGTTGTGCGCGGCCAGTAATTCCTCTACAGAACTTATGGAAATATCTTTTTTCAATTTCAGCGTGAATGCCTGGCTGTGGCAGCGCAGCGCACCAACGCGCACGCAGAGGCCGTCAACCGGGATCACGGAAGAGGTGGCGAGGATTTTGTTGGTCTCAGCCTGACCTTTCCACTCTTCGCGGCTCTGGCCGTTATCAAGCTGTTTGTCGATCCACGGAATCAGGCTGCCCGCCAGCGGAACGCCGAAGTTATCCACCGCCAGATCGCCGCTGCGAGTCAGGGTGGTGACCTTGCGCTCGATCTCGAGGATAGCGGAAGCCGGGTCAGCCAGTTCGTTGGCGACGTGATGATGCAGCTGGCCCATCTGGGTCAGCAGTTCGCGCATATGGCGCGCGCCGCCGCCGGAGGCCGCTTGATAGGTTGCCACCGAGGCCCACTCTACCAGGTCGTTGGCAAACAGGCCGCCGAGGGACATCAGCATCAGGCTAACGGTGCAGTTACCGCCCACGAAGGTTTTCACGCCGTTGTTCAGGCCATCGGTAATGACCTGCTGGTTTACCGGGTCGAGAATGATGATGGCATCATTTTCCATACGCAGCGAAGAGGCCGCGTCAATCCAGTAACCCTGCCAACCGCTTTCACGCAGCTTAGGATAGATTTCGTTGGTATAATCGCCGCCCTGACAGGTGACAATAATGTCGAGCGCCTTCAGCGCTTCAAGATCGAAAGCATCCTGAAGCTTGCCACCTGCGCTGCCGCCGAAGCTTGGCGCAGCTTGCCCTAACTGGGAAGTGGAGAAGAAGACGGGGCGAATGGCGTCAAAATCGCGCTCTTCTACCATGCGTTGCATGAGGACAGAGCCGACCATTCCGCGCCAACCGATAAAACCAACATTTTTCATAGCGTGTTTTCCTGCAGATATATGTGCTGTATATGTGAATAAGTGCCCCAGGCATCCCCTCACATTACAAAATGCAGCTAAAGTCGCAAGCAAAATTAATCAATGATTGCTTAGCAATCAGAAGTGCAACTTATCCCCTCATCCATAGGGGACGCATTTCCTCCTACCACAGTACGCGGTCAGAGTGATGCGTAGAGCAGAAAGTCCGTAATAATTATCAGGGAATTTGAGTGATGAGTGAAATCTTTTCCGCCGCAGTTTTATTGATCCTGATTATGGATCCACTGGGAAATTTGCCCATTTTTATGTCGGTGCTAAAACACACGGAACCCAAGCGCCGCAAGGCGATCATGATACGTGAGCTTTTAATCGCACTTCTACTCATGCTGATTTTTCTCTTCGCCGGCGAGAAGATTCTGGCGTTTTTAAACCTGCGCGCTGAGACGGTTTCCATCTCCGGTGGCATCATTTTATTCCTGATTGCCATCAAGATGATTTTCCCTAGCGCCACCGGAAATAGTTCTGGGCTACCGGCAGGTGAAGAACCGTTTATTGTGCCGCTCGCGATTCCATTAGTGGCGGGGCCAACGCTGTTGGCAACCTTAATGCTGCTTTCGCACCAGTATCCGAATAATTTGTCGCATTTGGTGATTGCGCTGCTGATCGCCTGGGGCGGTACGGTAGTGATTTTGCTGCAGTCGTCGCTGTTCCTGCGCCTGCTCGGTGAGAAAGGGGTGAACGCGCTGGAGCGTCTGATGGGCTTGATTCTGGTGATGATGGCGACCCAGATGTTCCTGGACGGCATTCGGATGTGGATGAAGGGATAAAAGGTTAGTTCGGTGCTGCCCCGGCGTCGCTATGCTCGGCCGGGCTACCGCGCAAGTAGCCCGGCCGAGCGTATGCGACGCCGGGAAGCCGTCAGCTCAACAGCGTAAACGCAATCATACCGATAATGGCGCCGACCGTTCCCAGGATGGTTTCCATCATGGTCCAGGTTTTCAGCGTCTGCGCTTCGGTAGCGCCGGTAAACTTACCGAACAGCCAGAAGCCCGCGTCGTTGACGTGGCTCACCACGATAGAACCGCCGCCGATACAGATAGAGAGCGCTGCCAGCTGCGCACCGCTGTAGTGCAGCGGTTCAATCACCGGCATCACCAGGCCAACCGCGGTCAAACACGCCACCGTGGCGGAACCCTGAATGATACGTACCGCCGCAGCCAGGATGAAGCAGGTCAGCGCAATCGGCAGGCCCATCCCGGTCAGGGCTTCGCCTAACGCCGGGCCAACGCCGGAATCCACCAGCACCTGTTTGAACACGCCACCGGCACCAATCACCAGCAGGATAATCCCCGCAGGCTGCAGCGCCGCGCCGCAAATTGCCATCACCTTGTCTTTTTCCATGCCCTGACGGAACGCCAGACCATAGATAGCCACCAGGCAGGCAATCAGGATCGCGGTGAACGGGTGACCGATGAACTCGAACCATTCGTAGGTTTCCGACCCCACCGGCACGAAACGCGCGGCAATAGTTTTCAGACCGACCAGCACCAGCGGCAGCAGAATCAGCGCCAGGCTAAAGCCGAAGGATGGCATTTTACCTTCGCCAAGGTGCGGCTCAGTGATGTCATCAGGAATGTTCAGCTCAACGTAGCGGCTGATAAAGTTGCCCCACAGCGGACCGGCAATAATCATCCCCGGGATCGCCGCACACAGGCCAATCAGAATCATCCAGCCAAAGTCAGCGTGCATCTGGGAGGCCAGCAGCATCGGTGCAGGCCCCGGCAGCAGGAACGCCGCTGCGGCAGCAACGCCCGCGAACAGAGGGATCACCAGCTTCACCAGGTTCGTCCCGGTGTGGCGCGCCATTGAGAACGCGACGCTAATCAGCAGCACGATCGCCACTTCAAAGAACAGCGGCAGCGCGCAGATAAGACCGGCAATACCAATCGCGTAGTGTGCACGGCTATGGCCGAACGATTTCAGCATCTTGACGGCAATCTGATCGACCGCGCCGGTTTCATGCAGAATCTTGCCAAACATCGCGCCAAGCGCCACGACAATCGCCAGGAAGCCCAGCGTGCCGCCCATCCCTTTCTCCATGGTTTCCGCGATTTTAATCAACGGCATACCGGAGAAAAGCCCTGCACCAATAGACACCACCATCAAAGCCAGGAAGGCGTGCATACGCGCCTTCATGACTAAAAACAGCAGCAGCAGAACGGAGCCAACTGCGGTTAAAACAAGCGTTAAAGTTGTCACGCGGCACGGCCTTTGTTGATCACCTCAATCGTGCTGTCGATAACGCCTTCCAGCGGCTGATCGATATCAACCACCAGGACATCGCGTTCTTCAGCACCCGGCTCTTGCAGGGTTTCAAACTGAGTGACCAGCATTTGAGTTTTGAAGAAGTGACCTTTACGCGCCTTCAGGCGGCTCTCAATCACCTCGAAATCCCCTTTCAGGTAGACGAAGGAGAGGTTCGGGTTACCTTCACGCAGAATGTCGCGGTACGCTTTTTTCAGCGCCGAGCAGACAATCAGCGAGACTTTGTTGGTGCGCTGCATCGCGAAAGCCGCGTCGTTCAGCGCCTGCAGCCACGGTTTGCGATCGTCGTCGTTCAGCGGTTCGCCGGAGGACATTTTGACGATATTGCTGCGTGGGTGCAGGAAGTCGCCGTCAAGGAACGCGGCGTTCAGACGGTGTGCGACTTCGCTGGCGACGGCGGATTTACCGCTGCCGGATACGCCCATCAGTACATAGACATGGTGATCGTGGTTAGTCGTGCTCAAGGCGTCCTCCTGTTGGGCACTGGCAATTAGATTTGGGAAATTGTTACGGGTAACAGTTATCGGTAACATTGTCCTGCCGGGCAAGTGGATAAGCAATAACCATTCGTGCCGGAAGTGAATTCTAAGTGAATATGTGTGATCTAGTTCAAACTTGTTAGGGCTAAATAGATCCGCCCGGTGACAAAGTGAAACCTAAATCTAACATTTTTGGCGTAACCACTTCACCGCGAATGCGCGCCAGCAGACGCTCTGCGCCGATGCGCCCCATGCGTTCACGCGGGGTCAGCACGCTGGCAAGACGCGGCTCCATCACCTGGCCGATGTCGTGGCCGTGGAAACCGGCAATCGCGATGTCGTCAGGAATGCGCAGCCCAAGGCGCTGGCACTCAAACGCCGCGCCGACCGCCAGGTCATCGTTGGTACAGAAAATACCATCCAGGTTGGAGAACTCACGTCGCGCCTGGCGCATCAGTTCGATGCCGGAAGTATAGGAGGACGACTGCTCTACCATCACGCTGTACGGTATCAGGCCCGAGTCGAGCATCGCCTGCTCGTAGCCCTTCTGTTTGATGATAGTACGTTCGTCGAGACGTGCGCCTAAATAGGCAATGTGACGATGACCGCGGGCAATAATCGCCGCCGTCATCTGGCGCGCCGCTTCGAAGTTATCAAAGCCCACGGCGATGTCGAGGCACGGTGACTGGCTGTCCATCAGCTCCACCACCGGGATCCCGGCGACTTCAATCATCTTCAGGGTGCGGGGAGTGTGGGTACGTTCGGTGAGAATCAGACCGTCAATGTTCCAGGAGAGCATCGACTCCAGACGTTCCTGCTCCATTTCCGGTTTGTAGCCGTAGTGCGCCAGCATAGTCTGATAGCCGTGAGCATCGGTGACGCTTTCTACGCCGCGCAGCACTTCAGCAAAAACCTGGTTGGTTAACGATGGCAGCAGCACGCCAATAGCGCGGCTGGTGGCGTTGGAGAGAATATCGGGCGCCCGGTTGGGGATATAACCCAAATCATCAAGAGCCGCCGCAATTTTGCCACGTAACGCCACGGAAACCTGTTCCGGGTTACGGAGAAAACGGCTAACCGTCATTTTGGTTACGCCAACGCGATCGGCAACATCCTGAAGTACGGGTCTTTTCTTTTTCATCGTCCGGAGGTAAGCAAAGGTGAAATATTGCTGAAGTTTACCACGGAGATGGCGCAACCTCCCCGCAAGATTAGGGAGGTTGCGCGATTTATTTAAGCCGGATCAAACTGGCGGCAGATCGAAGAGTAAAATTTCACTTTCGCTATCCGCGTGAACGGAAATTGCCTGCTCGTCCCAGATGGCCAGGCCATCACTGGTGGTGGCTTTGGTGCCGTTGATACTCACTTCGCCTTTGACTACCTGAATCCACACGCGGCGGTCAGCGGCAATCTGGTGCACCGACTGTTCGCCTTTCGCCAGCGCCCAACGGTACAGCTCCATATCCTGGTACACCTTCAGCGAGCCTTCACGGGCATCCGGTGACAGCACCAGCTGTTTGCCCTGCAGGGCGTCGAAGCGGCGCTGTTCGTAACGCGGCGTGATGCCGGTTTTTTCTGGAATGATCCAGATCTGGTACAGGTGCAGCTTATCGGTGGCGCTCGGGTTGTACTCAGAGTGACGAATACCGGTACCCGCACTCATAATCTGGAACTCGCCCGCCGGAACCTGCTCTTTATTGCCCATGCTGTCCTGGTGCTCAACGGCGCCTTCCAGAACGTAGGTCAGGATTTCCATGTCTTTGTGCGGGTGAGTACCGAAGCCCTGGCCGGCGTCAATCACGTCATCGTTAATCACGCGCAGTGCCGAGAAGCCCATGTAATTCGGATCGTAGTAATCGGCAAACGAGAAGGTATGCCAGGAATCCAGCCAACCATGATTCGCATGTCCACGTTCATTTGCTTTGCGTAAGAAAATCATTTTTTACCCCCTCATGTTTTCGATGAAACAAGTTTGGACGTAAACCGGTCAGGATGATAGTGGGTGAAAATTGACTCCTCTGTTCAAAAAATATGAACAAGAACGGAGGAGCCATGTTTGCTTATTTGGCGAGGCTTATGGTGGCAGGAGCTGGCTGCTCAAAGGCCCGTTCGAGCAGTTCCATATTGGTCAGAGCCTCAGTTTCCTTGACGAAATTCGGCGTGCCGTTTGTCAGCGTCTGGTACAGCGCATCGTATACGCGACCGTAGTCACCGCGCTCCGCTCGCCACTGCTCTTTCACCGTGTCGCCTGCGTCGTTAACGTACTCCAGATAAGAGACGGAGTCGTCGGCCGCGAAGTTCGCATCGCCCGGCATAATGCCCGCTTTCAGGCTGGTTTCCTGCTGGTCGATACCGTATTTCACAAACGACCCTTTGGTGCCGTGAACGATAAATTTCGGGTAGTCGATTTTCACCAGGTGGCTGGTTTTGACAATCGCTTTCAGGTTGCCGTAGTAGATCTGCGCTTCAAAGGTGTCGTCCGGGTTGGCCGGGTTACGCAGGCTGCGGATGTCGTAGGAGGCGTGATCCGGGCGGCCAAACAAGGAGATAATCTGGTCCATGGTATGCACGCCCAGGCCGTAAAATGCGCCGTCCTGCGGGCGGCCCGGCTGGGTTGGCGATTCCGGGCGGTAGTAATCAAAGTGGCTTTCCACTTCCACAATCTCACCCAGCTTGCCGCTCTCAATGGCTTTTTTGGCGGTCAGGAAGCAGGAGTCAAAGCGACGGTTCTGATACGGTGACACCGTCAGCCCCTTGCTTTTCGCCAGCGCAAACAGTGTGTTAGCTTCGGCAAGCGTTGGGGTGAACGGCTTTTCCACCAGCACGTTCTTGCCCGCTTCCAGCGCCTTTTTGGCGTACTCGAAGTGGCTATCGGCATGGGTACAGACCACCACCAGCTTCACCTGCGGGTCGTTCAGAATATCGTCCAGCTCGCTGGTGAAATGGATATGCGCATACTGCGGCGCCTGCTCATCCGGCTTCGGGCTGCGGCGATAGATATGGGCGACGTGCCAGTCGGCTTTACGTTCGAGGACATAAGGAAGATGGTAGCGGGTGGCGCTTTTGCCAAAGCCGATAAAGGCGCAGTGCAGAGTCATGGTTCAGTCCTTTTGAAATGGTTGCTGAACACCATAGCGCAACTGCAGACAAAAAAAAGCCAGCTAATAGCTGGCTAAAGTAATACTGGAAGCAATGTGAGCAATGTCGTGCTTTCAGGTTCTCCGCAAGGACGCCCTGAATGCAGGACAATAATAATCATTCTCATTCGCACTTGTCCAACGTTTTTTGCAAAAAAAGCCAATTGACGCACATTTCAAAATCAATGATGTTAAAAGGGACTTTTAACCCACCAAGGAAATGAAGAATGAGTGACATAGTGATCCGCCACGCTGAACCTGAAGATTACGACGCAATCCGTCAGATCCACGCCCAGCCGGAGGTGTATCACAACACGCTACAGGTCCCTCATCCTTCCAACCATATGTGGCAAGAGCGGCTAGCCGACCAGCCCGGCATCAAACAGCTCGTCGCCTGCATCGGTGAGCAGGTGGTTGGGCACCTCTGCATCGCCGTTGCCCAGCGCCCTCGCCGCAGCCACGTCGCCGATTTCGGTATCTGCGTCGACACCCGCTGGCAGAACCGCGGCGTCGCCAGCGCGCTGATGCGTACCATGATTGATATGTGCGACAACTGGCTGCGCGTCGACCGCATTGAGCTCACGGTGTTTGTCGATAACGCACCGGCGGTGGCGGTTTACCAGAAGCATGGGTTTGAGATTGAAGGCACGGGGCGGAAATATGGGCTGCGTAATGGGGAGTATGTGGATGCGTATTTTATGGCGCGGGTGAAGGCTTAGCCAGAAAGCAGGATAGCCTGATTCCTCAGGCTATCCTGGCAATAATGTTACCACTCGCCGTACGGATACGTTTTCCCCTTCATCCCGTCTTCTATCTCCTGGGAGTAGCGGTATTTACGTAGGAATTCTCCGTCTGCACCTTCCTGTTTACAGAGAGTGAGAGCATCGCCTGAAACGGTGCTGATTTTGTGTGGGGTGACAATGGGGGCCGGGTATGAGCCCCCATCCGGGAACCAGATCCTCACGTGGCCTCCCGGTGAAAGACCAAACAACATATTGTCGTACCAGAGAATCTTGCCCCGGAACAGGTGCTCGGCGGGGGTCTTCATACGCAGCCACGTGGCGGGGGAAAACAGCACGCTGGTTTCGTAAGTTTTCCTGTCGATAAAGGAGTCCCAGCAGAAAATCATGTATTGCGGCGGCATTTTTACGAGGTTGAAGTTTACGCTGCCACCATGCGGTTTTGTTGTCCAGGTTATGACTGAATTGGGATCCTGAGCAGTCTTATCGAGCATACGGAAAATGTACAGATAGCCGTCTGTATCAAGCACCCTTACGTGCCTCACCCGAGCAGGTAGTTGCCAGGGGGTGATAAAAGAAAAACTCCATTTTCCGTAGGGCAAAGACCAATCACCACTGGCCGCCTGTTTTGATTGTAAAGGGTGAATTTTCGGCTGGCTGCAGCCTGCAATCAGGAGCAGCGCCAGTATCAGCGTTCTTGTGAGGTTCATTGTTTTTCCATCCTTGTCATCACCACTCACCATAGGGATACGTTTTCCCCTTCATCCCGTCTTTTATCTCCTGGGAGTAGCGGTATTTACGTAGGAATTCTCCGTCTGCACCTTCCTGTTTGCAGAGAGTGAGAGCATCGCCTGAAACGGTGCTGATTTTGTGTGGGGTGACAATGGGGGCCGGGTATGAGCCCCCATCCGGGAACCAGATCCTGACATGGCCTCCCGGTGAAAGACCAAACAGCATATTGTCGTACCAGAGAACCTTGCCCCGAAACAGATGCTCGGCGGGGGTCTTCATACGCTGCCATGTTGCAGGAGAAAACATCACACTGGTCTGGTAGGTTTTCCTGTCAATAAAGGAGTCCCAGCAGAAAATCATATACTGCGGTGGCATTTTCACTTTATTAAAATTCACGCCGCCACCATGTGGCGTTGTTGTCCAGGCAGTAACCGAATTGGGATCCCGGGATGTTGGATCTAGCATACGGAAAACATACAAATATCCGTCTGTATCAAGCACCCTTACGTGCCTCACCCGAGCAGGTAGTTGCCAGGGGGTGATAAAAGAAAAACTCCATTTGCCGTAGGGCAAAGACCAATCACCACTGGCCGCCTGTTTTGATTGTAAAGGGTGAATTTTCGGCTGGCTGCAGCCTGCGAGTAGAAGCAGCACCAGTATCAGCGTTCTTGTGAGGTTCATTGTTTTTCCATCCTTGTCATCACCACTCACCATAGGGATACGTTTTCCCTTTCATCCCGTCTTCTATCTCCTGGGAGTAGCGGTACTTGCGCAGGAATTCGCGGTCGGCACCTTCCTGTTTGCAGAGGGTGAGATCCGCGCCTGAAACGGTGCTGATTTTATAGGGTGTAAAAGGGATCGCGGGATGGCTGCCGACATCCGGGAACCAGGTTCTCACCTTGCCGCCGGGTGACAGGCCAAACAGCATATTGTGATACCAGATAGGTTCACCAGAAGGACGTGTATGGTTAGCCGGAGTCTTCATTCGCTGCCACGTGGCGGGAGAAAATAGCACGCTGGTTTCGTAGGTTTTCCTGTCGATCAAGGAGTCCCAGCAGAAGATCATGTACTGCGGCGGCATTTTTACAAGATTCAAATCGGCACCACCACCATGCGGTTTTTTCGTCCAGGTTGTGACTGAGTTAGGATCGCGGGATGTAGGATCGAGCATACGGAAAATGTACAGATAGCCGTCGGTATCGAGTACTCTTACGTGCCTCACCCGGGCAGGTAATTGCCAGGGGCTGATAAAAGAAAAACTCCATTTGCCGTAAGGTAATGACCAGTCACCGCTGGCAGCCTGTTTTGATTGCAACGGGAGAATTTTAGGCTGGCTGCAGCCGGTGAGTAGAGGTAGCACCAGTATCAGCGTTCTTGCCAGAATCATCATATTTTTCATCCTTGTTATCACCACTCACCATAGGGATACGTTTTCCCTTTCATCCCGTCTTTTATCTCCTGGGAGTAGCGATATTTACGCAGGAAATCACTGTCGGGGTCTTCC
The DNA here is from genome assembly GCF_036759925.1 of Kluyvera sp. CHPC 1.2972. Classification (NCBI taxonomy): domain Bacteria; kingdom Pseudomonadati; phylum Pseudomonadota; class Gammaproteobacteria; order Enterobacterales; family Enterobacteriaceae; genus Kluyvera; species Kluyvera sp. CHPC 1.2972. Next base: position 380,435 of record NZ_JAPKIB010000002.1, on the reverse strand, counting down.
TGTTTGCAGAGGGTGAGATCAGCGCCTGAAACGGTGCTTATTTTATAGGGTGTAAAAGGGATCGCGGGATGACTACCGACGTCCGGGAACCAGGTTCTCACCTTACCGCCGGGTGACAGGCCAAACAGCATATTGTGATACCAGATAGGTTCACCAGAAGGACGTGTATGGTTAGCGGGAGCCTTCATCCGCTGCCACGTGGCGGGGGAAAACATTACATTGGTCTGGTAGGTTTTCCTGTCAATAAAGGAGTCCCAGCAGAAAATCATATACTGTGGCGGCATTTTTACGAGGTTGAAATTTACGCTGCCACCATGCGGTTTTGTGGTCCAGGTTGTGACTGAATTGGGGTCTCTCGATGTTTGATCAAGCATCCGAAAAATGTACAGATAACCATCAGTATCAAGCACTCTTACGTGCGTCACCTCGGCAGGGAGTTGCCAGGGCGTGATAAAAGAGAAACTCCATTTACCATAGGGCAAAGACCAGTCGCCGTTAGCTGCTTCTTCAGACTGTAAAGGTCGCGTTTTGGGCTGGTTGCAGCCAGCAATCAGAAACAGCACCAGTATCAGCATTCTTGTCAGGTTCATTGTTTTTCCATCCTTGTCATCACCACTCACCATAGGGATACGTTTTCCCTTTCATCCCGTCTTTTATCTCCTGGGAGTAGCGATATTTACGCAGGAAATCACTGTCGGGGTCTTCCTGTTTGCAGAGGGTGAGATCAGCGCCTGAAACGGTGCTGATTTTTTGCGGAGTGACAACCGGAGCTGGATAAGCTCCCCCATCCGGCAACCAGATCCTCACGTTGCCGCCAGGTGACAGGCCGAATAGCATATTGTCGTACCAGAGAACCTTGCCCCGGAACAAGTGCTCGGCAGGTGTCTTCATACGCTGCCACGTGGCAGGGGAAAACAGCACGCTGGTTTCGTAGGTTTTCTTGTCGATAAAGGAGTCCCAGCAGAAGATCATGTACTGAGGCGGCATTTTCACTTTATTAAAATTAACGCCGCCGCCATGTGGCGTTGTTGTCCAGGCAGTAGCCGAATTGGGATCCCGGGATGTTGGATCTAGCATACGGAAAATGTATAGATAGCCGTCAGTATCAAGTACTCTGACATGAGTCACATCTGCGGGAAGTTGCCAGGGGGTGATAAAAGAAAAACTCCATTTTCCGTAGGGCAAAGACCAATCACCAGTAGCCGCCTGTTTTGATTGTAAAGGGTGAATTTTCGGCTGGCTGCAGCCTGCAATCAGAAGCAGTACTAGTATTAAAGTTTTTGCGAGGCTCATTGTTTTACTCCATCCATGTTATACACCGTTCGGATCCACTCTTCGTCAGGTCGATTAACAAAGCTCACGCTCTCAGAGACTGCAGCACCCCCTGTTATATTCCCATCCTGATTGACAGCAACGGCATTCCAGTTCGCAGAACAGTGGGTATATAACTCAGCAATAATGTCTATTTCCTCAGGGCTAAACTGCGGAGTAGGTGCTTTGGTTCGAGCCGCTTTACCCATTGCAATAGCTTTCTGACAAAAATCATCAAGCGCAGCAGGCAGTTCCGTCCCTTTTTTGCGCTCAACATCATCGAATAAAACACCCGCCTCTTTCGCCGCATCGATCATCACCCGCAGCGTAACCATCGACCAATCATGCTTTACGATTCGCTGACGCAGCGTCAGAGCAGCAAAACTGCGTTTTTGCATCTGTCCGTATCGATCGTTGGGTGCAAACTCATCTTCCCAGACCTCAGGCGTAATGTTGTTAGTGCGAATAAGGGGCGCAATAGTGGCTGAGCGTTCTAATATCGGCAGCTGCGCTATTGTCTGTCGATAGACGCGTGAACGCCCTTTCGGTTGGTCGGCGGGCAGCGTTTCCACCAGTGGGCGAGTGAGAAAAAGATCTTCGCGGGTCTGCGGCAGGTAGCCGCCGCCAATATCAGAATGTACACCCGGCAGCGATAACTCTGGCCAGGCAGGAGAGATACTATTAAGCGCAAAGTTATAACGGCACTCGTGCTGCGCGGTGATATGGAATACCTTCTGGGCCACGCCGGGGCGCAGAGAAAGATTGACCCCACCTGTGTCGGCGCTATGTGGGTTGAGTCCATTGGTGGGAGTACCGATAGCTGCAACGGTATCAAAAATTCCGATAAAACGGGTTTTACCTGCTGGTGCGCCACTATAGGTATAGCCCTCCATTCCCACTTTAATCGCGTTAACAATAGCGCCATCCTCGGGCTGAATTCGGTTGGCGAAATGACGTGCAGCTGCCGCACCACGGCTAAAGCCAAAAATATCAAACAACAAATCATCAATAACGTAATTCCCCTTCAACAATCGTAAAGACGTCGCTATTTCTGCCGTAAGTCTTCCAACAGCATCATCCGTCTTCGAGATCACTCCGCTGCCCGCAACCCCCAATCCCATTCCAATCACACTGTCAGGTTTACCAGCTTTGGTTCCTATTCCTTCAATGTATATTGCGTATTGAAGATAATCGCCATTATCAGAAACTGCTCGAAGATACAATTCACTTAACCAATGAATATTCGTATAGTACCCTGAATGACTTGTTGCCCCCGTCCCGCTGATCCCCATCTTTTCTGAAACATTTCGCTTAACAATACTTTCCGCATCCAGACTCTCAATATCAAAGTGCTCCGCCGAACACGCCGCCAGCATATTCCCCGTATTCACCGCATTATTTCCCGTCCCATCAAAAAAGATCCCCAGCACCAATGTCACGCGCCGCACAACAGGCTCTTCGGGTGGTTTGGGTTCAGGCAGAACAGGTGCAGGTGGGAATAGCCGCTGGTAGTTTTCCGGCGTCACCAGATGGTCAAACTCCGTGCCTGCCGCAAGGTGGCAACAACGAATATAATCATAATCAGCAGAAATATATTCATAGTCTAAAGTATTCTCCTGCATCTGGAACTGAATGCTATTTAATCTTGCACCACGAACTTCAATTACATAATACTTTTCCATTCGGCCATAACGATTGACACGATAAATATCAAAAACCATATTCAGCGATTCATTGTTATTAATCGCGTTAGATAACAGCGGCGAACTTTTATCCAGCGTTTTGCAAAATCGAATTCCCAGATGGTTTGCACCAGCACCCGTGCTTGTGGTGCTTTGCATCAGGCTAAAAATGAAGATCTGATCTTCATGTCCAAGTTGATATCGGTTTCCGACAGATTTTTGAGTTCCACACCCAGTAGATATATTACCTTGAAACTCCCCACTCAGCGTTAAATAGACAATGTCACTCATACCCTGCTCCCTTCATTCCATGATAAGTACGAAGGGTAATGAAAAAAAAGACGTACCTTCCTGCTATTTGTCAAAACAAAGAGGTTAATTATTGCCTATCAGAAAATAAAAGAACAAAGAATCAAATTAGCCCCAATAATAGCACTTATAATATTCAAGTGATAAATATGGCCCAATAATAAACTATTGGGCCATTATTTATATTAATACCCCGCCGTCAAATCATCCGGCGAACGCGGGTCTGACGCCCCATACAGCGTTCCGTCCGGGTCCACCATAATGCTCTGCGTGCTGCCCATCGCCTCTTTCACCGCTACCTTCTGCCCCTTCGCTTCCAGCAGCTTCAGCGTATCCGGGCTAAACCCTTTCTCAACCCGCAGCTCGTCCGGTAGCCACTGATGGTGGAAGCGCGGCGCGTTGGTGGCTTCCGCCACGTTCATGCCGAAGTCGATGGAATTCACCACCATCTGCAGCACCGTGGTGATAATCCGGCTGCCGCCTGGGCTACCGGTCACCAGCCACGTTTTCCCGTCTTTCACCACAATGGTTGGCGACATCGACGACAGTGGGCGTTTCTTCGGCCCGACCGCGTTGGCATCACCGCCCACCAGCCCGTAAACGTTCGGCACACCAGGTTTAGCGGAGAAGTCATCCATCTCGTTATTCATCAGAATGCCGGTATTGCCCGCCACGATGCCGGTACCAAAAGTGGTGTTGAGGGTGTAGGTCACCGCCACCGCGTTACCGTCTTTATCGACCACCGAGAAGTGGGTGGTCTGGTTGCTTTCGTACGGTGCCAGTTTGCCCGGTTTAATCTGGCTGGACGGCTTGGCCTTATTGATATCAATCTGCTCAGCAATCGATTTGGCGTAGGCTTTGTTGGTCAGCGCCTGCCACGGCACCTTCACGAAGTCCGGGTCGCCAAGGTATTCAGAACGGTCGGCGTAAGCGTGCTTTTCCGCCTCTGCCATCAGCTGCATTGCGTCGGCGCTGCCGAAGCCGTATTTATGCAGGTCGAAGTTTTCGAGGATGTTGAGGATCTGCACGATGTGGATCCCGCCGGAGGACGGTGGTGGCATCGAGAAGACTTCATAACCGCGATATTCGCCGCTTATTGGCGTACGCTCAACGGCTTTGTAGTTTGCCAGATCCGCTTTGCTCATCAGGCCGCCGTTGTTATGCATCTCTTCGGCAATCTGGTCGGCAATCGCCCCTTTGTAGAAAGCATCCGGTCCGTTTTCAGCAATCAGCTCCAGGCTTTTTGCCAGATTCGCCTGCACCAGCTTATCGCCCTTTTTCAGCGGCTCGCCGTCCTTCCAGAAGATAGCTTTACTGTTGGCATGATTCGGCAGGACTTCACTGCCGTAGGTTTTGAGATCGTCGGCCAGCGCGTCGTTGACCACAAAGCCGTCTTTGGCGAGCTTAATCGCCGGGTGAATCACTTTATTGAGCGGCATCGTGCCGTATTTCTCCAGCGCCAGCGAGAAGCCCGCCACGGTGCCCGGTATGCCGGAGGCCAGGTGCGAGGTCAGTGATTTTTTGCTGTCCGGGTTACCCTGGTCGTCGAGGAACATGTCACGGGTCGCCTGCTCCGGGGCCATTTCACGGAAATCAATCGCCGTGGTTTTGCCGTCTTTGGTCCGCAGCATCATAAACCCGCCGCCGCCGATATTCCCCGCCTGCGGGTGCGTTACCGCTAGCGCGTAGCCCACGGCCACCGCCGCATCCACGGCGTTACCGCCCTGGCGCAAAATCTCAACGCCCACGCGCGTGGCGGCGGCATCAACAGAAGCCACCATGCCATGCTGGGCACGTACGGGATGGAAAACATCCTCCTCAACGCCGTAAGAAACCGGCGGCGGTGGAGGCGCAGAAATCGCGCTAAAACAGCTTCCTGACAGCAGAGCAGCAAGGGCTACCCGGCGTAAAAACGTCGGTATTATTATCATCATCATTCTCCAGAGCGTGCAGTGAGGTCCTCACTAAGCCTGGTTCATAATGCTGAAATAATCCTCGTTACGATGGGAAAGGAGTAAACTTAAGCGATCCCCTACACGGAGGAAAGACGATGAAACGATTACTGATTCTGGCGGCACTACTGCCGTTCACCGCGCTGGCCGCGCCGCTGAACGTCGATAACAACCCGAATAAGCCGGGCTATGAGATCCCAAGCCAACAGCGGATGCAGACCCGCATGCTCAATCAACAGCAGCAGCAATCCAGCATGCTGAACCAGCAGCGCAAGGTACAGACGCAGCAGCAACAGCAGCATCTGCAAAACCAGCTGAACACCAATCAGCAGCGCGTACAGCAGGCGCAGCCGGGCATGCTAAATCAGCAGCAGCCGCTGCCCAATAGCAACGGCGGCATGCTGAAGCAGTATTAAGGCTGGAAGTCAGGCCCGATGATATCAATCGCATCGGTACAGATGCAGTCGACACCCCAGCGCAGCAGTTCGGCGGCGCGCTGGGGGTTATTCACGGTATAGACCAGAATCCGCAGCCCCGCTTCACGCAGCGCATCGACCCGCGCTTCATCCAGCAGACGATGGTTGAGGTGAATGGAGACGCAGCCCAGACGCGTCGTCAGCTCACGCCAGTCGTCCCGCCACTCATCCAGCAGTAAACCCCGCGGCAACTCCGGCGCTGCAAGCTGAGCCGCTTCCAGCGCATCAATTTCAAATGACGACAGCAGCGGCGGGGTCATGCCAGCCCACAGCTCACGCGCGGCCAGCGCCACCACTTTTCCGGTCAACGGCCCGCTGCCGGTGGTCGGTTTAATTTCGATATTTGCCATCATGCCGTGCTGACGGCAGCGTTCCGCCACCTGCGACAGCAGCGGCAGCGGCTCATTTTTAAAGCTGCTGTTAAACCAGCTCCCGGCATCCACGTGCAACAGATCCTGCCAACTGAGTTCACCCGCTACGCCCCAGCCGTTGCTGGTACGTTCGAGGTTGTCGTCATGCAGCAGGAAAATCTGCCCGTCTTTCGACAGCTTGGCGTCAAACTCAATCATGGTATGACCGTAGTGGGCGCCAACGTCGATCGCCGCCAGAGTGTTCTCCGGCGCTAGCTTACCGCCGCCACGGTGGGCGACGATGTGGGGATAAGGCCAATTGCTCATACGCGTAATCCTGTCTCACCTTCAAAGAGGTGCAGATGATCGTCCGGCAGATGCAGCCACAGCGTGGTGCCCGCGTGCGGACGCTGCTGATGCGGCAAGCGCACCACCATTTTCTGCTCACCAAAGCGGCCGTGGGCCAGGTTATCGGCACCGAGAATTTCCAGCGTATCCATCACCAATGGCACGCCGCCTTCGGCCTGCGAGCTTAGCGCAATATGTTCCGGACGGATACCCAGCGTCATGCGGCGACCGGCATATTCGCGCTGAGAAGCCGGCAGAGGCAGCTGCATGCCGCTTTCCAGCACGAAGCGCAAGCCGGACTCATCAATCTGGCCGTCCAGCAGGTTCATCGCCGGGCTGCCGATAAAGCTCGCCACAAAGCGGCTGGCCGGTTTCTCATACACTTCCACCGGCGTGCCAATCTGCTCGGCAATCCCTTTGTTCATCACCATCACCCGCTGGGCGAGGGTCATCGCTTCGACCTGATCGTGGGTGACATACAGAGAAGTGGTTTTCAGACGACGATGCAGCTGTTGCAGCTCAAGGCGCATCTGCACGCGCAGCTTGGCGTCGAGGTTGGAGAGCGGTTCGTCGAACAGGAACACCGCCGGGTCACGCACAATGGCGCGCCCCATCGCCACGCGCTGGCGCTGGCCGCCGGAAAGCTCACGCGGACGGCGCTTCAGCAGGCCATCAAGCTCAAGAATACGCGCCGCTTCCTGCACTTTTTCGGCAATGTGCGCTTTGCCCATACCGCGAATTTTCAGCCCCCAGGCCATGTTCTCTTCCACGCTCATGTGCGGGTAAAGCGCATAGTTCTGGAACACCATGGCGATGCCGCGATCCTTCGGCTCCATTTCAGTCACGCGCTTGCGATCAATCCAGATGTCGCCGCTGGTTACGCGCTCAAGCCCTGCCACCATACGCAGCAGCGTCGATTTCCCGCAGCCCGACGGGCCGACCATCACAATAAACTCACCGTCTGCCACGTCCAGCGTCAGCGGTTGAATGACCTGGGTTTTACCGTCCCAGCTTTTGGTTACTGCCTGTAGTTTTAAACCAGCCATTTTTATTTCTCACTGTCCACTAAACCACGCACAAAGGCACGCTGCATGGCTAAAACGATAACAACGGGGGGAATAAGGGTGAGCAGCATCGCCGCCATCACCTGGTTCCACTGCGTGGTGCCTTCACCGGTAGCGATCATCCCTTTGATGCCCGCCACGGCGGTGCCGAGGTTCACGTCGGTAATAATCAGCAGCGGCCAGAGATACTGGTTCCAGCCGTAGATAAAGGTGATGACGAACAGCGCCGCGAGGTTGGTTTTCGACAGCGGCAGCACGATGTCGCGGAAAAAGCGCATCGGCGAAGCGCCGTCGATACGCGCCGCTTCAATCAGCTCGTCCGGCAGGGTCATAAAGAACTGGCGGAACAGGAAGGTGGCGGTCGCCGACGCCATCAGCGGCAGCGTTAAGCCCGCATAGCTATCGAGCATCTTCAGGTTGGCAATGACCTCTACCGTCGGGAAGATACGCACTTCCACCGGCAGCATCAGGGTGATAAAGATCATCCAGAAGAACAGGTTACGCAGCGGAAAGCGGAACCAGACGATGGCGAATGCCGAGAGCATCGACACCGCGATTTTGCCGACGGTAATGGCGAAGGCCATGATGAAGCTGTTGAGCATCATCAGCCAGAACGGTGCGCTGTTGGCTCCGACGCCGTTGACCCAAATGGCCTTCATATTCTCGAACAGATGGCCGCCGGGGATCAGCGTCATCGGCGTTTCAAACACCGCTTTGTTGTCCAGCGTCGCCGCCGTAAAGGCGACATACAGCGGAAACAGGATCACGATAATCCCGAGGATCAGCATGGTGTGGCTGAATATCGTCAGCCCGCGACGGTTCTCAATCATTGGTAGCGCACCTTACTTTCCACGTAACGGAACTGCACCACGGTCAGGATGATGACGAGGAACATCAGCACCACCGACTGCGCCGCAGAGGCCGAGAGATCCAGCCCGGCAAACCCTTCGCGGTAAATCTTATAAATCAGCGTGGTGGTGGCCTGTACCGGGCCGCCCGCCGTCGCGGCATCGATCACCGGGAAGGTGTCGAAGAAGGCGTACACAAGGTTGACCACCAGCAGGAAGAAACTCACCGGCGCAATCAGCGGCAGCGCCAGCTTGAAGAAACGGCGAATCGGGCCTGCGCCGTCGATGGCCGCGGCCTCGACCAGCGAGCGCGGAATAGATTGCAGCGCGGCGAAGAAGAACAGGAAGTTGTAGCTTATCTGCTTCCAGACCGAGGCGAAGACCACCAGGAACATGGCCTGACCGCTGTTCTGCGCGTGGTTCCAGTCATAGCCGAACTCGCCAAGGAAGTGGGTAATCAGCCCGCGTCCGGGGTTAAACAGGAAGATCCACAGTACGGCGGCCACGGCAGGCGCGACGGCGTAAGGCAGCAGCATCAGCGTCTGGTATAGACGGCTGCCGCGCACCACGTAGTCCACCAGGGCGGCGAAGAACAGCGAGACCAGCAGGCCGCTTATCGTCACCAGACCGCTGAACTTGATGGTCGTCCAGAAAGAGTCGAGGTAGTAGCTGTCGTGGAACAGCGTGACGAAGTTATCCAGGCCAACGAACTGGCTGGAGAGACCAAACGGGTCAACGCTTTGCAGCGAGTACCACAGCGCTTCACCGGCGGGCCAGATAAAGAAGATAACGGTGATAATCAGCTGTGGGGCGACCAATGCATAGGGCAGCCAGCGGGATTTAAACACCGGACGGGATGATGACATAGTTAAACTCTGAGTTGGTTTCCCCTCACCCCGCCCCTCCCCCAAAGGGGCGAGGGAGAAAGTCGGGTCCCCTCTCCCCTATGGGGAGAGGGTTAGGGTGAGGGGGTTAGTCAATGATTAAGACTTGGTCGATTGCTCGAAGCGACGCAGCAGCTGATTCCCGCGCTCTACCGCAGAGTCCAGCGCCTGCTGAGGCGTTTTCTTACCGGTCCAGACGCTTTCCAGTTCTTCATCCACGATGGTACGAATCTGCGGCATATTGCCCAGACGCAGCCCTTTGGTGAACGGCAACGGTGGCTTGTTCAGCATCTGACGCGTGGCGATGTCGGCACCTGGGTTCTTGTCATAGAAGCCCTGCTGACGAGTCAGGTCGTACGCAGCGGTAGTGATTGGCAGGTAGCCGGTTTTCTGGTGCCATTCGGCAGCAATTTCAGGCTTCGCCAGGAACTCGAGGAATTTCGCCACGCCGGTGTAGGTTTCTTTGTCTTTACCCTGCATCACCCACAGGCTCGCCCCGCCGATGATGGCGTTCTGCGGCGCGCCCTTCACGTCAGCATCGTAAGGCATCATGCCCACGCCGTAGTTGAATTTGGCGTACTGACGAATGTCCGCCAGCGAGCCGGAAGAGGCGGTGGTAATGGCGCAGTCACCGTTGTAGAACTTCTCGGTGGACTCATCTTTACGGCCGAAGTAGCTGAAATCGCCCTTCTTATTCAACTCTTCCAGCAGCGCGATGTGTTTCACCTGCTCTGGCTTGTTGAACTCCAATACCGCATCGGTACCGTCGAAGCCGTTGTTTTTGGTGGCGACCGGCAGGCCGTGCCAGGCGCTGAAGTTTTCAATCTGGATCCAGCCCTGCCAGCCGCTGGCGTAGCCGCACTTCATACCGGCCGCTTTCAGCTTCGCGGTATAGGCTGCCAGATCCTGCCAGGTTTTCGGTGGCTGGTTCGGGTCTAGACCGGCTTTCTTGAAGGCGTCTTTGTTGTAGTACAGCACCGGAGTGGAGCTGTTAAACGGTTGGGACAGCAGGTGCCCGGTTTTGGAGTCGGTGTAGTAACCGGAAACCGTCGGCACAAACTGAGATTCGTCGAACTTGATACCGGCATCGCTAAACACCTGATACACCGGCTTAATCGCTTTTGACGCCATCATGGTGGCGGTACCCACTTCGTACACCTGCAAAATTGCCGGGGCGTTGCCGGTACGGAACGCAGCGATACCGGCGCTCAGGCTCTGCTCATAGTTGCCTTTGTACACCGGCTGGATTTTGTAATCCGGGTTGGCGGCGTTGAAGCGCTGCGCCAGAGAGTCAACTTCTTTACCCAGCTCACCTTCCATTGAATGCCAGAACGGAATAGTAGTCACCGCCATAGCCTGACCTGCGGATGCCAGACTCATTGCCAATCCTAAAGCTGTATGTCGTAACGATATCATCGGTTATCTCTCTTTTTGTGCCGGGATGCGCGATATCACGCGTTTTATGTTCGCGGGGGTAACATGACATGCTCGAATGACAGAAAAATAACTTTTTTATTACAAAAAAAAGATAGTAAGGCGACAAAGGGATGGCAAGGCGGTGACGGTTCTAAGAAGGGAAAGTGGGAGCTATGACACGTATAGGGAAAGTGCTGTTCCCGGGGTCGGTGCAAGCACCTCGCCCGGGATACGGGTTGCCGGACGGCGATGCTGGCGCATCTTATCCGGCGAAGCGCTGCTGGGGTTATCCGCGCAGGCGGGAGGCTATTTGCTCCAGCGTCAACTGGCCTGCGGCAGACTCAACCGTCATCGCCACAAAATCCGGATTGGCCGCAAGCGCAATGCCGTTGCGTTTTAAAAACAGCAGCGTGATAAACAGCGCGGTGCGCTTATTACCATCATTGAAAATATGCCCTCGTGAAATAGCCAGCAGATGCATTGCTGCCAGTAGCCACACGTCAGTCACACCCTCATATTCGATTCGGTTAAGCACCCGATACATTAACGCTTCCGCACGCCCGGGGTCAGGCATGCCCACAACACCAGGCGTAACGCGGAGCAGCCTGTCATGAAACGCTATTATCTCTTCCGCTGAGATAATCTGAAGGTTCATTTATCCGCCAACTCCTCAATCTCGTTACCGTGAACCGACATGATGGCCGCAAATTCGTCGTCGAGTCTGGCGGCCTGATAACGCTCAAACTCTTCGGCGCTAATGATGACCGCAGGTTTATGCCCACGACGTGTGATGGTGACTGGTACGCCCGTCACGGCGCTCTCCAGCACTTCGGCTAGATTCTGTCGTGCCTCGCTATAGTTAACCGTACGCATAATGACCTCCATAGTTGTACTTATTAATTGTACAACATATATGTACAAAAAAAGAGCCATCAGGCTCTTTTAAATGTTTTCGTGCGGGAAGTTCCCCCGGGGTCGGCGCAAGCGCCTCGCCCGGGCTACAGGTTGCCGGATGGCGACGAATTAACCGCCGAGGTACGCGCTGCGCACCGCTTCATTCGCCAGCAGTGCATCACCGGTGTCTTCCAGCACCACGTGGCCGTTTTCCAGCACGTAGCCGCGGTCGGCGAGCTTCAGCGCCTGGTTGGCGTTCTGCTCGACGAGGAAGATGGTCATGCCCTGCTTACGCAGCTGCTCGATGGTGTCGAAAATCTGCTGGATGATAATCGGGGCCAGCCCCAGGGAAGGCTCATCGAGCAGCAGCAGGCGCGGCTGGCTCATCAATGCACGGCCAATTGCCAGCATCTGCTGCTCACCGCCGGACATGGTGCCCGCACGCTGGATACGGCGCTCAAGCAGGCGTGGGAACAGGTCATACACCCATTTGATGCGCTCCTGGAACTGGTCGCGGTCGGCAAAAAAACCGCCCATCGCCAGGTTCTCTTCCACCGTCATACGCGAGAAGACGCGACGCCCTTCCGGGACAATCGCCACCGCTTCACGCATGATTTTCGCCGTCTGCCAGTCGGTAATGTCTTTATCATCAAAGACAATGCGTCCGCTGGTGGCGCGCGGGTCGCCGCATAATGTGCCGAGCAGCGTGGTTTTACCCGCGCCGTTCGCGCCAATCAAGGTCACAATTTCGCCCTGATTGATATGCAGGCTGACGTCATGCAGCGCCTGAATTTTGCCGTAGTGGGCGCTGACTTTATCAAACGATAACATCACTTTATCCATATTCTGCCTCGCCCCCATTATGCTTCACCTAAATAGGCGCGGATCACGTCCGGGTTGTTGCGGATCTCTTCCGGCGTACCGTTCGCCAGCGGCGTCCCCTGATTCACCACGTAGATGCGATCGGAAATGCCCATCACCAGCTTCATATCGTGCTCAATCAGCAGGATCGTGGTGTTGTGATGGTTACGCAGCTCGGCAATCAGCTCGTCCAGCTCTTTGGTCTCTTTCGGGTTAAGGCCCGCCGCCGGTTCGTCGAGCATCAGGATTTCCGGCTGCGTCACCATGCAGCGGGCAATCTCCAGACGACGCTGGTCACCGTAGGCCAGGTTGCTGGCCTGACGGTTAGCGTGCTCTAACAGGCCGATACGCTCAAGCCAGGTGGCGGCGCGGTCCAGCGCTTCACTTTGCGCGCGCTTGAACGACGGGGTTTTCAGCAGGCCGGAGAATACCCCGGTTTTCAGCTGCTGGTGTTGTGCCACCAGCAGATTTTCAATCACCGTCATTTCGCGGAACAGACGCACGTGCTGGAAGGTACGCACCACGCCCATGCGGGCAATCTGCTGACCCGGCAGCCCTTCCAGATGCTGGTCGCGCAGCATAATGGTGCCGCCGGTCGGCTTGTAGAAGCCGGTCAGGCAGTTAAAGACCGTGGTTTTCCCCGCGCCGTTCGGGCCAATCAGGGAGACAATTTCCTGAGGATGCAGCTCCAGGGCGACGTTGTTAACCGCCAGCAGGCCGCCAAAACGCATCATCAGGCCGTTAACGGATAATAATGGCTGACTCATGCCTGCTCTCCTTCTTTCGCTTTCCCGCTTTTCAGCTTGAGCTGCGGACGGGTCATCGGCAGAAGCCCCTGCGGACGCCAGATCATCATCAGAACCATCAAACCACCCAGCATCAGCATGCTGTATTCGTTGAAGTCACGCATCAGTTCGCGCGACACCACCAGCAGGACGGCGGCGAGAATAACCGCAAACTGCGAGCCCATCCCGCCCAGCACTACAATCGCCAGCACGAAGGCCGACTCGGCAAAGGTAAAGGATTCCGGGCTGACAAAGCCCTGGCGCGCGGCAAACAGCGTACCGGCAAAACCAGCAAACGCGGCGCTGATGGTAAAGGCGGTCAGCTTGATGCGCGTTGGGCTCAGGCCCAGCGAGCGACAGGCAATTTCATCTTCACGCAGCGCTTCCCACGCACGCCCCAGCGGCATGCGCAGCAGGCGGTTGATGACAAACAGGCTCAACACCACCAGCAGCAGCGCCACCAGATAAAGGAAGATCACGCGGTCGGACGGGTCGTACTTGACGTTAAAGAAGTTGCTGAAGGTATCCCAGCCGCCTTCACGGGCGCTGCGGCTGAACTCCAGGCCGAAGAAGGTCGGTTTCGGGATCTGGCTGATACCATTCGGACCGCCGGTAATCTCAGTGTTGTTGAGCAGCAGGATACGGACGATTTCGCCGAAGCCTAAGGTCACAATCGCCAGATAGTCACCGCGCAGACGCAGTACCGGGAAGCCCAGCAGGAAGCCCGCCGCCGCCGAGACCAGCCCCGCGATTGGCAGACAGGTCCAGAAGCCGAGACCGTAATAGTGGTTCAGCAGCGCAAAGGTGTAAGCACCGATGGCATAGAAGCCACCGTAACCGAGCACCAACAGGCCGGAAAGCCCCACCACCACGTTCAAGCCAAGGCCAAGGATGATATAAATCATGGTCAGGGTGGCAATATCGACCGTGCCACGTGAAACCATAAACGGCCACGCCACGGCGATCACCAGTACCGCCACCAGGAACAGCTTCTGTTTGACCGTCGAGCCGTCAATGGCAGGCAGAATAAACTTCGGCCCGGAGACGCTTTTCAGCCCCTTCTGGAATAACGGGCGCAGCATCTGGAAGAAAAAGACCACCGCGGTGCCGATAAAGATCCACTGCCAGCGGATATCCGCCGCGCTGCCGACCACCAGTTTGGTACCGTCGAGCTGTAACTGAACGCCCATAAAGACGCCAGCCAGGACAAAGAACATCGCCGCCGACAGCAGCGCCATCGCAAATTGCATCGGTTTCATACTTTCTCTACCTCCGGGCGGCCCAGGATACCGGTCGGCATCACCAGCAGCACCACGATCAGCAGCGCGAACGACACAACGTCTTTATATTCGGTGCTCAGATACGCGGAGGACAGCGCTTCCGCGATGCCGAGAATCAGCCCACCAATCATCGCCCCAGGAATACTGCCGATACCGCCCAGAACCGCTGCGGTGAAGGCCTTCATCCCGGCCATAAAGCCGATATACGGGTTGATAACGCCGTAGAACTGACCCAGCAGCACGCCCGCCACCGCCGCCATCGCCGCGCCAATGACAAACGTCAGGGCAATCACGCGGTCGGTGTTAATGCCGAGCAGGCTCGCCATCTTCAGGTCTTCCGCGCAGGCACGACAGGCGCGGCCCATACGGGAGTAGCGAATAAACAGCGTCAGCGCCAGCATGGCCACGAAGGTCACAATCCAGATAACCAGCTGCATGGTGGTGATGGACGCGGAGAAGTTTTCACTGCTGCCGACAATCCACTGGCCGTTAAACAGGCTTGGCAGCGCGATATCGCGCGAGCCTTCGGTCAGACTGACGTAGTTTTGCAGGAAGATGGACATCCCGATGGCGGAGATCAGCGCAATCAGACGCTTGGAGCTACGTACCGGGCGGTAGGCCACGCGTTCAATGCTCCAGCCGTAGGCGCTGGCAATCACAATCGCCCCGATGAATCCGGCCGCTACCAGAAGCCAGCCGGTGTCGATGCCCATCATCATTAATGCGGCGATAATCATAAAGGAGACATAACTACCGATCATGTATACCTCGCCGTGGGCGAAGTTGATCATGCCGATAATCCCGTACACCATGGTGTAACCGATGGCGATCAGTGCATAGGTGCTTCCCAGCGTTACGCCGTTAAACATCTGCTGCACAAAGTAGAGAACCTGCTCTGACATAAATTAGCCTTTTGCTACCCCTGCGGGTCTACGCCCGCCAGGGGGGAATGAAGGTTACTTCACCGCGGTGGATGAGCCGTCGGTATGCCACTGGAAGACCCCAAATTCAAATCCTTTCAGATCGCCTTTGTCGTCCCAGCTCAGCGGCCCAATCACGGTTTTCGCACCGTTTGCTTTTAAGTCTTTGATCAGCGCCTGAGGATCATCGCTACCGGTACGTTCCATGGCGGTCGCCAGAGACTGCACGGCAGCGTAGGTGATCCACACGTACGGACCGGTTGGATCTTTCTTCTGCGCTTTCAGGGCATCGACGATAGCGCTGTTTGCTGGATCCTGGTCATAGCGTTTTGGCATGGTCACCAGCATGCCTTCCGCCGCGTTACCCGCGATGTTAGACAGCGACGCGTTGCCCACACCTTCTGGACCCATAAACTGCGTTTTCAGGCCAACCGCGCGCGCCTGGCGCAGCATCTGCCCCATTTCCGGGTAGTAGCCACCGTAGTAAACGAAGTCGATGTTCTCTTTTTGCAGACGGGCAATCAGCGCGGAGAAATCTTTTTCACCGGCAGTAATGCCGTCGAAGAAGACGATATTGGCTTTGCCCGCCTTCAGACCTTCCTGCACGGAACGCGCAAGGCCTTCACCGTACTGCTGTTTGTCATGAATGATGGCGATGCGCTGCGGTTTCACTTTATTCAGGATGTAGTTCGCGGCGGTTGGGCCCTGAGAGGAGTCCAGGCCAGCGGTACGCATGATGTAATGGTAGCCACGCTGGGTCAGCTCTGGGTTAGTCGCACCCGGGGAGATCATCAGAATGCCTTCGTCTTCATAGATGTCAGACGCGGGCTGCGTGGAGGA
Organism: Kluyvera sp. CHPC 1.2972; assembly: GCF_036759925.1. Taxonomy (NCBI): domain Bacteria; kingdom Pseudomonadati; phylum Pseudomonadota; class Gammaproteobacteria; order Enterobacterales; family Enterobacteriaceae; genus Kluyvera; species Kluyvera sp. CHPC 1.2972. The sequence goes on along the minus strand of NZ_JAPKIB010000002.1, from coordinate 364,215 downwards.
GGAGCAGAGGTGGCCAATCACGTATTTGATGCCGTCGTTAACGATTTTGTTCGCGACCGCCACCGCTTGTTTCGGATCACAGGCATCGTCGTACTCAACGCCGACCAGCTTGTCACCCTTAATGCCGCCTTTGGCATTGATGTCTTTAATGGCCTGGCGCGCGCCGTTGAACTCCATGTCGCCCCACTGGGCAACCGGGCCGGACATCGCACCGACAACCGCTACCTTAATATCGTCTGCCATCGCCGCGTGAGACATAGCCAGCGCGATCATCCCTGCGATTACTGTTTTTGTATTCCTTTTCATACTTCGGGATCCCCATTCGTGATGTCGTATTTACACGTCGTGGCGTGCATATATTTTGTTGTGTGGTGGTTAAAAAGCATTCTGTACTTTTAATATACAACGCTACTTTTGCCATTATCTTTAATGAGTTAGCGCAGCTTTTTGGCTAAAAACAGACTAAATTCTCTATTTTTCAGTCTATTAAGAAAAGATAATATTCTGATTTTAGCTATAGATAAACAAAAAAAAGCCCGAATGACAGCATAAAATAACGACATATTAAGCCGAATAAAACGCTGGTTTTCAGGTTAAAGTTCTGACTATTTTTCGATCCATGATGTTTCAAACTGTCTGCATGGATATCGAAAAATTAATCCCCTACGGAACAAGCCAAAAAAGAGAAAGCGTCCGGCAGAATAAATTGAGTACACTGACCACCATTTTCGAGATTTGAGCAAACTGCCCATGAAGCTGACCATCATTCGTTTAGACACCTTTTCCGATCAGGACCGCATCTGCCTCGGTAAGATCTGGCCCGCTCAGCCCCCCGACGAACAGTACCTTGATGAGAGCCACCGCCTGTACGCCGCCCGTTTTAACGAACGCCTGCTAGCAGCGGTGAAAGTGACGCTCAACGGTAGCCAGGGGACGCTTAACGGTCTGTGCGTACGTGAAGTCACCCGCCGTCGCGGCGTGGGGCAATATCTGGTCGAAGAGGTGATGCGCGATAACCCGCAGGTCAGCCGCTGGACGCTGAGCAAAGCCGGCGCGGAAGAGAGCCTGGAAACGGCCGCGTTTGCCAAAGCGCTGGGCTTTACGGTGCATGCTGAGGGCTGGGTTCGAGGGTAGTGCCGATCCCGGCGTCGGCTAACGCCTCGGCTGGGCTACAGTATGGTAGCCCAGCCGAGCGTAGCGACGCCGGAGAAGCGCCGTACGAATTACTTCGCGTCGGTCGCCGTACCGTTAGCGTGCCAGTTAAAGATGCCGAACTCGAAGCCTTTCAGGTCGCCTTTCTCATCCCACGACAGCGGACCCATGACGGTATCCACGGTATTGGCTTTCAGGTATTTCGCGATCTCAGCCGGGTCGTCAGAGTGGTTCAGACCCGCCTGCAGAGACTGCAGTGCAGCATAGGTGGTCCATACGAACGCACCGCTTGGATCCTGTTTCTTCGCTTTGATCGCGTCTACAATTGGCTTGTTCGCCGGAACCTGATCGTAGTTCTTAGGCTTAGTCACCAGCAGACCTTCTGCAGAATCGCCCGCAATGTTAGACAGTGAAACGTTCGCCACGCCTTCCGGACCCATGAATTGGGTTTTCAGGCCAGCAGCACGCGCCTGACGCAGGATCTGCCCCATTTCCGGGTGATAACCGCCGAAGTAGACAAAGTCGATGTTCTCTTTCTTCAGACGCGCCACCAGGGTGGAGAAGTCTTTCTCACCGGCAGTGATACCGTCGAAGAAGACCACGTTCGCGCCGCCTTTCTTCAGGCCATCCTGCACTGCACGCGCCAGACCTTCACCGTACTGCTGCTTATCGTGAACGACCGCGATGCGCTGTGGTTTCACTTTCTCGAGGATATATTTCGCCGCGGTTGGGCCCTGATCGGAGTCCAGACCGGTGGTACGCAGAATCAGCTTATAGCCACGCGCGGTCAGCTCAGGCGCCGTCGCCGCTGGGGTGATCATCAAAATACCTTCATCTTCATAGATATCAGACGCAGGCTGCGTTGAGGAGGAGCAGAGGTGACCGATAACGTATTTGATCCCGTCATTCACCACTTTGTTCGCTACCGCAACCGCTTGTTTCGGGTCACAGGCGTCATCGTATTTTACGATTTCCAGCTTATTGCCCTTGATGCCGCCCTTGGCGTTAATGTCGGCAACCGCCTGAGTTGCACCGCTGAACTCCTGGTCACCGTACTGCGCAACCGGGCCGGACATCGCGCCAACAACAGCAACTTTAATATTTTCTGCTAATGCCATATTGCTGAATGCCAGCGCAATACATCCTGCCAGTAACGCTTTACCCTTCATTTTCATCCTGAGGTTCCCCATTGTTATGGTTGTTGCATTTGTTGTGATGTTGTTATTTAGCACATTATTCTTATATCACCTGCGTGGTAAGTATAAGATATTAATATTAAGGGAGGCTGACCGTGCTTTTTCAGCATACTCTGCTAAAACATACCCCATTTTTGTGGAATTGAAACGTTAAATTTGACGGATTTGTAACGCAAAAATGACAAAAAAAAGCCATTCATCGGAGTGGCTTGGGCGTTGGGTGCCTTCCCGGCGGCGCTTCGCTTGGCCGGGCTACAGTAATCGTCGCCGGGAAGGGCTCGTCTATTCAGATATCGCCCGACGAATCACCTCCAGCGCCTGCTGGAACTGCTTCTCAGGGATGGTAAGCGGGTACAAGAAGCGAATCACGTTGCCATACACGCCGCAGCTCAGCAGCAGCACACCTTCCGCCAGCGCGCGCTCCTGTACCCGTTTAGTCAACTCCGGCGACGGCTCTCCGGTTTGCGGGTTCACAAACTCTACGGCCACCATCGACCCCACGCCGCGCACGTCGGCAATTGCCGGACAGCTTTCGCGTAATTGGTTGAGCACCTCAATCAGATGCTGGCCCAGATGGTTAGCGCGAGTGCAGAGCGCCTCTTCCTCAATGACATTCAGCACCGCATGCGCGGCAGCAATCGCCAGCGGGTTCCCCGCATAGGTACCGCCGAGGCCGCCGGGTGCCGGGGCATCCATCACCTCGGCGCGTCCCACGACGCCCGAGAGCGGGAAACCGCCCGCCAGGCTTTTCGCCATGGTGATAAGGTCAGGCTTCACGCTGTAGTGCTCCATGGCAAACAGCTTGCCGGTACGGGCAAAGCCGGTCTGCACTTCATCGGCAATCAGCAAAATACCGTGGGTATCGCAAAGCTGGCGCAACGCCTGCATAAACTCAGCAGGGGCAACATTAAAGCCACCCTCGCCCTGCACCGGCTCGATAATAATCGCCGCCACCTGATCCGGGGCGATATCGGCTTTGAAAATATGGGTCAGGCTTTTGAGTGCCATCTCGGTGGTCACACCGTGCGCGGCATTTGGATAGAGGCCGTGAAATACCGAGCCGGGGAACGGGCCGAAGCCGATTTTGTACGGCGCGACTTTGCCGGTCAGCGCCATGGTCATAAAGGTACGGCCGTGGAAGCCGCCACCGAAGGTAATCAGTCCCGGACGTTTGGTATAAGCACGGGCTATTTTCACCGCGTTCTCCACCGCTTCCGCGCCGGTGCTAAAGAACGCTGTTTTAGCGTTTCCGGCAATCGGTGCAGCAGCATTAATACGTTCTGCTAATGACACATAGCTTTCATAGGGGACTATCTGATAGGCGGTGTGGGTAAAAGCCTGCAGCTGGTTTTCAACGGCGGCAATGACCTGAGGATGGCGATGCCCGGTATTCAGCACCGCAATGCCGGCGGCAAAGTCGATATATTCGTTACCTTCAATATCCCACAACGTGGCGTTCTCGGCGCGCTCCGCGTAGAAGCCGCACATTACGCCCACACCGCGCGGCGTGGCCTGTAAACGCCGATGATTCAGTGACTCGTTACTCACGGTAAACCCCCTGCCGTTGAAATGACGAAAAGTCTATTCAGTCTTTGCCATCGCCTGCATTAACGCCAGCGGCAAACGTGAAATAAGCAGAGGAAAGCGTGATGACGGGGAGCAGAAAAACAAAACCCCCGGATGGGCATCCAGGGGTTATCGGGGTCACGCGTTAACTGACGTTATCAGGCTTCGATAGCCGCGCGCAGTTTTTTCATCGCGTTCTTTTCAAGCTGACGTACACGCTCGGCGGATACGCCGTAACGGTCGGCCAGTTCCTGCAGCGTAGACTTGTTGTCTTCGTCCAGCCAGCGGGCGCGAATGATGTCCTGGCTACGTTCGTCCAGGCCCTGCATGGCGTCGGTCAGCTTATTCGCTGCCTGCTCTTCCCAATTATCATCTTCGATGCCGTCGGCAAAGTTGGACGATTTATCCTGCAGATAGAGCACTGGAGCAACCGAGTGGCTTTCAGACTCATCGTCTGAGGACATATCAAACGCCATGTCCTGCGCCGCCATACGGGATTCCATCTCGCGAACGTCTTTGCTGGAAACGCCCAGCTCGCGGGCAACCATTTCCACTTCATCCTGATTAAACCAGCCCAGACGCTGCTTGGTTTTACGCAGGTTGAAGAACAGCTTACGCTGCGCTTTGGTGGTCGCGACTTTCACGATACGCCAGTTACGCAGTACGTATTCGTGAATTTCCGCTTTGATCCAATGCACGGCAAAGGAAACCAGACGCACACCCACTTCTGGGTTAAAACGACGTACGGCTTTCATCAGGCCGATATTGCCTTCCTGAATCAAGTCCGCCTGCGGCAGGCCATAGCCCGAGTAATTACGAGCAATATGAACAACAAAGCGCAGGTGAGACAGGATCAGCGTTTTAGCTGCTTCCAGATCGCCCTGGTAATGCAGCCGTTCAGCAAGCGCCTTTTCTTCATCAGCCGTCAACATCGGCCATGTGTTCGCAGCCCGGATATAAGATTCCAGGTTACCGACAGGGGCTAACGCTAAATTTTGCATTTCTTTGGTCATTCAAATCCTCTCAATTCACTTCATACTGGCGGCGGCTTGTCCCCGAAGGCAACAAACATGCCAGGCTCTATGAGCAACGAGAATATCATCCGCTCTTTTATCAGACAGTGAGTTTATCCACAAGTTCAATGCAACCGTGTGAACAAATTACGCACAAAATGTGACACGCGATAGGCCGCGAGGGCAGAAAGATGGGGTTTAAAACGCATCCCCTGCGGACGGAAGTCGTCGCAGGGGAAGAGTATAACAGAACTTTTTTAATCGGGAGTAAAGTGGCGTAAATGTTGTACCGTGGCAAGCCAGGCTGCTACCCAACCGATCATCGAGCTAACCAGCAGCAACAGCAGACACTCGTCAAACGACAGGCCGTTCAGCTCAAACTGGGTACCGAATACGCGCGCCACTTCGGTGACCGCCGACGACAGTCGCATCACCAGAATTTCCGACAGAATCAGCGATAGGAACGCGCCGGAGAAGCCCAACAGCGCACCGCCGTACAGGAACGGACGCAGGATAAACCCGTCGGTTGCCCCAATCAGCTTCTGCACGTTGATGGTATCACGACGCGCAAAGATACTCAGACGCACGCTGTTACCGATGACAAGGAACACCGCCGCCACCATCAGCACACCGATCATCGCCGACACGCGACCTACCAGCCCGGTAATGGAAGCCAGACGTGCAAACCAGCTGTCATCCATGCGCACTTCGTTGACGCCCTGAATCTGCGCCACGCGGTCACGCAGCGTGTTCAGCGCGTCGGTGGTCTGGAAGTCGATTTTCGGGATAACGACCGCCACCGCAGGCAGCGGGTTCTCTTCCAGCATATCCAGCGCGCCGCCAAAGCCCGACCAGTTGCGGAATTCGCCCAATGCTTCGTCGCGGGAGAGGTAATTCACCTTGTCCACGCCCTGCTCAGCCTGCAGTTGACCCACCACTTTCGCCGCCGCATCGTCATCCAGCGTTTTCTCCAGATAGACGGTGATCTGTGGAGAGGGGTAGTACTGCGAAGCCGCCGTGTTGACGTTTTTGTAGACCATATAGCAGACGCTTGGCAGCGTCAGGGAGATGGCGATAACCATCACCGTCAGGAAGGTCGCCAGCGGTTTGCTTTTCAGATCCTGCAGCGCGCCCTGCCAGGCATAGCGTACCTGCTCGTTGAAAACATTGGTTTTACGCGAGTTCGGTTTTGGCGCGGGTTTGCCGCGCTTCGGCGCATTGCGCCCGCCGTCACCTGATGAGGAGACCGATTTACGCAAGCGGTCGAGTCGCCCGCCGAACTGGCGAATTTGGTTGATTGCGTCGCGCTTATTCACCGGTGTGGCCTCCATGCATGTGGCCGTCGCTCAGCGTCAGCATGCGGTAAGAACGGCTGGAGATAAGCCCAATGTCGTGCGTCGCCATCAGCACCGTTACCCCAACGCGGTTAAACTCTTCGAACAGTCGCAAAATGCCTTCCGACAACGCGTTATCCAGGTTGCCCGTCGGTTCATCCGCCAGCAGTACCGCAGGCTTGTTCACCACCGCACGGGCAATGCCCACGCGCTGTTGTTCACCGCCGGAGAGCTGAATCGGGAAGTTTCTCGCTTTATCAAGCAGCCCGACTTTGTCCAGCGCCGCCGAGACGCGACGACGAATATCGTCCGCGCTGGCGCCCGCGATGATCAGCGGGATCGCCACGTTATCAAATACGGTTCTGTCCATCAGCAGATGGTGATCCTGGAAAATCATGCCGATCTGGCGACGTAAAAACGGCACCTCACGGTTCTTCAGGCGGCTAATGTCGTGCCCGCCGAAGTAAATTTTCCCCGCGCTCGGCCGCTCAATCCCACAGATAAGCTTCAGCAGGGTACTTTTACCCGCGCCGGAGTGGCCGGTCAGGAATGCCATCTCGCCTGGCTGCATGTGGAATGTCACTCCCTGCAGCGCTTGTCTCCCGCCGAGATAGGCTTTGCTGACGTGTTCAAAGCGAATCATGATTAATCCTCTCGGGCAAAAAGTGCCTCAATAAAATCGCCCGCTTTAAACGGACGTAAGTCCTCAATACGTTCACCGACGCCGATATAGCGAATCGGAATGCCGAACTGATCCGCCACGGAGAATATCACCCCGCCCTTGGCGGTACCGTCGAGTTTAGTCAACGTGATGCCGGTCAGGCCAACGGCCTCGTGGAACAGTTTGGCCTGGCTGATGGCGTTCTGCCCGGTGCTGGCGTCGATGGTCAGCATGACTTCATGCGGCGCGTCGACGTCGAGCTTTTTCATCACGCGAACAATTTTCTTCAGCTCTTCCATCAGGTGCGATTTATTCTGCAAGCGCCCTGCGGTATCAGCAATCAGTACATCAACGTTACGCGCTTTCGCCGCCTGAATGGCATCGAAAATGACCGAAGCGGAATCCGCACCGGTGTGCTGTGCGATAACCGGAATATTGTTGCGCTGGCCCCAGACCTGCAGCTGCTCAACCGCCGCCGCGCGGAAGGTATCACCCGCCGCCAGCATCACCGTTTTGCCCTGCTGCTCGAACTGACGCGCCAGCTTGCCGATGGTGGTGGTTTTACCCACGCCGTTCACGCCGACCATCAAAATAACGAATGGCGTTTTGCCTTCAATATTAAGCGGTTCATCTACTTTTGCGAGGATTTCACCCATTTCATCTTTCAACAGACCGTACAGCGCTTCGGCATCGCGCAGCTGTTTACGGCTGGCGGTTTCGGTCAGGCTATTGATGATCTTACGGGTGGTTTCGACGCCGACGTCGGCAATCAGCAGCTGCTCTTCCAGCTCTTCAAACAGATCGTCGTCGATTTTCTTGCCGCGGAATAGACTGATAAATCCGGAACCGAGGTTTTCTTTGGTTTTTAACAGGCTGCGTTTCAGGCGCGCGAAGAAACCTTCTTTGGTTGGTTTTTCCTGCTCCTGCTGTGCGTCATCCGCCGGTGCTTCAACGGCCGCTTCTTCTTCCACCGCGTCGTTTTCCGACTCGACGGCAAGCGCCTGCGCTTCCAACTCTTCGTCGGTCAGCTCGTCAATGGCTTCTGGTTCACTCTCTTCAACCGCTTCTGGCAGTACTTCAGCCACTGGCTCAACGACTTCAACCACTTCCGGCTGCACTTCAGCAACCGGCTCAACGACTTCAACCACTTCAGGCTGCACTTCGGCAACCGGCTCAACGGTTTCGACCACTTCTGGCTGTACTTCAACAACCGGCTCAACGGCTTCAACCACTTCTGGCTGTGCTTCAGCAACCGGCTCAACGGCTTCAACCACTTCTGGCTGAATGTCTTCAACCGCTACGGTTTCCGCGATTTCGCGTTCAACAACCTGTTCGGTGACTTCCACCACCTCTTCGGCGAACGCTTCGCTTTCCGCGAGGGTGTGTGGTTCAGCGGTTTCTTCAGCAGACGCCTGCGCTTCTTCGACGTACGGCGTCTCTTCAACTGCCGTTTCAGGCTCAACAGTCGGCGTTTCAGCTACCGGCTGCTCTTCAATTTTTTCTTCTGATTCAACGACCTGATCCTGTTCTTTCTGCCCAAAGCCCAGCCAGGAAAAAAAGCCACGTTTTTTTTCTTTTGCCATTTGCAACCACACTCCCCGCTGTTTTTGATGGCGCCACTTCGCCATAATCGACGCGAAGGCTAAAATAATGATGAAATTAGTCGGTTAGTCTACCACTTAACTTCCCTGGCTTCACCGCTTTCACCCGGCAGGGCAGAAAGCTAGAATAGCAGGCCGAAAGAGCGACCAGAGCAAGCAAATGAAAAAACCAACTTCCGGCGGTATGGGCCAGATCCGCATTATTGGCGGGCAGTGGCGCGGCCGTAAACTCCCCGTACCTGATAGCCCAGGTCTCAGGCCCACCACCGATCGCGTACGTGAGACCCTCTTCAACTGGCTGGCCCCCTCAATGGTGGATGCCCGCTGCCTGGACTGCTTCGCCGGAAGCGGTGCGTTAGGGCTGGAAGCACTCTCCCGCTATGCCGCCAGCGCCACGCTGCTGGAGATGGAGCGTTCGGTGGCCCAACAGCTGCAAAAGAACCTCGCCACGCTGAACGCCGCGCAGGGCAAAGTGGTGAATACGAACACCCTCGCCTTCCTCGCTCAGAGCGGCACGCCGCATGATATTATTTTTGTCGATCCGCCATTCCGTAAAGGATTACTGGAAGAGACGTTAAACTTACTGGAAACCAACGGTTGGCTGGCCAATAACGCGCTGATCTACGTCGAAAGCGAAGTCGAAAACGGTCTGCCTCCGGTGCCGGTCAGTTGGGATCTGCATCGGGAAAAAATTGCCGGTCAGGTTGCCTATCGTCTCTATCATCGTGAAGTGCAGGGAGAAAGTGATGCTGATTAATCTTGGACGCGCGCTGATGCTGTGCGTATGGGCGTTTCTGGTGCTGAACCTGGTTCACCCGTTCCCCCGCCCGCTGAATATCTTCGTTAACGTCGCGCTGATCTTTATGGTGCTGATGCACGGCATGCAAATGGCGCTGCTGCAGTCGACAATGCCGAAAGATGGCCCGCAGATGAGCCGCGGCGAGAAAGTCCGTATCTTCCTGTTCGGCGTGTTTGAACTGCTGGTGTGGCAGAAGAAAATTGGCGCGAGCTTGAAGAAGAAGTAGCAATAGAACTGCCCGATGCGATTTTACTCATCGGGCTTCAAATATGGCGATGCTGTTATTGATGTGGCTGGATGGCATCAAGTTTATCGTTAAGTTCTTTAATTTCTTTGACACCCTTATCCTTGCTATCCCAGATAATTTTCACCTGCTCGCAAACTGATTCATTTTTTGTGTACATAATACCTGAAAATGGACCTCCACCCTGGCAATACACATAGCCAGTGCTGAACAGGTTAAATGGAATGATAATAGAGATGACAACACCAAGAACAGTGACAACCACACCATAACCCAGTGCAATATTCATCCCTCTATGGAGTATTTTGTTAGGCTTCAATGTCCTTGAAAAAAAGGCAGACATAAAAAGAAAAACAAAATAAACCGCAGTTGGCACACAAAGCACTAAAGGCACGGCAGGCCAGAAAAGATAGATAATACTCCTGGAATTTACGACACTCATAATCTCAACGATACAACTACTATAGATAGAATAGGTCACATACGAGATAATTGCTGAGCCAGCCAATATTATGCATCTATTTTTTATATGAGTATAAAAATCCAAATCACTAACTCCTTCGCAATATCGATCTGGAAAAAGTGATGGAATCCAGCCTATCATTAAGCTTGTTAATTCCCTTAACTCCTCCGTTATCCCAGGCAGTTTTCATCTGCTCGCAAATAGATTCATTTTTAGTGTAATAAATGCCTGAAAATGGCCCACCACTGTAGCAGTAGACATGGCCAGAACTAAGTAGATAAAATGGGGTGATGATTGAGGTAACAGTACCTAACACAAGGGCTACTCCTCCATAACCCAGTGCAATATTCATCCCTCGATGGAGTATCTTGTTGGGTGCCAGATTCCTTGAAAAAAAAGCAGACATAAAAAGAAAAACAAAATAGACCGCAGTCGGCACAAAAAGCACTAATGATAGGGATTGGAAGTAAAAATATATAATACTACGCAAGTTTACGACATTCATAACTTCAACGATACAACTACTATAGGTAGAATAAGTTACATAAGAGATAATTGCTGACCCCGTTAGTATTACACCTCTGTTTTTTATATGTGTATAAACATCCATTTTAATAATCACCACGCAATAAAGACTGGGAAAATATCGATGAGTTTTTCTGATTCCATTCATTAATACCCTGCTGTTTTTCTATCCCATCACGAATACATTCAATCAACTTTTTGGATAATTCATTATTATAATCATAATCATTCAATTCATAAGCAATAGCAAAACCAAGAACAACAACAAAAAAAATCTCCCCCCATATAGGCACAACCAAACTTGCTGAAAATGCCGTTGCCAGTGATGCCACTCCCCCAACAACCACCTTAGTAACAAAAACCGTCACAATCACCTTGGCTATATCCATGGTAATGTTTCCCAGAAAGGCCGCGACATCGTGGTCAGATCTAAAAATTAACTCGACAAGCCGCCAGCAGGCTGAAAACCAGATGCAAAACCGTGCTCCTGAAACTATGCCAGCTTGAACACCTGCTTTACCAATCCCTAACTCCAGAAGCTTGGGGTGATTGGCGCGATAGCGGGTCCCATTAAGAATTCGCCGCAAGGAAGGATAGCCGGTAATTTTCACATACATTTTCCCACCATACGAGTATTGAACGGCCTTAATCCCCAACCCCGTAAGCGTAAAAACAATCTTCCCGGCATCTTTATATGAAATCAGTTTCACAATATTTGCCGCACCGCCTGCGGCATCCTTAATATTTCCTGCATAGGTGGTAGCCGACGACATGGCGTTGCTTTTTAGCAGATCGTCAATAACATCCTGTGCTTCCTCCAGAGACAGCAGCATAACGTGTTGTGCATCTTTATCTAGCCGCTGCTTAAGCGCCCGGATATCGTCCTCAAAGCGCCTGGCAAGCTGCCAGTTGTTTCCTCTAAGCAGGTCCTTTGAGTTTTGATCAATCCAATCGATATAACCAACCATATACATTCCCTTAAAAGATACGTTCTTCCCACAAGCTATATGCGCTGGTTCCCGCTATATGATGATCCCAACTGATTGACTCATAAGACAGCTCAATTGATTCCTCGGGTTGCCCGGCGCTATCATCAATAGTATGTGGGACGTGAAGATGAATGCTGGATATTCTGGCTTTCGTTAATTTTATCGTGTAATAAAGCTCGTTAAAGCCCATCCGGTTCGTTCGGTAAAAGGTAAATTCGCAGGTGAGCTCTTCATTATCATTGATAGCTTTACCCAGCAATGGCGAAGCTTTATCCACTGGTTTCACCATCGTCAATGACTGATGACTCACATTCTGCTCACGGTTCATCCCATGTGAAATTGCCATGACCATAATCTGATCGCAGTGCGCCAACTGGGCTTTATTTCCAATTGAATCAACGGTAGAGCAGCCCGCCGAAATCAATCCCTGAGATTGACCATTTAGCGTTAACCACATTGTATTTGCCATATAATTTCCTTATGCATAGATACGAGTAATAACTGCCCGTAATAAAACTGGCGTATTATTCATATCAAAAAATAAAGATATCTATAGCGCAAAAAAGAAATAGTGACTAACTTTATATTTTTAACTGCAACAAAAAATAAATTAAAAATATTACCCAGGATATATGCATACGAAAGAATTAATATTTAACACCTATATATCTGGGGAACAGTATTATGAGTACCAGTATATAAAATATTATCGCCCTCTGACACAACCGCATCAATGGGCGATATAGCCCCTATTCAGCCTTAAAGTCAACAAAGCGCGAACCTTTGTAGCTCAGCGTTCCCTTATCCCCCACCGTCAGCTGATGATACTGCTCGGCCTCAACGCGGAAACTCACCTCTAGCCCGCCCAGCTCCGGCTTAAAACTGACGTCATAACGCATGTCACTACCGGCTGGTGCCACCGTCTGCTGACGCGAACGGCGATCGTTCAGCACCTTTTCGCGCTTGTTCGTCACCACCACCCGCTTTTGCATCAGCGGGGCGGCATCGTTATCCATTTTTTCCCGGCGCTGCTGGACGAAGCGGAACGACGCGGCCACGACGATAATGGCAACAACGACGATGAAAAAAAGCGGCATCTTGCTCATTTCAGGTTCTCTTAAGAATTTACGCAAATCATAGTAAACGGCGCAGTCTGCCATTGTCATCTGGCGGCTACGGCTACTACACTGGACATTCAAGACTGGCAGTACAGTACCCATTAAGATAACAGATACAGGGACTTATTATGCTTTGGTCGTTTATCGCAGTATTCTTCTCAGGCTGGCTCTACGTGGATGCCGCCTACCGTGGGCCCGCCTGGCAGCGCTGGGCATTCAAACCTATCACCTTAATTTTACTCCTGTTTCTCGCCTGGCAGGCGCCGATGTTTAACGCCATCAGCTATCTGGTGCTGGCGGGCTTGTGCGCTTCGTTGGTCGGCGATGCCCTCACGCTGTTGCCACGTCAGCGTATGCTGTATGCCGTCGGCGCGTTTTTCCTATCGCATCTGCTGTACACCATCTGGTTTGCCGGACAGCTGACCTTCACCTTCTTCTGGCCGCTACCGGTGGTGCTGCTGGTGATTGGCGTGCTCTGGTTGGCGGTTATCTGGACGCGGCTTGAAGAGATGCGTCTACCGGTGCTGGCCTTTATCGCCATGACGCTGATGATGGTCTGGGTCGCGGGCGAGCTGTGGTTTATGCGTCCAACGGACACCGCGCTCTCCGGTTTCTTCGGTGCCGGTTTACTGCTGCTGGGTAACATTATCTGGCTGGTGAGCAAATATCGCTGCCGTTTCCGCGCGGATACGGCGATTTACGCCGCCTGCTACTTTGCTGGGCACTTCTTTATCGTTCGCGCGCTTTACCTGTAATTTCCCGCTTGACTCTGGAGTCGACTCCAGAGTGTATGCTGCGCTTAATGAAGCAACGATCATTAATCGGAGGATACGATGTCGACTCCAGAGACACGTAACAATAAAGCCCCCCAATTCTCATCTTTTAAGCTCGCGCCTGCGCCACAACCGCAGGACGACTGCTGCTGCGAAAGCCAATGCGCAACGGCTGAACCCGCGGTAGAACCGACGCTGGACGCCCGCTATAGCTGGGTCGTCAACGGCATGGACTGCGCCGCCTGCGCCCGTAAAGTCGAAACGGCGGTAAGCCAGGTCGCTGGCGTGAAGCAGGTTAAAGTGCTGTTCGCCACCGAAAAGCTGCTGGTTGATGCCGATGACGACATCCGCACCCAGGTGGAGAAAGCGGTGAGCGCCGCAGGCTATTCGCTGCGTAGCGACAGCGAACCGAAGGCAGAGGAAAACACCTCGCGCTGGCGGGAGAACCTGCCGCTTATCGCGCTCGCCGTGATGATGGCGATTAGCTGGGGGCTGGAGCAGTTCAACCATCCACTCGGCAACCTGGCCTTTATCGCCACCACGCTGGTCGGCCTTTACCCTATCGCCCGCCAGGCGCTGCGCCTGATGAAAAGCGGCAGCTGGTTCGCCATTGAAACACTGATGAGCGTCGCGGCCATCGGCGCACTGTTTATCGGCGCAACGGCGGAAGCGGCAATGGTGCTGCTGCTGTTCTTAATCGGTGAAAGATTGGAAGGCTGGGCCGCAAACCGCGCGCGTCAGGGCGTGAGCGCGCTGATGGCGCTGAAGCCTGACACCGCCGTGCGTGTACGTGACGGCCAGCGTGAAACCGTGGCGCAGAAGGATCTCCAGCCGGGTGACGTGATTGAAGTCGCCGCCGGTGGGCGCTTGCCTGCCGACGGGAAGCTCATCACCCCGTTCGCCAGCTTTGATGAAAGCGCGTTAACCGGCGAGTCCATTCCGGTGGAACGCAGCGCGGGCGAGAGCGTCCCAGCAGGGGCTACCAGCGCCGACCGCCTGGTACAGCTGAGTGTTATTTCGAAGCCTGGCGACAGCGCCATCGACCGTATCCTGCGCCTGATTGAAGAAGCCGAGGAACGTCGCGCACCTATCGAGCGCTTTATCGACCGTTTCAGCCGCATCTATACCCCGGCGATTATGGCCGTCGCGCTGCTGGTGACGCTGGTGCCACCGCTGCTGTTTGCCGCCTCGTGGGAGGAGTGGATCTATAAAGGGCTGACGCTGCTGCTGATTGGCTGCCCGTGCGCGCTGGTTATCTCGACTCCGGCAGCGATTACCTCAGGCCTTGCCACCGCTGCGCGTCACGGCGCGCTGATTAAAGGCGGTGCGGCGCTGGAGCAGTTGGGCCGCATCACCCAGATGGCCTTTGATAAAACCGGCACCCTGACGCTCGGCAAACCGCAGGTGACCACGATTATCCCAACCGCCGAACTGAGCGAAGACAACCTGCTGACGCTGGCCGCTGCGGTGGAACAGGGTTCTACCCACCCGCTGGCGCAGGCCGTGGTGCGCGAGGCGCTGCAGCGTGAACTGACCATTCCACAGGCCATTGAGCAGCGTACGCTCGTCGGTTCTGGTATTGAGGCCAGCGTCGATGGGCAGCGCATCGTTATCTGCGCCGCAGGCAAGTTCCCGACGCCGGATCATCAGGATGAGATCCAACAATTGGAAAGCCAGGGCAACACCGTGGTGCTCATTACCCGTGACGATACCCTGCTGGGGATTGTAGCGCTGCGAGACACCGTGCGTCAGGAGGCGCGTCAGGCGGTCGATGGCCTGCGTGAATTAGGCATTCAGGGCATCATTCTGACCGGGGACAATCCGCGCGCTGCTGCCGCCATTGCCGATGAGTTAGGTATGGCCTACCGCGCCAACCTGCTGCCTGCCGATAAGGTCAGTGAAGTCACGGCGCTGAACGCTCAGGGGCCGCTGGCGATGGTGGGCGACGGGATTAACGACGCTCCGGCGATGAAGGCTGCGGCGATGGGCATCGCGATGGGCAGCGGCACCGACGTGGCGCTGGAAACCGCCGATGCGGCGCTGACGCATAACCGTCTGACCGGGCTGGTGCAGATGATTCGCCTGGCTCGTGCTACCCACGCTAACGTTCGGCAAAACATCGCCATAGCGCTGGGGCTGAAGGGGATTTTCCTTATCACCACGCTGCTCGGCATGACCGGGTTGTGGCTGGCGGTGCTGGCGGATACCGGTGCGACGGTACTGGTGACGCTGAATGCGCTGCGGTTACTTCGCGGGAAGTTTAGCGCGTAATAGGGTCGGTTCGGTGCCCTTTCCCGGCGGCGCTTCGCTTGGCCGGGCTACGGGTCTAAATCGGTAGCCCGGGCGAGGCGTTTACGCCGACCCCGGGTTGGCTCGATGCCATTCCCGGCGGCGCTTCGCTTGGCCGGGCTACGGGATTATTGGTGCCGATTAATGGCGCTTACGCAGCAAATACTGGTACGGCACTGACTCGGTCTGCTGAGCAATCAGCTCATGTTCCATAAAGCGGCAAAAGCCGGGGATATCGCGCGTGGTGGCGGGATCGTCGGCAATAATCAGCAGCGTTTCCCCCACCGGCATCGTCCGCACGGTTTTACGCACCATCATTACCGGTTCCGGGCAGCGCAGCCCTTGCGCGTCTAAGGTGTGGTCGGGGCTGGAAAACAAATCGGTCATGAGCATCTCGTCGTCAGAAAAAACGCGCTTAGTTTACGCTGACCCTGCCTCAACGCAACCAGGTTAACGATTGCGCGAAAAACAACCATTGCAATGAAACGGGAAAGCAGTATCATTCCGCCCCTGCAATGAGTTTGCAGACTTTATTGGGTTCCCTCACCCCAACCACTAAAAAGGTACAATATGACGCCCTTTACCTCCTTACAGCGCCGACATGCGCTGGTTTGGCTATCGCTATTTCACCTGCTGGTGATCACCTCCAGTAACTATCTGGTGCAGCTGCCGGTCTCTATCTTCGGCTTCCACACCACCTGGGGCGCGTTTAGCTTTCCGTTTATCTTCCTTGCGACTGACCTGACCGTGCGAATCTTTGGCGCACCGCTGGCTCGCCGTATCGTTTTCGCGGTGATGGCCCCGGCGCTGCTGATCTCCTACGTGATTTCATCGCTGTTCTATATGGGCGAATGGCAGGGCTTCGGCGCGCTGGCGCACTTTAACCTGTTCGTGGCCCGTATCGCTGCCGCCAGCTTTATGGCCTATGCCCTGGGGCAGATCCTTGACGTGCACGTGTTTAACCGCCTGCGTCAAAGCCGCCACTGGTGGCTTGCACCGACGGCCTCCACGCTGTTCGGTAACATCAGCGATACCCTGGCGTTCTTCTTTATCGCTTTCTGGCGCAGCACCGACCCGTTTATGGCGACGCACTGGGTAGAAATCGCCCTCGTGGACTACTGCTTTAAAGTGCTGATCAGCATTGTTTTCTTCCTGCCGATGTACGGCGTACTGCTGAATATGCTATTGAAAAGGCTGGCAGATAAATCTGATTTGTCAGCAATGCAGCCTGGTTAAGGGTTCATTACACGGGTTGTGATAAGATATGCAGATAAGCCGTTATGGCTATTTATCGAAAGGAAGATGTCAATGCGCAAATTGGTGAAATATGCTGGTATTGGCCTGCTGGTAATGGGCCTTGCGGCCTGTGACAACAGCGACACCAGCACCCCTGCACAAGGTTCTGCTGCCGCGAGCGATGCCGCAGGTCAGGCAATCAATCTGTTAGACGGTAAGCTGAACTTTACGCTGCCGGCCGGGATGACCGACCAGAGCGGTAAGCTGGGCACCCAGAGCAACAACATGCACGTCTACTCTGACGCCACCGGCATGAAAGCGGTCATCGTCATCGTTGGCGACGACACCACCGAAGATTTAGCGGTGCTGGCAAAACGTCTTGAAGATCAGCAGCGCAGCCGCGACCCGCAGTTGCAGGTGGTGACCAATAAATCTATCGAGATGAAAGGCCACACGCTGCAGCAGCTCGACAGCATCATCTCTGCTAAAGGGCAAACCGCGTACTCTTCCGTCGTACTGGGTAAAATCGATGGCAAACTGCTGACCATGCAGATCACGCTGCCAGCGGACAACCAGCAGCAGGCGCAGTCTGACGCTGAGAAAATCATCAATACCCTGGTCATCAACTAAGTTTTGCTGACCAATAAACGGCCTCTCGCGAGCTTACGCCAGAGGCCGTTTTTTTAGCCGCCATCCCAGCAGCAATGCCACCGCCACCAGCCCCGCAGCGGCAATGTAAATCGTCGAAATGCCCATCCACGCCATCATCAGCCCGGCCAGCGGCCCGGTAATACCCAGCGATAAATCCATAAACACGGTATAGGTTGCCAGCGCAGAGCCTTGGTTCTGCTGTGGTACGGCTTTCACCGCCACCACGCCCAGCGCCGGGAACACCAGCGAGAATCCCGCCCCGGCGAAGAAGGTGCCGATTTTTGCCATCGTCGGCGTATCAGCCACGCCCACCAGCAGCAGGCCGACAATCTCCACCGAGAAGCAGCTCATCGCCACGTTCAGCCCGCCCAGGCGGTTAATGCCGTTCGGGAACAGCAGACGCGTCCCTACGAATGCGCAGCTAAAGAGCGTGAGCGCAAACGCCGCACCGTCCCAGCCTTTCGCGTCATAAAACAGGGTGATGAAGGTCGCGATCACCCCAAAGCCCGCAGAAGCGAGTGCCAGCGCCATTCCGTAAGGCCAGACGCGCCCCAGCACCGCGCGAAAAGACATCGGCTTGCCCTTTTTCGCTTTGACTTCCGCACGCGGCAGCGCGCACAGAATGGCGACGGCGGCTACCGCCATAATCGCTAATGCCAGCCCCTGTAGACCAACGTAGCGGTAGCACACCACGCCAAGCGGTGCGCCCATCGCCATCGCGCCATAGGTAACAATCCCGTTCCATGAGATGACCCGGCCAATATGCGGCGAACCCACGACGCCCACGCCCCAGAGCGTCGAGCCAGTACCGGCAAAGCTTTGGCCGATACCGAGAATCACGCGTCCCAGACACAACAGCACCAGACTGAGCAGCGGCCAGCCGCTGCCCGTTGCTGCCAGCAGGTAGCTCAACCCGCTGAGAAAGCAGCCGCACAGCCCCATCACCACGATCCGTTTTGGCCCCAGCAGGTCGGCATAGCGCCCGGCATGCGGGCGGCTTATCAGCGTGGCGAAATATTGTAGGCTGATAACCAGCCCCGCCCAGAATGCGCTGAATCCCATGACGTCGTGGACATAGCCGGGCAGCACCGCCAGCGGCAGGCCAATGGTGAGGTAGCTTGCGAAGTTGAAGATAACGATGGAGACAATACGCAGGTTGAGGCGCAGACCGCTAAGCGATTCCTCGGCGTCAGCTGCTGGCATAGATAATCCCTTATAGATGCAACAAAAAAAGCATTATTGCACATTTTGTAGCCTGGGCGAGGCGTTTACGCCAACCCCGGGGGAGGCACGGAGCTAACCCCGGCGGCGCTGCGCTTGGCCGGGCTACGGGGTAGGGGAAGGTTTGTTTGGCCAGAAGATGGTAATCACACCGGCGATAATCACCACCACGCCCAGCAGACCGCGCCAGGAGAAAGGTTCATGCCAGCCCGGCAACCAGATAGCGGCACACCACACCACCATGTAGCTCAGGCTCAATAAGGCGTAGGCTTTTGCCAGCGGTAGGCGCTTCAGCGCGAAGAACCAGCAGGCCATCGACGCGACGTAGCCCAACAGGCCGAGGAAAAGGGCTAGCGTACCGTCGCCGAAATGCAGCAGGTGCAGCAAGAACGCCAGCGGCTGCCCTGCGGATGGCAATGTGGTCATGGCTACCCGCAGCGTCAGTTGGGCGGCGCTCACCAACCCAACGCTCATTAATGCCCAGATAAGCCCCATCAGGCACTGCTCCCTAGCAACATAATGCCGACAATAATCAGCCCAACGCCCGCCCAGTGACGGCGGCCAACCGGCTCACGCCAGATAGTACGGGCCGCCAGCGTCACCCAGACAAAGTTCAGGCTTAGCATCGGGTAGGCCACGCTGACCGGGATTTGCTGCAACACCAGCAGCCACAGCAGCATCCCCAGCCCGAGCATCGCCAGCGCGAGCCCAAGCCAGGTCAGCAGATGACGCCCACGCTGCCCGACGGGTGCCGGGCGCGTGGCCTGTTTCTGACATAGCTGCCCGACGCAGCTCAATAAGCTGGCGAGCAGCAGGCAGGCCCAGGTGATCATTGCGGACGATACTGAATAAACGCGGTACGGCCCATCACATACACCTCATCCGGTTTTGGCAACGGTAGATCCACCACTCTGGTATTGCGCTGCAGTTGCAGTACCAGAGAGATTGGCCCCTCCTGACGATGCGCCTCCAGCCACTGCGGGAAATCTTCGCTGGAGATAAAGCGCCCTTTAGCATCCGGATAGGAAAGACCGTATTTCAGCTCGCCCGTCTGCGAATACATGATGACGTCGCTGCGGTTCAGTTCCCAGGCAAGCCCTGCGGCGATACCGACGTTGTTGCTCAGCACGTAGCGGCTTGGAGTCAGCGACTCGCTCACAATATCCACCAGGAACTGCGGCTGCTTACTGTCGGTCACGCGGTCAGGGATCGCAAAGCCCACCAGCAGCGCTAACCCCATCGGGCAAAGTGCCGCCAGCGTCCAGCGCGGCGTAGTAGACTTAATAGACAACCAGCCCATCAGCGCCCAGACAAAGAACGCCACCGCCGCCAGCACGCACTTATACAGCTCAATCTGCATCCACACCGGGTGCTTCATCGGCCCCCACGGCGACACGACAACCACTGCCACCAAACCCACCACGCCGAAGGCGATGTTGATAATGCCGTTAATCCGCAGCGCCTTCGCGCCCACTTTTGCCGCATCCACCGCATAGCGCGCCATCAGCATCGCCAGCGGCCCAAAGCACGGCAGAATATAGGTCGGCAGCTTGCCTTTTGCGATGCTGAAGAACAGGAACGGCATCACTATCCAGCCCAGCAGATAGAACGCGCTGCCCTGCCCTTGACGATCGCGCCAGCCGAGCTTCAGTGCGCCCGGCAGCAGCGCCAGCCACGGCAGGCTCCCGGCAATCAGGAACGGCAGATAGTACCAGAACGGTGCTTTATGCTGAGCGTCACTCTGCGCAAAACGCTGAATATGCTCAACCCAGAAGAAGTAGCGCCAGAAGTCACCTTCACGCTGCGCAATCGCCAGCCCCCAAGGCAGCACGGTCAGTACGCATACCAGTACCGCCAGCCAGCCCCAAATAAGGACTTCCCGCCAGCGCTTCTGGACGATAACCCACGGCAGCACACCGATAACCGGCACCGCTAGCGCCAGGAACCCTTTGGTCATCACCCCCATGCCGCAGGCGATACCGAGCAGCACGTAGCCCCAGAAGCGTTCACCGGTGGTTTTCGCCGACGCGGCCAGCCAGAAGCTGAACATCGCCAGCGTCATCCACAGGGTGATCATCGGGTCGAGTACCGCATAGGTACCGATACCGTAGACCAGGAACGCCGTCAGGAAGATAACGCCGGAGAACACCGCCACTTTCTTGTCGCGCCAGATACGCCAAGCAAGCCAGGCCACCAGCAGCGCAGACACGGTAACGGAGAACACCGAACCAAAGCGCACGCCAAAGTTGTTATGCCCAAACAGCCACTGCCCAATGCTGTTGATCCAGTAGCCCGCAATCGGCTTTTCAAAATAACGCAGGCCGAGGAAATGCGGCACAACCCAGTCGCCGGTAGCCAGCATTTCTCGGCTGATCTCGGCGTAGCGGGTTTCATCCGGCTGCCACAGCAACCGGAAGTTGAGGGGCAGAAGATAGTAAAGAACGAACAATGCAACTAACGAAATACCGTAGCGAAGGGATTTCATACATCGGGGCTCAAGAGTTGTTGGCAACCAAGCCAGCCTTCACGGCCAGCCAATTCTCCCCGTACCACCTTCCCAACCGGGAGCTGACGGAAGTCATCCGGAAGAAGCTGGCTCAGCGGGCAAAACAGGATCTCCTGTTGCGCCGCCAGGGTCAGCAGATAATCGAACTGTTCGGCGCACACACCGCCTTCAACTTCTGCATGAATGGTATAAACCGGCGTACCGGTATCTTTGCGGATCTGCTCCAGCAGCCAGCGGTTATAGCCTTCCGCGCTGACCACAGTGCCGACGGCTTCATCCCAGGTTGGCAGCGTCACGGGGATCTGCACGGTAGCCGTCTCCCCATTCCCGAGATCCGGAAGAAACGGCTGCGTGCCGCGACAGTCGCTGTTGTAGTGAAAATCAAACGACTCTTTGGCCTTCACCACGCGCTGATCCGCGCGCCAGCCCGCCACCGCAGAGCAGGAGACTGGACGACCGAGAATAGACTCCAGCTCACGCAAGCCGCGCCCAATCTCTTCCACCAGCTGCTGCTCTTTCCACACGCCGCTCCACTGCTGCCAGCGGTGATGATCCCAGGCGTGGAGCCCGACTTCATGCACCTGCGCAACGCTGCGGATAATCTCCGCGTTCGCCGCACCGATACGTCGTCCAGGCCAGGCCGTGCCGGCGAGGAGAATATCCCAGCCATACAGCGATGCCGCGCGCGAGCGCAGCATCTTCCACAAGAACTTCGGTTTTACCAGGCGCCACAAGTGGCGCCCCATGTTATCCGGCCCGACGCTGAAGAAAAAACTGGCCTGTATGCGGTGCTTTTTGAGCACCGCCATCAGCCGTGGTACGCCCTCGCGAGTGCCGCGAAAGGTGTCCACATCAACGCGCAAACCTACTTTTTTCATGATGATTTTTCATCCGTCAGTTCAACCGTGCGCAGGAAGAAGTCCAGCGTCTCTTCAACGGTCTGCTGCATTTCTACCGTTGGCTGCCAGTCAAGGCAACGTTTGGCGTTACGGATGCTCGGCTTACGGTGCTCCACGTCCTGATAGCCTTTGCCGTAGTAGTCGCTGCTTTCCACTTCGCGGAAGCCAGCAAATGGCGGGAAGCGATCGCGCAGCGGGTGACGTTCGAAGCAGTCGAGCAGCATTTCCGCCAGCTCTTTGATACTTGCTTCGTTGTCCGGGTTACCGATGTTGATGATCTGCCCATCGCAGCGGCCATCTTTGTTTTCGATGATGCGGAACAGCGCTTCGATACCGTCGCTGATGTCGGTGAAGCAGCGTTTCTGCTTGCCACCCTCGATCAGTTTGATCGGCGAGCCTTCAACCAGGTTGAGGATCAGCTGGGTGATGGCACGGGAGCTACCGATACGCGCGGCGTTCAGGTTATCCAGACGCGGGCCCATCCAGTTAAACGGACGGAACAGGGTAAATTTGAGGCCAGTTTTGTCGCCGTAGGCCCAAATCACGCGGTCCAGCAGCTGCTTGGAAACCGAGTAGATCCAACGCTGTTTGCTGATTGGCCCCACCACCAGGTTGGAGTTATCTTCATCGAAGTTGGCGTCGGTGCACATGCCGTACACTTCGGAAGTCGACGGGAAGATGATGCGCTTGTTGTACTTCACGCAGTCACGAATAATCTTCAGGTTCTCTTCGAAGTCTAACTCGAACACGCGCAGCGGGTTACGGGTGTATTCGATAGGGGTCGCAATCGCCACCAGCGGCAGCACCACGTCACATTTCTTAATGTGGTACTCGATCCACTCGGAGTGGATGCTGATGTCGCCTTCCACAAAGTGGAAGCGCGGGCAGTCGAGGAAGCGGCTGATGGCGTCAGAGCCAATATCCAGGCCGTAAATCTCGTAGTTGTCGTCCTCAAGCAGGCGCTCAGTCAGGTGGTTACCGATAAAGCCGTTCACGCCCAGAATCAGCACGCGAGTACGACGCTTCACCGCCACAAACGGACGGCTGGAGAGCAGCGCACCGGCCACCAGGCCCATTGCTGGCGCCAGCTGAGTGCCCTGCATGTAAACGCCGTTAGCGCTCTGACCGGTGACGATTTCCAGCGCGCCTTCACCGCAGGCAACCACCAGCGGCGCCACGGACAGCACGGTACCCGGCTTCGCGGCGGCCATATCGGTACGCACACGAGATTTCCAGACGATAAATTTGTTGGTGCCGACATAGCCAAACGCGCCCGGCCACGGATCGCTCACCGCGCGCACCAGGTTGTGCAGCTCCTGCGCCGGTTTTTCCCAGGTCAGACGACCGTCATCTGGGGTACGACGACCCACGTAGGTCGCCTGAGTATCGTCCTGCGCACGTTCCTGAGTCTGACCGCTGCGAATTTTTGGCAGCGCATCGCCCAGCAGAGTCTGCGAAGCCGCGCACAGCTTACGGTGCAGCGACAGCGCCACGTCAGAATCGGCGATGGCGACGGTCTGCTGCGCCACAATGTCGCCCGCATCAGCGCGGTGGGTCATGCGGTGCAGAGTGACGCCGGTCTCTTTCTCACCGTTCACCAGCACCCAGTTCAGCGGCGCGCGGCCACGGTATTTAGGCAGCAGGGAGCCGTGCAGGTTGAAGGCGCCTTTTGGTGCCAGATTGAGGATGTCGTCGCTCAGCAGGTTGCGATAGTAGAAGGAGAAAATCACTTCTGGTGCCATCGCACGAATACGGTCAACCCACAGCGGGTGGTTCACATCTTCCGGCGCATAGACGGTAATGCCTTGTTCGGCCGCCAGACGGGCGACGGAGCCAAAGAAGTTGTTTTCACCGGCGTTATCCGGGTGAGTGAAGATCGCCTCGATGTCGTATCCGGCATCCAGCAGTGCCTGAATACCGGTGCAACCCATGTCGTGATAGGCAAATACAACAGCTTTCATTAACGATTTTCCTCTTCAGATTCCAGATTTTCCTGGCGAACAACACGTTGAATAAAGTAACGAGGACGGGCGCGCACGTCG
Organism: Kluyvera sp. CHPC 1.2972; assembly: GCF_036759925.1. Taxonomy (NCBI): domain Bacteria; kingdom Pseudomonadati; phylum Pseudomonadota; class Gammaproteobacteria; order Enterobacterales; family Enterobacteriaceae; genus Kluyvera; species Kluyvera sp. CHPC 1.2972. The sequence goes on along the minus strand of NZ_JAPKIB010000002.1, from coordinate 339,937 downwards.
TTGTAGATGCGGCCGATATACTCCCCGAGTAGGCCCATGCCGATAAACTGGGCCCCGATAAACATGAACAGAATGGCGAACAGCATGAACACCCCGTCCCCCGCCCATTCCGGGCCCAGCGCCAGGCGCAGCACCACTAACAGAATGGAGAAGGCAAAGCCGAGCACGGCGATGACGCTGCCGACCACGCTCAGAAGACGCAGCGGCGTGGTGGTTAAACAGGTCACCAGGTCGTACATCAGGTTGATCAGGCGCATAAAGCTGTATTTCGAGTCGCCGAACTCACGCTCGGCGTGCATCACCGGGATCTCCACGGCGCGGCGAGCAAAGGTGTTCGCCAGAATCGGGATAAAGGTGCTGCGTTCGTGGCAATTGAGCATCGCGTCGATAATGTGGCGGCGATAGGCGCGCAGCATGCAGCCGTAGTCGCCCATCGCTTTACCGGTGGTCCGTTGGATCAGACGGTTAATCATCTTCGAGGCGGTTTTACGGAAGATGCTGTCCTGACGGTTCTGGCGCACGGTGCCAACCACGTCATAGCCTTCATCCGCTTTTTCGACCAGCCGCGGAATCTCTTCCGGCGGGTTTTGCAGGTCAGCATCAAGGGTGATGATCAGGTCGCCAGTGACGTGGCTGAAACCCGCCATAATCGCCGAGTGCTGGCCGTAGTTACGGTTCAGCAGTACCGCCACGATGTGGCTTTCAGGCGCTTCTGCCGCTTCAACCAGCATGCGCGCGGAGTCGTCGCTGCTACCGTCATCAACCAGCAGAATTTCATAGTCACGATTCAGGGTCGCGCAGGCCGCATCGGTACGGCGGAGAAGCTCCGGCAGGCTATCCTGCTCGTTGTAGACCGGTATCACGACGGAGACTTTCTTGACTAACGGGTACTCAAACATATCAACGGCCTGCTAACTGGTGGAGCGCCGTAATGACACGGGTGGTGTCGTCATCGGTCATATCCGGGAAAAGAGGTAATGAACAGATACGCGCGCTGTTCCATTCGGTATTCGGCAAGGAGAGTTCCGGGAAGCGCTCGCGGTAATATTTCTGCGTATGCGCCGCGCGGAAGTGCAGCCCGGTGCCAATGCCTTGCGCCTTGAGCTGTTCCATCAACGCATCACGGCTGATGCCGCAGCGCTGTTCGTCCACGCGAATAATGAACAGATGCCAGGCGTGCAGGTGCGGCCAGCTCGGTGCGGCCAGCGGCTGGAATGGGGTGTCGGCCAGTTCCTGCACGTAGCGCTGCGCAATATCGTTGCGACGCTGGTTGGCCGACCCTAATTTGCCCAACTGAACCAGCGCCAGGGCGGCGTTGATGTCGGCCAGGTTGTACTTAAAGCCCGGGCTAATCACTTCCGCCTGCGGGGCGCGTCCGTGGGTCTGGCGGTCATAGGCATCAACGCCGAGGCCGTGGAATTTGAGGCTGCGAATGCGGTTTGCCAGCTGTTCGTCGTCGGTGACAATCAGCCCGCCCTCGGCGCTGGTCATGTTTTTAATGGCGTGGAAGGAGAAAATCGCCGTTCCCTGCCAGCCAACATGATGGCCTTTGTAGTAGGTTCCCGCCGCATGCGCCGCATCTTCAATCATCGGAATACCGTGACGTTCAGCGACCGCGCGAATACCGTCGATATCCGCAGGTGCGCCAGCATAGTGCACGGGAATAATGGCTTTGGTACGCGGGGTAATCGCCGCTTCAACCGCCTCAGGGGTAATCATCAGATTGTCACGATCGACATCGATCATCACCGGCGTAGCGCCCAGCAGCACGATCATATTGAGGGTGGAAACCCAGGTTTGCGAAGGGGTGATCACTTCATCGCCAGGACCAATACCGAGGGCCATCAGCGTGACGTGCATGCCACCGGTCGCGGAGCTCACGGCAATCGAGAAACGATTGCCCGTGAGGGCGCAAAACGCCTCTTCCAGCGCCTGGTTTTTTGGTCCGGTGGTGATCCAACCAGATTGCAGCACCTCTTTCAGCGCTGCGAACTCCGCCTCGCCCATAGAGGGACGTGAAAACGGCAGAAAATCACTCATGAATGTTCCTTACCCTATAACGCAAATGAGTACGCCTGATTCGTGAATAAAACGGTGCTATCGCGATGTTGTTAAAATCAGGAATAGATAGATGTGATAATTAAACCTACAACATTGAATTGCGGTAAAAGTATCAGTGTTATCTTAGGATAAGATTAAGAAAGAAATGCGCATTCGCACAATAAATGATTAATAAACAAAATCAATACTTTATAAAGGTCATTGTTCTCGCTGAATTTTTGTAAAAAAAAGCCCAGCTTGCATCGCAACTGGGCTCTGGTTCACATAATTCAACGTTTTATAAACAAAGACTTTATTTATGACCCGTTTTAATATTCGTTGCACATTAGTGTAATAAATAACGTGAACAACGATGGTAACCCCTAGCGTAAATTAGCAGGGAAATCGGTTGGCAATTCGCTCGCCGCGCAGTTAATGACGCTGTCATTATCGGCCCCGCAGTCGCGAACGAAGGTAATGGTCGCGAATTCATCAATCACTTCCGTTGGGTACGCCGGGCCCGCATCACGGTAGGCGTTCATCAGCGGAATGTGCTCATTCTGGAAGCAGACGGTTTTTTCCGGGTTGTTCATCACCCAGCGTGGGAAGAAGATGGTGCCGTGGAACAGTTTGTCACCCAGGTTCGCAATCAGGCTGACGTCGGTACCGGTCGGCTCGGTCCAGGAAATTTTGTAGATGCTTTCGCCAACGCGAACAATATAGGCCTGCTGATCTTTTACCCAACGATTCGCCACGATACCGCTGTGAATACGGTAATCAAGGGTGTGGTCGTTTTTAACGTAAATCTCGTAGTTCCAGCCATTCTCGTAGGTATATACCAGATGTTTGCCAACGAAACCGCTCAGATCGTGTTTATCAAAATTGCTCATAATGAAATCTCCTTGTGTCGATGCAGAGATCTTATTGCTTTAAAAAGTAAATGAATAACGCTATGTTTCAATGAAATTCATCTACTTTTTAAATCAATTATGCATAAAACGACGCTGGAACAATGGGCGCTGCTGGAGAAGGTGGTGGAGCTGGGCAGCTTTGCCAAAGCGGCTGAAGAGACTCACCGCAGCCAGTCGTCGGTGAGCTACAACCTGGCGCTATTACAGGAAAGGCTTGGCGTGGCGCTGCTTATCCCGGAAGGCCGCCGTGCGGTGTTAACCCCGGCCGGTGAGCTGCTGCTCGCGCAGGTCAAACCGCTACTCAAGGCCTTCGCCTGGGTAGAGACCCGCGCCGCCACGCTGCGTGAAGGCATACGCACCCGGCTGGATTTAGTGGTCGACAGTATTTTCCCGCGCGAGCGACTATTCGCCATTTTGCGCCAGTTTCAGCAGCGCTATCCGCAAACGCAGGTGCGTTTAACCGAAGTGCTGGAGAATGCCAGCGGTAACGATGTGATTCAGGCCGAGGCGGACGTGATGGTGCTGACTCGCCGTCAGGACATCACCGGGCGCGGCGAATGGCTGATGAACATCGATTTTGTCGCCGTCGCCCATCACGACCACCCCCTCTTCAACCAGGAAGGCCCGCTCAACGACGAGCAGCTACGCCCCTGGCCACTTATCCGCATTGCCGATAACGACAGCGACAGCCAGGCCGGGCGCGACGCGTGGACCTTTTCAACTATTGATGCAGCGATTGACGCGGTGATGTATCAGGTGGGCTACGGTTGGCTGCCGGAGGAGAGAATTCATCACGAGCTGGCACAGGGGATTTTAAAGACGTTGCCGCTCAGCCACGGCGTACGACGCGCCACGCCGTTGCATCTGATCGTCAAACGGGATTTGGCGCCATTAGATGAACAGGTGCAAACACTGCTAGCGCTGTTTAATCAGCAGAGGTCATAACAGACTATTCTACCTGCTTTCCTGGGTATTTATTTCATAGCGTTTCACTCCCGTTGTCGATATGCTAAACCGATTTAATTAAGTTTAGCTATGGAGAGTATCAGCATGAATGCAAAAGTGTGGGTTCTGGGCGATGCGGTAATCGATCTTCTGCCGGAGAGCGAGGGGCGCCTGCTGCAATGCCCCGGTGGTGCACCGGCTAACGTCGCGGTAGGCATTGCTCGCCTTGGCGGCGATAGCGGCTTTATTGGGCGCGTTGGCAACGATCCATTCGGCCATTTTATGCGCCAGACCCTACAGCAAGAACATGTTGATGTGAGCCATATGCACTTCGACCACCAGCACCGTACCTCCACCGTGGTGGTTGATCTTGATGAACAGGGCGAGCGGACATTTACCTTTATGGTGCGCCCCAGCGCGGATCTGTTCCTGGTGGAAGCTGACCTGCCCGACTTTTCCACCAACCAGTGGCTACACGTCTGCTCCATCGCACTCAGCGCTGAACCCAGTCGCAGTACCACTTTCTCCGCAATGGAAAAGATCAAGCGCTCTGGCGGTCGAGTCAGCTTTGATCCGAATATTCGCGAGGATCTCTGGCAGGATATGGCGCTACTCCACGCCTGCCTCGATCGCGCGTTACGCCTGGCTGACGTGGTGAAATTGTCCGAAGAAGAACTCAAATTCATAACTGGAAGCAATGAGTTAGAGCATGGCATAGCCAAAATCATCGAGCGCTATGAGACAGAATTATTGCTGGTAACACAAGGAAAAGCTGGCGTACTGGCCGCATTCCAACAGGAGATTATCCATTTCAGCGCCAGGCCTGTCGTGAGCGTGGACACGACCGGTGCGGGTGATGCTTTCGTCGCCGGATTACTCACCGGCCTTGCGGCTAAAGGGATGCCGAAGGACAGTCGTGAACTTGAACCGACACTCAACCTTGCGCAAACCTGCGGAGCATTGGCCACCACCGCCAAAGGCGCGATGACAGCACTTCCCTATCAGCGCGATCTTGATCACCCGATTTGATCCCTTAGGCCGCTCCGCGGCGGCCTACTTTGTTGCATCCATCACAATTATTAAACCGGTTTAGCAAAATATATTTCAAGATGTTAAATGTCATGTCTACTATGCCACCTAAACCGATTTAGCAAAAAACACATTACTTTTCACTTTACCTTTGGATGCAACCGACATGTACAAAAAAAGCACGCTCGCGGTTCTTATCGCTCTACTAGCCGGCACTGCTTCAGCCCACGCTCAAATGGATCTCAGCGCTATCGAAGCCCGTCTTATCGCCCAGGAAAAACGTCTGCAGGAAGCAGAAAACCGAGCAAAAACGGCTGAAAATCGCGCCGAGTCTGCGGAGAAAAAAATCCAGCAGCTCATGACCCAGCAGCAAAAAACGCAGCAAACTACCCAGGATGTCGTTCAACGTACCGCTAAGCTTGAAACGAAAGCCGATGATAAAAGCGGCTTTGAATTCCACGGTTATGCCCGCTCCGGCCTATTGATGAACGATGCGGCTTCCAGCAGCAAAAGTGGCCCTTATCTGACACCCGCAGGGGAAACGGGTGGGGCGATTGGTCGCTTAGGCAACGAGGCCGATACCTACGTCGAATTAAATTTCGAACATAAACAGACGCTGGAAAACGGCGCAACCACCCGCTTCAAAGCCATGCTGGCCGATGGACAAAAAACCTATAACGACTGGTCGGCAGACTCCAGTGACCTGAATATGCGTCAGGCATTTGCCGAACTCGGCAACTTACCGAGCCTGGAAGGCCCCCTGAAAGGTTCCACGCTGTGGGCAGGCAAACGCTTCGATCGCGACAATTTTGATATCCACTGGCTCGATTCCGACGTGGTGTTCCTCGCTGGGACCGGTGGCGGCATCTACGACGTGAAGTGGAATGACAGCCTGCGCAGTAACTTCTCCATTTACGGACGTAACTTCGGCGATATGGAAAACGTCGATAACAACGTGCAGAACTACATTCTGAGCATGAACCACTTCATCGGTCCGGTTCAGGTAATGGTGAGCGGCTTGCGGGCAAAAGATAACAACGATCGTAAAGATGCCAATGGTGATGTCATCCAGACTGACGCCGCCAATAACGGCATACACGCGCTGGTTGGCCTGCATAATGACAGTTTCTACAGCCTACGCGAGGGCAGCAGCAAAACCGCCCTGCTCTACGGTCACGGTTTAGGGGCGGAGGTCAAAGGTATCGGCTCGGACGGCGCGCTGCTCGACGATGCCAATACCTGGCGCTTCGCCAGCTATGGTACGACGCCGCTGAGCTCAAGATGGCATATCGCACCCGCAGTATTGGCGCAAAGCAGTAAAGACCGCTACGTCAAAGGCGACAGCTACGAATGGGTCACCTTTAACATGCGCCTAATCCAGGAGATCACCGATAACTTTGCTCTCGCCTACGAAGGTAGCTACCAATACATGGACCTGCAGCCAGAAGGCTACAAAGATCGCAACGCAGTGAATGGGAGTTTCTATAAACTCACCTTCGCTCCAACGTTGAAAGCGGGCAGCATCGGTAATTTCTTCAGTCGCCCCGAACTACGCCTGTTTGCCACCTGGATGGACTGGAGCAAAAAGCTGGATAATTACGCCAGCAATGATGCCTTTGGTAGCAGCGGCTTCAGCGCTGGCGGCGAGTGGAACTTTGGCGTTCAGATGGAAACCTGGTTCTGACAGTTAGGGTTTGACGAACACAATAAACGCGGCGGCGAAGCCTGTTTCGACGCCGCAAAAACCATCATAACGCAGAAACTGCCTCCCGTTTTATCGGGCTGGCAGTATGAAAATAATAACGCATACAGAGGGTTCTATGGATTTTGAACAAATTTCCCGCTCGCTGCTTCCGCTTCTGGGAGGCAAGGAAAATATCGCCAGCGCAGCGCACTGTGCTACACGCCTGCGACTGGTCCTGGTCAATGATTCACTGGCCGATCGCCAGGCGATCGGCCAGGTTGAAGGGGTTAAGGGCTGTTTTAGTAATGCCGGACAGATGCAGATAATCTTCGGCACCGGCGTGGTGAATAAAGTCTACGCCGCCTTTATTCAAGTGGCAGGGATTAGCGAATCCAGCAAATCGGAAACCGCCAACATCGCAGCCAAAAAACTGAACCCGTTCCAGCGGATTGCCCGCCTGTTGTCAAACATCTTTGTGCCGATTATCCCAGCGATTGTCGCCTCCGGCTTACTCATGGGCCTATTGGGGATGGTCAAAACCTACGGCTGGGTTGACCCAGGTAACGCCATCTACATCATGCTGGATATGTTCAGTTCGGCGGCGTTTATTATTCTGCCGATTCTGATTGGCTTCACTGCCGCCCGTGAATTCGGCGGTAACCCCTATCTCGGTGCAACGCTGGGCGGTATTCTGACTCACCCCGCGCTGACCAACGCCTGGGGGGTTGCTTCGGGTTTCCAGACCATGGACTTCTTCGGCCTCGAAATTGCCATGATTGGCTACCAGGGCACCGTGTTCCCGGTACTGCTGGCGGTGTGGTTTATGAGCATCGTGGAGAAACAGTTGCGCCGCGCGATCCCTGATGCCCTGGATCTAATTCTGACACCGTTCCTGACCGTGATTATTTCCGGCTTTATTGCGCTGCTGATCATTGGCCCGGCAGGTCGCGCACTGGGCGATGGCATTTCGTTTGTGCTCAGTACCCTGATTACCCACGCTGGCTGGCTGGCCGGACTGCTATTTGGCGGTCTCTATTCGGTTATCGTTATTACCGGTATTCACCACAGCTTCCACGCTATCGAAGCCGGACTGCTGGGCAATCCATCAATCGGCGTCAACTTCCTGCTCCCAATATGGGCCATGTCTAACGTCGCCCAGGGCGGTGCCTGCCTGGCAGTATGGTTTAAAACTAAAGACGCAAAAATCAAAGCCATTACCCTGCCATCGGCGTTTTCTGCCATGCTGGGCATCACTGAAGCGGCCATTTTTGGTATCAACTTACGCTTTGTGAAACCGTTTATCGCCGCACTTATCGGCGGGGCGGCAGGCGGTGCATGGGTGGTGTCAATGCATGTCTACATGACGGCGGTCGGCCTGACGGCTATCCCTGGTATGGCTATTGTACAGGCCAGTTCGCTGCTGAACTACATTATCGGGATGATCATCGCCTTTGGTGTCGCCTTTGTTGTTTCCCTGGTTCTAAAATACAAAACGGACGCTGAATAATGTCACTTCCATCCCGACTGCCTGCGATTTTGCAGGCCGTTATGCAGGGCCAACCGCGAGCATTGGCCGACAGTCACTACCCTCGTTGGCATCATGCGCCAGTCACCGGGCTGATGAACGATCCCAACGGTTTTGTCGAATTTGCCGGACGCTATCACCTGTTTTACCAATGGAATCCGCTCGCCTGCGATCATAAGTTCAAATGCTGGGCGCACTGGAGCTCTGACGATCTTCTGCACTGGCGGCATGAGCCCATTGCGCTCATGCCGGACGAAGAATATGACCGCAACGGCTGCTATTCCGGCAGCGCGGTGGATAACCACGGTACGCTCACCCTGTGCTATACCGGCAACGTCAAGTTCGACGATGGAAGCCGAACCGCGTGGCAATGCCTGGCTACAGAAAATGCCGACGGTACTTTTACTAAGCTCGGCCCGGTATTGCCGCTGCCGGAAGGCTATACCGGTCACGTCCGCGACCCTAAGGTCTGGCAGCATGAAGGTCGCTGGTACATGGTGCTGGGGGCGCAGGATCTGCAAAAACGCGGTAAGGTGCTGCTGTTCAGCTCTGCCGACCTGCATCAGTGGAGCAATGAAGGCGAAATAGCCGGTTACGCTATCAACGGTCTGGATGACGCTGGTTATATGTGGGAGTGCCCGGATCTGTTTCCACTCGGCGACCAGCATGTCCTGATCTGCTGCCCGCAGGGGGTAGCCCGAGAGAAAGAGCGTTATCTCAACACCTACCCGGCAGTGTGGATGGCCGGAGCGTTCGACTACGAACGCGCCACTTTCCAACACGGCGAATTACACGAGCTGGATGCTGGGTTTGAATTTTACGCCCCACAAACCCTACAGACCAGTGACGGTCGCCGACTACTGGTCGGTTGGATGGGCGTGCCGGATGGAGAAGAAATGCGTCAGCCGACGCTTGCTAACGGCTGGATACACCAGATGACCTGTCTGCGTGAGCTGGAGTTTATCGACGGAAAGCTCTACCAACGCCCGCTGCGCGAACTTACCGCGTTACGCGATGAAACGCACGTCTGGCAGGATGGTCCACTCCCGCTGTCACCGATGGAAATCGCCCTGGATACCGACCGCAGCGAGGCGTTAAGCATCGACTTTGGCGGTGCCTTAACCCTACAGCGAGATGCCGACGGTATCCGCCTAATGAGACGCAGCCTTGCCAGCGACGAAATACACACTCGCTACTGGCGCGGAGAGGTCCGCTCGCTACGGATTTTCATCGACCAGTCAAGTGTGGAAATTTTCATTAACGACGGAGAAGGGGTGATGAGCAGTCGTTATTTCCCGGTCTATCCGGCGCAGTTAGTGGTGACAGGCAAAACGCCGGGTGCATTCTGTTACTGGCCGCTACGGACATGCATGGTAGAATAAGCGCCCTACTTTCATGCTCATGGCGTCGTAATGAAAACCAAACGCGTTACTATTAAAGATATCGCCGAACTGGCGGGCGTTTCTAAAGCGACCGCCAGCCTGGTGCTGAACGGGCGTGGCAAAGAGCTACGCGTAGCGCAGGAAACGCGCGATCGCGTTCAGGCGATCGCCCGTGAGCAGCACTATCAGCCGAGCATTCATGCACGCTCGTTGCGCGATAACCGCAGTCACACCATCGGACTGGTGGTGCCGGAGATAACGAACTACGGCTTTGCCGTCTTTTCCCACGAACTCGAGATGCTGTGCCGCGAAGCGGGCGTGCAGCTGCTTATCTCCTGTACCGATGAAAATCCCGGTCAGGAGAACATGGTGGTCAACAATATGATTGCCCGTCAGGTAGACGGGCTTATTGTTGCGTCCTGCATGCATAATGATGCCGACTACATCAAACTCAGCGAACAATTGCCGGTGGTGCTGTTTGACCGCTGTCCTAATGAAAGCACGCTGCCTCTGGTGATGACCGACTCGATTACCCCGACGGCAGATCTGATTTCCCGCATTGCGCCTCAGCATAGCGATGAGTTTTGGTTTTTAGGCGGGCAGCCACGACTATCGCCCTCCCGTGACCGTCTGGCCGGGTTCACACAAGGTTTAGCTCAGGCAGGTATCGAACTACGTCCGGAATGGGTGATCAACGGCAACTATCATCCTAGCTCCGGCTATGAGATGTTCGCCGCCCTTTGTGCCCGACTTGGCCGACCACCTAAGGCGGTGTTTACCGCCGCCTGTGGACTACTTGAAGGGGTGCTGCGCTTTATGAGTCAGCATCATTTGCTGGATTCCGATATTCATCTGGCAAGCTTTGACGATCACTATCTCTACGATTCGCTGTCGCTGCGTATTGATACTGTTCAACAGGATAACCGCCAGCTTGCCTGGCACTGCTATGACATGATTAGCCAGCTGATTGAAGGCAAGACGCCACCATCGCTACAGCGCTACCTGCCTGCGACGTTACAACTCCGCCACCGCTGATGCTATTCCGCCAACGCCTGCGCACATGCCCAGGCGCTGGACCACGCCCACTGGAAGTTATAACCGCCCAGCCAGCCGGTCACGTCCATCACTTCGCCGATAAAGTACAGCCCCGGCGCTTTCTTCGCTTCCATAGTACGTGAAGAGAGTTCGTTGGTGTCAACGCCGCCCAGCGTCACTTCCGCCGTGCGATAGCCTTCGGTGCCGTTTGGCTGCACGCGCCAGTCGGTCAGGGTATCAACCAGCGTTTGCTGCTCACGAACGTTCAACTGCTTAAGGGTGACGTCAGGAATTTGTCCTAGCTGTTGCAGGCATTCGACCAGACGTTTTGGCAGCTGCATCGCCAGCGTATTTTTCAGGCTCTGGTTCGGATGCTCGGCGCGCTGGACGTCGAGGAAGTCTGCCAGGTCGATATCCGGCAGTAAATTAATACTCACGAACTCGCCCGCCTGCCAATAACTTGAGATTTGCAGCACTGCCGGGCCAGATAGGCCACGGTGGGTGAAAAGCAGACTTTCGCGGAACACGGTGCCGTCCTGTGCGGTGATGAACGACGGCACTGACACGCCAGAAAGCACCTGCAGCTGTTCGAGCATTGGCTTGTGCAGCGTAAACGGCACCAGGCCCGCGCGGGTTGGCAGCACCTTCAGACCAAACTGCTCGGCAACCTTATAACCGAACGGCGTCGCCCCAAGGCCCGGCATCGACAGGCCGCCGCTGGCAATCACCAGCTTATCTGCCGACACCTCATCGCCGTTGAGCTGCAGGGTGTAGCCTTCGTCGTCGCGGGTGACGCTCAGGATTTCGCTACGCAGGCGCGTGGTCACGTTGCCCTTTTCGCACTCGGCGACCAGCATCGCCACGATTTGATCGGCGGAGTCATCGCAGAAAAGCTGCCCGAGGGTCTTTTCATGCCAGGCAATACCGTGCTTGCCGACCATGTCGATAAAGTCCCATTGGGTATAGCGCGCCAGCGCAGATTTGCAGAAATGCGGGTTTTGGCTCAGATATGCCGCGGGTTCGACATAAAGGTTAGTAAAATTGCAGCGACCGCCGCCGGACATCAGGATTTTACGCCCCGGTTTTTTACCGTTATCCAGCAGCAAAACGCGGCGCCCTGCCTGTCCAGCCATGGCGGCACAAAACATTCCTGCCGCTCCGGCACCTACTACAATGGCATCAAACCTTTCCACGCACTATCCTCAACTTAGGTATTGTCGGGAATTGTAAATTTTTCACCGAAGTCGTACCAGTGAAATATCCACAAACCCGACTTATCCGATTGATACAAAATAAATAATTCTTTCTGGCCTTTAAAATAGTATGGATAAATATCAAAAAAAATAGAGATTTCACTTTGCCCGCGCCGCCAATGTCCCTGATAATGCCGCGCGTTCATGTCCTCAAAATGGCGTAACGTCCTATGTTACATTTGTTTGCTGGTCTGGATTTACATACCGGGCTGTTGTTAGTACTGGCACTGTTGTTTGTTCTTTTCTACGAAGCGATTAACGGCTTCCACGATACGGCTAACGCAGTGGCTACCGTAATTTATACTCGCGCTATGCGTTCGCAGCTTGCTGTGGCGATGGCTGCGATCTTTAACTTCTTCGGCGTTCTGTTGGGCGGCCTGAGTGTAGCTTATGCCATCGTGCATATGCTGCCGACGGATCTGTTGCTCAATATGGGCTCCGCTCACGGCCTCGCCATGGTCTTTTCCATGCTGTTGGCGGCTATTATCTGGAACCTCGGCACCTGGTATTTTGGTCTGCCTGCGTCCAGTTCCCACACGCTCATCGGTGCCATTATCGGTATTGGTTTAACCAATGCGATGATGACCGGAACGTCCGTGGTTGATGCACTCAACATCCCGAAAGTGATTAACATTTTCGCCTCGTTGATTGTGTCGCCAATTGTGGGTCTGGTCTTTGCTGGCGGTCTGATTTTCCTGCTGCGTCGTTACTGGAACGGCACCAAAAAACGCGCCCGTATCCACCTGACTCCTGCTGAACGTGAAAAGAAAGACGGTAAGAAAAAGCCGCCATTCTGGACCCGTATTGCTCTGATCCTCTCCGCAATTGGCGTGGCATTCTCCCACGGCGCGAACGATGGTCAGAAAGGCATTGGTCTGGTCATGCTGGTGTTGATTGGCGTTGCTCCGGCAGGTTTCGTGGTTAACATGAACGCTTCCGGCTACGAAATCACCCGTACCCGTGATGCGGTCAATAACGTTGAAACCTTCTTCCAGCAACGGCCTGAGCTGCTGCTGAAAGTGCAAAACAGCGCTGATCCGTTAACCCCTGCGGCACTGGAAGCCACTGAGTTCCATTGCCATCCGGCTAACACCATCAACGCGCTTGACCGTACGAAGGCGATGCTGACCGGGATCGAAAGCTACGACAAGCTCTCAATAGAACAGCGTAGCCAATTGCGTCGCATCATGCTCTGCATCTCTGATACCACCGATAAAGTGGCGAAGATGCCGGAAGTGAATGCCGACGATCAGCGTCTGTTGAAGAAACTGAAAACCGACATGCTGAGCACCATTGAGTACGCGCCAATCTGGATTATTATGGCGGTCGCACTGGCGCTGGGTATTGGTACCATGATCGGCTGGCGTCGCGTTGCCACCACTATCGGTGAGAAAATCGGTAAGAAAGGCATGACCTACGCTCAGGGTATGGCCGCGCAGATGACCTCTGCGGTGTCCATCGGTCTGGCAAGCTATACCGGGATGCCGGTCTCCACGACGCACGTACTCTCCTCTTCCGTGGCGGGTACCATGCTGGTTGATGGCGGCGGGTTACAGCGTAAAACCGTGACCAACATCCTGATGGCCTGGGTCTTCACCCTGCCGGCCTCTATCATTCTGTCCGGCGTGCTGTACTGGATCTCGCTGAAACTTATCTAAGTCAGCGGCGATAAAAACATTAAAACGGGTCAGGAAACTGGCCCGTTTTTTTTTACTTAGTGCCAAATCATCAACGCAATTAAGCTGATGACCACCAATCCACAGAGCGAACTGGTCAAAATAAACTGACGGCGAACGCGCTCACAGCGACGAATAAATTCATCGTCGTGATGGTCGCGGTAACGCTGCCCGTAAATGTACCAGACCAGGCGCATCTGCTTGCCCGGCTGGCCGTGGGAGGTGAAAAAGCCACCGCCATCGACATACTGATAGAGCAAGGGATCGCAACCTCGTAGTACCACCAATAGCGCACGTAACGACGAGAAGTAACGTGCCATATTCACCACACAAACGACACACAGGGCCCAAAACAGCGCAATCGTGCTGATCATAACTCCTCCCCGGCGACCAGCCCTCAGAGAAATCCCCCCCAGGGCATACCGCTCCCCAATTTCCCACCAACACCTCAGTAAAAGAGTGCGATTCCGATCACGTTTATTTATTCGATCGGCTCATTAAATAGTGTAGGAGATCAGTTAAATTTTTTACCACAAGGTTAATCGTTATCAATACGTAAGATTGAAAAATTTGTTTAACTAATTGGCGAACCGGATGCATTGACGGCGCCCCAAGGCCACTATAAGGTAGAAATATCTTCTACAATTAGGTCTTTAAGGGCAAACCCCGCGCATGTGGCACGCAGGACGCGGGCAAGGGACAGCGCATGGGCTGTCTGGTCCAACAGTCATCGACAACTTTATGGAAGGAGTAACACTATGGCTTACAAACACATTCTTATCGCCGTCGACCTTTCACCAGAGAGCAAAGTTCTGGTGGAGAAAGCGGTATCAATGGCTCGCCCTTACAATGCGAAAGTCTCTTTGATTCACGTTGACGTGAACTATTCCGATCTCTACACCGGGCTGATTGATGTCAATCTGGGCGATATGCAGAAACGTATCTCCGAAGAGACCCACCACGCGCTGAGCGAACTCTCTACCGGTGCGGGCTACCCAATCACCGAAACCCTGAGCGGTAGCGGCGACCTGGGTCAGGTGCTGGTTGATGCTATCAAGAAATACGATATGGACCTGGTTGTCTGCGGTCATCACCAGGATTTCTGGAGCAAACTGATGTCTTCTGCTCGCCAGCTGATCAACACCGTTCACGTTGATATGCTGATTGTTCCACTGCGTGACGACGAAGAAGAGTAAATCTTATTCGGTAGCCCGGACGAGGCGCGCCAGCGCCGACTCCGGGGGCTTCCCCGGCGTCACGGCGTTCGGCCGGGCTACTTAGTTCACGCGTTTTTCCGCCCGGCAATCCACTCCTGCACCTCTACCACGAAGGTATCCGGTGCTTTGCGGTACATCTTACGCGCCAGGTCCAGAATCGTATGCTGGCCTAACGCCTCTTCCATCCGCTGCTGCGCCATGTCCATCACCGAACGCACGCCGCAGATACCTTCGCAGGCCCATTCCGGCGGCTGCTCATCAAACACCGCCAGACGCTGACGAATTTCCCGGCACTCAAAAATACGCTTATCGCCATCGATCGCATTGACCACGTCCAGCACCGTAATGTCTTCAGCCGGTTTCGCCAGCTGAAAACCACCGCCCTTCCCTTCGATGCTGCGCACCAGGCCGGCCTTCGACAGGCGAGTAAAGATTTTGGCCAGATAGTCGTAGGGCACGCTTTGCAGCTCGGCAATTTCGCGCACGCTCATATCGCGGGCGTCACCTTTGCCGTCCACCATGCACATCAGACTATGTATGCCGTACTCAACCCCAGAACTGTAGAATGCCATGCGCTCTTATCTCAGCCAAAATTAATCTGAGTTATTGTAGCTTTTTCATCTGACGCATTCCAGATAGCAAGCATAAATACTGAATGCATAAAAATTTAATCAATTAAATATCAAATAGATAATTTAAAAATGTCTCTTCTGGTGCGTTTGCTGAAGCGAATCACGTTGCAATCTTTAACTACGACCAATAAAATCCGAGTCAATTAATCGTAGTCACCAGTGAGACAAACCTAATGCGTAAACAAATTCTGATCGTCGGTGCCGGTTTTGCCGGTATGTGGGCAGCGCTGAGCGCCGCGCGTCTGGCAGACAAACACCAGCAGGCCGTTGATATTACGGTGATTGCGCCACAGCCAGAGCTGCGCGTGCGTCCGCGTTTTTATGAAAGCCACGTTCAGACGCTGGTTTCCCCACTGATGCCGCTGTTCGACGTCACCGGCGTTAAGTTCCTGCGCGGCACCGTTGAGCAGATCCTTCCGGCTTCGAAAGAGGTGAGCTGGAAAGATGAGAACGGCGAAGTGCGCCTGCGCCGCTACGATCGCCTGGTACTTGCCAGCGGCAGCCACGTAAACCGCGATATCGTTGCCGGTGCCGCCGAGCACGCGTTCGACCTCGACCAACTGGAAAGCGCGACGGTCCTGGAACAGCATCTGAAAGATCTGGCGGGCCAGCCTGAGAGCGAAGCGCGTAACACCGTGGTGGTGTGCGGCGGTGGCTTCACCGGGATTGAGATGGCGCTGGAACTTCCTGGCCGTCTGCGTGAAATCCTGGGTGAAGATGCTAAGACCAGAGTTGTCGTAGTTGAGCGCGGTGCGCAGCCGGGCGGCCGCTGGAGCCAGGAATTACGCGATGTGATTATCGAAGCCTCCGCCGAACTGGGCGTGGAGTGGCTGGTGAACGCGGAAGTAGAGAGCGTGGATGCCTCCGGCGTCACGCTGAAAGATGGCCAGGTTATCGCCTCGCAGACCGTTATCTGGACCGTCGGCGTACAGGCCAACGGGCTGACCGCACAGATTGATGCGCCGCGCGACCGTCAGGGTCGTCTGCACGTCAACGGTAATCTGCAGGTGCTGGGCCATGACGATATCTATGCTACCGGCGATGTGGCTTACGCCGCGACCGATGACAAAGACAACCATGCGCTGATGACCTGCCAGCACGCCATTCTGCTGGGCAAATTTGCCGGGAACAACGCCGCGGCAAGCGTGCTGGATGTAGCACCGTTGCCATATCGCCAGGAGATGTACGTGACCTGTCTGGATCTGGGCGCATGGGGCGCGGTGTACAGTGAAGGCTGGGATCAGCAGGTGAAGCTCAAGCGTGAAGAGGCAAAGAAACTGAAAGTGTCGATTGTCAGCGAGCTGATTTATCCGCCGAAAGCAGATCGTGCGGTGGCGTTTGAGATTGCGGATCCGCTGGCACCGTTTGTTTAGTCGGTAATGCCGGATGGCGGCTAACAATACGTGTAGCCCGGGCGAGGCGTTTACGCCGACCCCGGGGCTGCTCGGTGTTCATCCCGGCACCGCTCCCCGGCGTCGCTTTGCTCGGCCGGGCTACATTGGGAAGGCGGAATTACTCCGCCGTCCCCGCATAAATATCAAACCGATGCCCTTTGGTAACCACCGCATTCGGCGTCGCCACATCCGCCAGCGGCGGTGCGTAATCCGGGCGTTTCACCACCACGCGTTTGGTTGCCAACTGACGCGCCGGTTCCAGCAGGCCATCCGCATCTAAATCCGGCCCCACCAGCGACTGAAACACGCGCATCTCTTTCTTCACCAGCGCGCTTTTCTGCTTATGCGGGAACATCGGGTCAAGATACACCACCTGCGGACGCGGGCTGATATCGGTTAACGCCGTCAGGCTGGACGCATGAATTAGCTGTAGCCGCTCCTGCAACCACGGGCCGATCTCCGGGTCCGCGTAGCCACGCGCCAGGCCATCATCGAGCAGCGCCGCCACCACCGGGTTACGCTCCAGCATCCGCACGCGGCAGCCAACGGAAGCCAGCACAAAGGCATCGCGTCCCAGCCCCGCCGTCGCATCCACCACGTCCGGCAGATAACCGCCTTTCACGCCCACGGCTTTCGCCACCGCTTCACCACGACCACCGCCGAATTTGCGTCGGTGCGCCATCGCCCCGCCAACAAAATCAACGAAGATGCCGCCAAGCTTAGGCTCATCGCGTTTACGCAGTTCCAGATGCTCCGGGGTCATCACCAGCGCCATCAGGTTGTCGTCGTCCTGTTCCAGCCCCCAGCGGGCGGCAAGAACAGATAAGGCGCCGTCTCCGGCGCCCGTTTCATCAAGTAAGCAGATTTTCACGACAACAATCAGCCTTTAATCCCGTAATGCTCAAGCATTGCATCCAGCTGAGGTTCACGGCCACGGAAGCGTTTGAACAGCGCCATCGGCTCTTCAGAACCACCGCGGGTCAGGATGTTGTCGAGGAACGACTGCCCGGTCTGACGGTTGAAGATCCCCTCTTCCTCAAAGCGAGAGAAGGCATCTGCCGCCAGCACATCGGCCCACAGGTAGCTGTAATAGCCCGCCGCATAGCCACCGGCAAAGATGTGGCTGAAGGCGTGTGGGAAACGACCCCAGGTCGGGCCTGGTACCACGGCGACCTGTTTCTTGATTTCGGCCAGCGTCTCGAGCACTTTCGCACCCTGCTGCGGGTTGTACTGGGCGTGCAGGCGGAAGTCGAACAGACCAAACTCCAGCTGACGCAGGATAAACAGCGCGGCCTGGTAGTTTTTCGCCGCCAGCATTTTATCCAGCAGCTCTTTCGGCAACGGTTCGCCGGTTTCAAAGTGGCCGGAGATAAACGCCAGCGCTTCCGGCTCCCAGCACCAGTTTTCCATAAACTGGCTCGGCAGCTCGACCGCATCCCACGGCACCCCGCTGATACCGGACACACCGGCAGTTTCGATGCGGGTCAGCATGTGGTGCAGGCCGTGGCCGAACTCATGGAACAGGGTGATCACTTCGTCATGGGTAAACAGCGCCGGTTTGCCGTTCACCGGACGGTTAAAGTTACAGGTCAGGTAGGCGACCGGTTTTTGTAGCGTGCCATCGAGTTTACGCATCTGGCCGACGCAGTCATCCATCCACGCCCCGCCGCGCTTGTGTTCACGGGCGTACAGGTCGAGATAGAAACTGCCGCGCAGTTCGTTGCTTTCGTCATACAGCTCGAAGAAGCGCACTTCCGGGTTCCAGACGTCAACGTCGGTACGCTCTTTGGCGGTGATGCCGTAAATGCGCTTAACCACTTCAAACAGGCCGTTAACGGCTTTGTTTTCCGGGAAGTACGGGCGCAGCTGCTCGTCGCTGATGCTGTAGAGATGCTGTTTCTGTTTTTCGCTGTAGTAGGCGATATCCCACGGCTGCAGTTCGTCGACGCCAAATTCAGCTTTGGCGAAGGCGCGCAGCTGGGCCAGCTCTTTCTCACCCTGCGGACGGGCGCGTTTGGCCAGATCCGTCAGGAAGTCGAGCACCTGCTGTGGGTTTTCCGCCATTTTGGTGGCGAGCGATTTAAAAGCGTAGCTTTCAAAGCCCAGCAACTGAGCCAGCTCGTGGCGCAGCGCCAGAATCTCTTCCATCACCGGGGTGTTATCCCACTTACCGGCGTTCGGCCCCTGGTCGGAGGCGCGAGTGGAGTAGGCGCGGTACAGCTCTTCACGCAGCGCCTGATTGTCGCAGTAGGTCATCACCGGCAGGTAGCTCGGAATATCCAGCGTCAGCAGGTAACCTTCCTGCTCTTTGGCTTCAGCCTGGGCTTTCGCCGCGGCCAGCGCGCTTTCCGGCATGCCGGAGAGTTCGGCTTCATCGGTCACCAGCTTGCTCCAGCCCATGGTGGCATCGAGCACGTTGTTGCTGTACTGGTTGCCCAACTCGGACAGGCGGGTCGCAATTTCGCCGTAGCGCTGCTGTTTCTCTTTCGGCAGGCCGATGCCGGACAATTCAAAATCACGCAGCGCGTTATCGACCGCTTTTTTCTGCGCGGTGTTCAGCGTGGCGTAGTTATCGCCATCGCGCAGGTCGCGGTAGGCGTTGTACAGCCCTTCGTTTTGACCGACCCAGGTGCTGTATTCCGACAGCAGCGGCAGCGTCTGCTCATAGGCTTCACGCAGTTCCGGGCTGTTCTGCACCGAGTTCAGGTGGCTCACCGGCGAGAAGATGCGCCCCAGCACGTCGTCCACTTCCGCCAGCGGCTGGCAAAGGTTTTCCCAGCTATACGGCCCGCCCTGCGCGACTACGCGTTCCACATTCTCACGACAGTCGTTCAGTGCTTTGGTCACGGCAGGGACAACATGTTCGGGCTGAATCTGGGAAAACGGCGGTAGGTCGAAGGGGGTCAGTAATGGATTGGTCATATGCGCAGTCCTGGTCTAAGAAAGAAATGAAGCGCTCAGCGGCGCTTTAGCGATAGATCTAGAATGGGGGATAGTTGGGGGAATTTCAATGATAGTGGGTACTCATTTCACCGACGTTGTAAACAATGCCGAACAGCGCAACCGCCAGTAAAAACAGCGCTGAGAGGCGTTCGAGGCGGAGAGCATACCTTCCCGACAACACGCGCTGAACCGTCAGGATATAGAGCGACAGAACGGTAATATCAAACACCACCCACACCAGCGAGAGCGTCAGCATGCTCAGGGTAAAGTCGTCCGTGATGGCAATAAACTGCGGGAAGAAGGCGACAAAAAAGAGAATGTCCTTTGGGTTTGAAATGCCTACCAGAAAGCCCTTCAGCAGGCCGCCTCGCGCGGGTACCGCCTCGATATCCTGCGCCTTGTGCATCAGGCTACTGACGGCGCTCCAGCCGATATAGAGCGAGCCCGTTATCCCCAGCAGTGACAGCATGACCGGCGACAATGCCACCACGCCGAGCAGCATCAAAGTAGCCAGCACAATCAGCACCAGCGATGCGCTGTTAGTGCCGAGAACCGTCATAAACGCCCGACGACTCCCCTCACGCGCCGCCGTTCCCATAACCAGCGCCACCACCGGGCCGGGCGTCGCAAGCAGCAGTAGTACCGCCAGCATATAGGCGGCGAGCAGAGCCATATTCATCATTTTCTCCTACGATTAACGAGCCAGTGCCCGCCATTATTCGGCGGGGTACGCGCGTTGAAAAACGGAAAAAACTACGCTTCAATGTGAGTAAAACTCACAATAGATAATCGCCATGTCGCTTCCCCCGTTGTACGCTCTGCGCGCTTTTGAAGCCGCAGCTCGCTTAGGTTCATTCAGCAAAGCCGCTGAATTACTCAACGTTACGCCCGGCGCGGTGAGCCGCCATGTCCGCACGCTGGAGCAGTGGTTTGACTGCACCCTTTTTCAGCGACACGGGCCGCGAGTCACCGTGACCGACGCCGGGCAGACGCTGGCAACGCAGCTCAGCGAAGGTTTTCAAAGTCTGGAGCGAGCCTGTGAGGCCTTTGGCCGCCGTCGCCGCGAGCTTCGCCTAAAAGCGCCGTCTACGTTGACCATGCGCTGGCTACTGGCAGCGCTGCAACCGCTCACCTCACCGCAAATTGCCCTCTCTAGCGTATGGATGGATACCGATACGGTTGATTTCAGTCGCGAACCCTACGACTGCGCGATTTTACTGGGCGACGGCCAATTTGGTTCCGGGACGCAAAGTCTGTTGCTGTTTGAGGAGTGGCTGGTGCCTATCTGCGCCCCTGGGCTCACCGCGCAGGCCAGGGAACATCTCGAGCACTGCGAGCTGATTCACCCCTCCCCGGATCGCCGCGACTGGCGACGCTGGCTAAAACGAACCGGGCAATTCCCGACGCTGAATACCGCGCGTGGCAAGGTGTTCGATACCCTTGAGCAGGGCTATCTGGCCGCAATTGGCGGGCATGGTGTGGCGATAGGCGACTTACTGTTGAGCCAGGAGGCGCTCGCCAGCGGGCTGCTGACGCTGCCTTTTAACGATGCCGTTGCCACGGGGGATAGCTACTGGCTGGTGTGGCCGAAGGCTTCGGCGCAATCACCGGAGATTGAAAAGCTACATGAACATTTAAAAAAGGCGATACCGCAGCCGGTACCACCTTCCCTCAATATGCTGCGCTAATCAGTGCGGCTTTTTCGCCATTTCATAGGCGGCAGGCAGGTTCAGACGCTGCCAGAACTGCTGGTCGGCGGTGGCGCCTGAAAGCGGATAGCCCGCCGGCAGCGCGCTTTTCACCATCAGCACACGACGCTGAGCGGCAGAGAGATTCGGCAGTGCCGCTTCCAGCAGCACTTCAGCGCCCTGCGGCACCGTGATGCTCTGTTTTTCACCCTTCTGCTGCGGCAGATCGTAGGTCATGGTGAAGCGATAGAAATCGCGCATCGCCGGGTCGCGGTACGGGTCATCTTTCCCTACCGTTTTCGCGCACTCGGCAAGCGTCGTGCCGCACTCTTTTTCCAGCGCCGTGCGCAGTTGGTCGCGAGCTTCGTTAAACAGCGCGCGGTACTTCGCATCGTTCAGGTAGTGGGCGACGTTACGTTGCGCCACCATGCGCGAGCCCATCACATCCAGCGGGTAGTGTACGCCGAGCACGATACGCGAGTAGCCATAGCGCGCACCACGGGTCACCAGCGCGTCAAAACGCTCCGGGATCATCTCCGCCATCAGCAGCGCGTCGGTGTAGCCGGTATTGGTGTGTCCGCTTGGGAACGAGCCGCCGTCGGCGGTATACGGATGGTTATCTTTAATCACCACGTCGTCCGGCACGAGGTGAATGGTGTTGCCCTGAATCAGGAACGGACGCGGATTATTGAAGTGCTTCTTCGCCGCGCTGGTGCTCACTTCAGAGGCTTTAATCAGCGCCGCCGCTTTGCTGAGTTCACCTTTGTCGTAAGCTGCGATAAACGCTTTGCCCAGCCGTGGGCCCATCGCGTCGCTCAGGAAGTAGAGGTGGTTGATGCCTTCCGCATCCGCCAGCGCCTGGTGGCGAGCGGTTTGGGTCGCATCACGGTTAATATCGGTCACCGTCGCCAGGTTCTGCTTCACCACCGTCTCCGGCAGCGTGCTGAACGCCGAGAGCAGCTCGATACCCGCCTGCTGGTTAGCTTTGGTCTGGAAGTCATAGCCGCTGGCCTTCAGCCAGGCTTTATCGGCCTGCGTTTTGCTCTGTTTTGCTTTTTCTAGCTGGTCGCGGGTGAGCGTCGACGCATCCCCTTTCAGCGCCGCACGCAGCGCCGTCAGCGATTGCCCTTCCAGCGCATCAAACGCCGGGCTGACCGCCGTTGGGGTAACGGTGTTAGCGATAGCCGCCGCCTGATTCACGGAGACCTCTTTTGCCAGTACCGGCATCGCTAGCACCATCGCGGCGGCCAGCAGTGTGATTTGCAGTTTCATTATTTTCCTTTTATTCAAATAATTACCTTGCCTGCCGTTGACGCTAAACCCGTCACTTGACGCTTTTATGACACATTCATGTTTTGCAACATTATTGCCACAAATGGAAACGACACCGCGCTACAGCGGTAATCTGCCCGGATCTGCGGTAAACTGTCAGCTATCTTGTTTAATTCCCGGAATATCCGCACCCATGCTCAGTTATCGCCACAGCTTTCACGCAGGCAACCACGCCGACGTTTTAAAACACACCGTTCAGAGTCTGATCATTGAATCGCTGAAAGAGAAAGAAAAACCGTTTCTCTATCTGGACACCCACGCCGGGGCAGGCCGCTATCAGCTGAGTGGCGAGCACGCCGAAAAAACCGGGGAATACCTGGAAGGGATTGCCCGCATCTGGCAGCAGGACGACCTGCCGGAAGAGCTGGTGCCGTATATCTCCGTGGTCAAACACTTCAACCGCACCGACCAGCTGCGCTACTACCCAGGCTCCCCGCTGATTGCCCGCCAGTTACTGCGTGAGCAGGACAGCCTGCAGATGACCGAGCTGCACCCAAGCGACTTCCCGCTGCTGCGTGCTGAATTCCAGAAAGATAACCGCGCCCGCGTTGACCGTGCCGACGGCTACCAGCAGCTGAAATCCAAGCTGCCGCCGGTTTCTCGTCGCGGCCTGATCCTTATCGACCCGCCGTACGAAATTAAAACTGACTACCAGG
Organism: Kluyvera sp. CHPC 1.2972; assembly: GCF_036759925.1. Classification (NCBI taxonomy): domain Bacteria; kingdom Pseudomonadati; phylum Pseudomonadota; class Gammaproteobacteria; order Enterobacterales; family Enterobacteriaceae; genus Kluyvera; species Kluyvera sp. CHPC 1.2972. Next base: position 316,595 of record NZ_JAPKIB010000002.1, on the reverse strand, counting down.
CGGTCGTGAGCGGTATCAACGATGGCTACAAGCGTTTTGCCACCGGCACCTATGCCCTGTGGTACCCGGTCGTGCTGCGTCAGCAAATCAAGCGCATGATCCGCGACCTTGAAGAGACCGGCATTCGCAAAATCCTGCAAATTGAGCTGGCGGTACGCCCGGACAGCGATCAGCGCGGCATGACCGCCTCCGGTATGATTGTGATTAACCCGCCGTGGAAGCTGGAAGCACAGATGAACAACGTACTGCCGTGGCTGCACAGCAAGCTGGTTCCGGCAGGTACCGGGCACACGCTGGTAAATTGGATCGTGCCGGAGTAATCGCAGGCATCGGTGGAACCTATCAGCTTCAGGTATACAATCGCGAGTATTTTGGCGGGTAGCACGATGCTCACCCGCTCAACATTGAACATTCAGGAGCGGCCATGACCAAACATTACGACTACATCGCCATCGGCGGCGGCAGCGGCGGTATCGCCTCCATTAACCGCGCAGCCATGTATGGCCAGAAATGTGCGTTAATTGAAGCCAAAGATCTCGGCGGTACCTGCGTTAACGTCGGCTGCGTACCGAAAAAAGTGATGTGGCATGCCGCGCAGATTCGCGAAGCGATTCACATGTATGGCCCGGACTACGGTTTCGACACCACCATCAACAACTTCGATTGGGATAAGCTGGTAGCTAGCCGCACCGCCTACATCGACCGTATTCATACCTCTTACGATAACGTGCTGGGTAAGAACAAGGTTGACGTAATCAAAGGCTTTGCACGCTTTGTTGACGCTAAAACCATCGAAGTGAACGGTGAGACGATCACCGCCGATCATATCCTGATCGCCACCGGCGGCCGTCCAAGCCACCCGAACATTCCAGGCGTGGAATACGGTATCGACTCCGATGGTTTCTTCGAACTGCCGGCGCTGCCGAAGCGCGTTGCCGTGGTGGGCGCAGGCTATATCGCCGTGGAACTGGCGGGCGTCATCAACGGCCTGGGTGCTGAAACCCATCTGTTCGTGCGTAAACACGCGCCGCTGCGTAGCTTTGACCCGTTAATCGTCGAGACACTGGTTGAGGTAATGAACGCCGAAGGCCCGCAGCTGCACACCAACGCCATTCCAAAAGCCGTGGTCAAAAATGCCGATGGCAGCCTGACCCTGGCGCTGGAAGATGGCCGCAGTCAGACCGTTGACTGCCTGATTTGGGCAATTGGTCGCGAACCGGCGAACGATAACTTCAATCTGGCGGCTACGGGCGTGAAAACCAACGATAAAGGCTACATCGTCGTTGATAAGTTCCAGAATACCAACGTTCCGGGCATTTATGCCGTGGGCGATAACACCGGTGCGGTAGAACTGACCCCGGTGGCAGTGGCCGCAGGTCGTCGCCTCTCCGAGCGTCTGTTTAACAACAAGCCGGATGAGCATCTGGACTACAGCAACATCCCGACCGTGGTCTTCAGCCACCCGCCAATCGGTACCGTGGGCTTAACCGAGCCGCAGGCGCGTGAGCAGTATGGCGACGACGCCGTGAAGGTCTATAAATCCTCCTTCACCGCCATGTACACCGCCGTAACCTCGCACCGCCAGCCGTGCCGTATGAAGCTGGTGTGCGTTGGCCCAGAAGAGAAGATCGTCGGTATTCACGGTATTGGCTTCGGCATGGATGAAATCCTGCAGGGCTTCGCCGTGGCACTGAAGATGGGCGCCACCAAGAAAGACTTCGACAACACCGTGGCGATTCACCCTACGGCGGCGGAAGAGTTCGTCACCATGCGCTAAGGCGCATTGCCTGAACGACAAAAAGCCAGACGGAAGTCTGGCTTTTTTTATGCGGGTTTCCCCCCGGGGTCGGCGTAAACGCCTCGCCCGGGCTACATGAGCGTGTAGCCCGGCCAAGCGCAGCGCCGCCGGGATGGCACCAAATCCTAAAACCGCCAACTCACCCCAGTCAGCACGGTAAAGCTCCCATCACGATCAACCATCGGGCTATTTTTAATCTCATCAGGCAGCACGCTATAGCTCGCGTTAGCCGTCAGCATCAGCTTTTCGGTCAACGGGTACTTCATCGTCAGCCCAACGTACGGCATCCAGCTGCTGCCCGGCGACCATTGCGCTAACCCGCTGCGACGAGATTCCGCCCCCGACACGCCGTAGTAATAGCGGTTGAAGCTATCGTCATAGTAATAAACCCCCAGCGTAGGGATAATCGCCAGCCTGCCCATTGGCAGCACGCGGAAATAAGAGAGCTCACCGACCCAGCCGTTGCTGTTATCCAGAATATCTGCCGCCGCCGACACTTTCAGGCTGCCCCACTTTTCATGGTGATACCATGCCGCACCGGCCATTGCCGTACTGTTGCGCTTATCCAGGCGCTTCATGGCGCTATCGTCGTTGTCCGACGGGTCGAAGGTCAGCGGCAGCCAGGAGGCCGTCAGGCTGACTTCATCGCGCTGATTTTTAAATAACGCATAGCCTAGCGTGGTCTGACGAATATAAAATGAATCGCCTTCGTAATTAACGATAGGCACCGCGTGAGTATTTTCATTATATCCGCGATAAATAGATTCATTAAATACCGCACCTGCCCCAACCGATAACGCCGCCGATGATGTACCTGAAATAAAAGAGAGCGATAACAGTAGCGCAGCATTACGCTTAATTGACATTCCCGTTGTTCCAACCTAATATAATATCCTGATGTCAAATATGATAATATTCGTATTAATATTGATGCAATCTCAATATTTATATAGATCTATATCAATTTATATATAGAGCCGGGCAATGAAGAAACTTCAGATTAAGCCTCAGGAATTAAAAATAATTTCGGTGGTAGCCGCCAGCGAAATTATCAGCCACGCCGCTACCGTGCTGGGCATGGCGCAGGCCAACGTCAGCCGCTACCTCTCTGATGTTGAAGCAAAAGTGGGGCTTAAAATCTTTGAGCGCTCCTCGCGTAAGCTCACGCTAACCCGCTTTGGTGAGTCGTTGCTTCCCTACGTTAACGATCTGCTGGAAAAAGAAAACCAGCTTAATAATTTCGTGGCTGACTATAAGCATGAGAAAAATGGCCGCGTCACCATTTACTCGCCGACCATGATTAACGCCTATCTGGCACGTAACGTGGTCAATACCATAAAAGATATCGGCAATATTAATTTATATTTAAAAACATTTAATCTGGAACGCAAATCATTTTATGAAGGTTCCGAATTCCCTGATGATTGCGATATTTTAATTTCCTGCGTTCAGCCAAAAAATGAATCCTTAGTGGCGAGTTTCATCGCGAAATATGCGGTTAGCGCCTATGCCAGCACCCAGTATCTGATGGAGCACCCAATCAGGTCACCGGATGACCTCGACAAGCACTCCTGCATTCTGATGGATTCAATGCTGATTAATGATGCCAATATCTGGCGTTTTAGCCTCGCCGGAAGCCAGGAGAGCCGCGATTTTCGCGTCACCGGCAACTATATCTGCGATAACACGCAGTCGGCGCTGGAGTTAGCGCGTAACGGGCTTGGGATTGTATTTGCTCCGAAAAGTAGCGTGCAGGCCGATATTCAATCAGGGGTACTCGCCCCCTGCTTCGCCGAACAGTACGAGTGGTGGCTCGATCTGGTGGCTATCTACCGCAAACGTGAATACCAACCGTGGCGAGTGCAGTTTATTCTTGATGAAGTTCTGGAGGCGCTGCGTCGTCAGGTAGCGCAGCCACGACAGGAATAATCCCCGGCCCACAGCCGGGGTGTGGTTTTAGAAAGCGTAAGTCATGCTCACCGAGACGTTACGCGGCTCGCCATAAACGGCGGAGTCATCCAGATACGAGTAGTATTCACGGTCAAACAGGTTGTTGACGTTTGCCTGCACCGCCAGCTGTTTGGTGACTTGATACTGCGCGAACAGACTCACCAGCGGGTAGCTGCTCTGGTAGAGGCGCTGGGTTTCACCGTCCGGCCCGGTCACGTCTTGATAGACCCGATTCTGCCAGTTCGCACCACCGCCGATAGTCAGCTCCGGCATCACCGGCACACGGTAGCGGGTGAACAGCTTAAGCTGCGTCTGCGGCGCAAAGCTGTTGTAGCGTCCAGCATTGTCCGTCGCAACGTAGCGCGTGGCGCTGAAGGTGAGCTGGAGGTTATCGGTGACCGCACCGTTGACCTCAAACTCTGCCCCTTTGCTCACCGCGCCGCTGGTCGAACGATACGCTTGTTCACTGGAGCCGTTGACGAACTCACCGCTCACCGCTTCCGGCGCGTTATCCTGCTCAATACGGAACACCGCGAAGTTCGTGGTTAAACGCCCGTCCGCCCAGTCAGCCTTGAGACCCGTTTCATAGTTCTTGCCGGTCACCGGCGACAGCCATGAACCTCCGGCGGAACGTTTGGTCTGCGGCGCGAAAATCGAGGTATAGCTGGCATAAGCCGACAGGCTTTCGGTCAGATCATAGACCAGCCCGCCGTACGGCGTGATGTTGTATTTGCGCATATCACCGCTGCTGCCATCAGTACTGTACTGGGTGTAGCGCGCGCCGATAATCAGCGACAGCGGGTCGGCAAGCGAGAGGCGTGCCGCCGTATAAGCCGACTTCTGCCGCACAATATCGTCGGCGTTCTGATACCAATCGCCCCACTCCGGCTGCGCGACGCTGCCGTTCCAGTTGTTATCAAAGATACCTATCTGGCTGGCATCCATAGGCCCGTCCTGACTAAAGGTGGCATTGTGCTGACGACTGTAGCTCGCGCCAGCCATCAACTGATGTTGCCGCCCCAGCAGCTTGAACGGCCCGCTGGCGTAGGTATCGAAAGAGTCAACGGTACGTTTGCCTTTATCTTTACTGCCCCAACCGGTCGCGCCGTCGCCGGTATCCGCATCCGGGTTACCCATCACGTACAGCAGCGTATCGTTGAAGGTCTGCTCACCATGGGTGCCATTAAAGCGATACGACCAGCCGTTATCCCATTGGTGGGTCAGGTCGATAAACACCTTACGGGACTCTACCTGATAGCGCGTCCAGTCTGCCGCCGTATTCGTGCTGCGGTCATAGTGCGTACGCGTACCGTTACTGTAGAGGCTCGGCAAGCCGCCCCACGTTGGGTTGCCGGTGTTGGACTTCTGGTAGTCCCAGCCCAGCGACACGGTAGTGCTGTCGGTAAGATCGGCATCCACCACGCCATAGAGGAATTTCTTGGTTTTATGGTAGCGGTCAAGCCAGCTGTCCTGATCCTGATAGCCGGTCACAATACGCCCGCGCAGGCTGCCATCTGAATTCAGCGGCGTCGAGAGATCGGCAACATAACGCTGTTTATTCCAGCTGCCATAGCTAGCGCTGATATTGCCGGTTGCCACCTTGCTGTCCGCCCGTTTGCGCACCATATTGACCGTCGCGCCCGGGTCGCCTGCACCGGTCATTAAGCCGTTGGCACCGCGCACAACTTCGATACGGTCATAGATGGCGGTATCTTCCGCCGCATCGCCGTAGTTCCAGGCATCCCCCAGCGAGGTGGGAATATCATCGTAGGAGAAGTTGGTTATCTCAAAACCGCGTGAATAGTAATAGCTGCGCTCAGAGTCAATCTGCTGCGATGAGACGCCGGTGGCGTTGGTCAACACCTCATCTACCGTTTGCAGATTCTGATCCTGCATGCGCTGGTGCGTGACAACGCTGACGGACTGTGGGATATCACGCGGCGCCAGATTCATTTTGGTGCCCGCGTGGGTGGTTTTTACCGCATAATCCTGCTGCTCATCGGCCGCACTTTCCCCGCTGCCGTAGACCACCATCTCCTGACTGGTTTCTGCGGCCTGAGCCTGGTGAACAAAGCCGTGAATCGCCAGCGCAAGAAGCGAAACGGTGAGCGGTTTCCCGCTGATTTCCCTGCCATTAAAGAACATATTGGGTCCCATCAGATCTTGTTGTTGTGAGTGAGGCCTTTCCGCTCGCAGCGCCGAGAAATGACGCGCTTTTCCGTAAGCTTTTGAGCTGCGTAAAAAAGCGATAATGACCACAAATGAGAATGCCAATGATAATCACTCGCTTTATGTGATGCAGTTGGTTTTATCGCGCAAATGTAAGTAAATGTATATTTGTTTATTTTCATATTGTTGCACTGGTTTTACGCCAGTCTTTCCCTGAATTTTCCACGACGCTTATGCGTTACCGCGAAAAATGGCTATCGGCGAATTTGCGCATTTGTGATAAATAATTATGATTCTCATTCTTATTAAAATATCCCGTCACCGCACTGCCTCTGCCGGGAACCGCTTATCCAATGATGGAGTTTCGAATGGTATCGTTATTCAGCCCGCGCAAAACGGCGCTCTGCGCCGCACTCGTTGCCGCTTTTACCCTCCACTCGCTGCCTGCTCTTGCTGAAAACGCGCAGCCTGCCGAGAGCGCTGCGGCGCTGAAGACGGCTGCGGGCGTCACGCAAAACGCGCTGGGTGATGGTTTGTATGAAATGGCGCTGTTCTCCGGCGAGAAATCGCTGTTTGTGGCCAGCGCGCAGAGCTTTAAGGACGTCAACGGCGGCGTGATTTATCGCGTAGACCCCACCTCGCTAGCCGTCACCGGTACCACCCATACCGACCTGAAAAACTTTGGTATGGCGGTCGATAGCGATGGCAAAACGTTTTACGTCACCAACTCGCTGGACGGCGGAGTGTCAAAGGTTGACGCGAAGAGCGGCAAGGTGCTGCAGCGTCTGATGCTCGATGGCAAAGACAAAGACGGCGACCCGGCAGGCGCGCGTGAAGTGCTGTTCCACGATGGGCTGCTGTTTATCGGTCGTGTCGCCGAGCCGGGTTATATCTCGGTTGTCGACGCCAAAACCATGACCGTGAAGGCGCGTATCGATAACGCTGGAAAATGGGTTACCGGCATTATCTATTCACCGGTGACGAAGCGTATTTACGCCACCAACGGCGCTGGCGAAGTGCTGGTTATCAACCCACAAAGCTATAAGATTGAGCAGCGCTGGACGCCGGGCGACGGCAAAGAGTACCTGTTGCTGAATATGGCGGAAGATCCGAAAACTGGCCGTCTGTTCGTGACTGACGATTCCAAAGCCAAAACCACGCTGGTCTTTGATGAGCACACCGGTAAGGTCATTAAACGTATCGACGGCGACGCGCTGGGCATCAAGTTTGATGCGAAACGCAATGAACTCTTTATCAGCCAGCGTGAGTCGAAGAAGGTGCTGCGCCTGGATGCCACCAGCTACGCCGTGAAGCAGAGCTGGGACTTCGCCACTCACCCTAACAGTCTGCTGCTTTCCGACGATGGCAACACGCTATACGTGACGCTGAAGCAGGACTTTAATAAAGACTATTCGACGAAGGGGCCGGATAGCGTAGCGCGTATTGCGCTGAACTAACCCTGCATACAAGCCCATCCGGCAATCTGCTACATGCTGCCGGATGGCGCTTCGCTTATCCGGCCTACCGCATTTACGCTTTAGCAACATGCGTTTATTATTCACTTTCTTTTATACTTTTTTTTAACTCGCTTATCACCACCCGCATAATAATCAGCTAAAATAATCATCATTGATTATTTTTATAACCCATTAGAGGCATTCAATTAATACTTTATTATTGATGCTAATTGCCATGCCGATCATATCTGAAGTATGTTATTTTGTGAGCGCGAATAATTAAACAATTCGGTCTTTTTTATTAAACAATCCGGTATATACAGCGCCATGCCCCCTCCGTATAATTTCGCGCTGTCGTACATTAAGGTTACGTTATGCTCAAGCACGTTCAGGATATGGCGCTTTTTGCGCTTCTCGTAGAAAACGGTTCGTTTACCAAAACCGCCGCTGAACTGGGTATGACAAAGTCGCGTATCAGCCAGCGAATTAGTGCTCTTGAGGAGTATCTCAATGTCAGGTTGCTGAATCGCACGACGCGAAAAATATCACTGACCGACGACGGCGAGCGCTATCTGGCCTACTGCCATGAAGTGGTGGACGCCAGCGTTCGCGGGGATAAAACGGTGCAGGCGCTGCATAATCAGACCGGTGGCAAGCTGAAAATTATTGCCCCGCCGGGATTTATGGCGAGTATTTTACCCGCCGTGCACCATCAGTTCCTGCAAACGCATGCCAATATTGAGCTACAGCTGATTACCGCAGACTCTTTCTATGGCAACGTTGGCAGCGAGTTTGACGTGGCATACCGTATCGGTAAGCCGTCTGATGACACCTGTATTGGCCGCTTCCTCGGGACCTTTAACCGTTTTATCGTCTGTACGCCGCAGTACCAGGCCGCGCACGATATTCAGCACCCTGAGGCGCTGCAGTCCTGCGAGCTGATTACGCATCAGACCTGGAAAAGCATTGCGCTATTTCAGCACGATGAGTCCTATGAATTAGCGATGCCGTTGCGCCATACCAGCGACAACCTGACCTACATTTTACAGCAAACGTTGCAGGGAACCGGGGTGGCAATTTTACCCGAATATATTGTTAAGCCATATTTGCAAAGCGCCAAACTGGTCACGCTATTGCCGCAGTGGGATGTTCAGAAAATAGACCTCTGGATGATATACCAGAGTAAAACACATAATCCTGCGGTACTGCGCGACTATATCAACTTTGTGACCCAGTATAACGTGATACAAAATGCCATGTGATTTTCCGTGGCGATATTAAATACTTTTCCAACCACTCATCTCGATAAGTTAAGATAATGACTATTTGTACTATTTCGCCAGAAGAAAAATCGCTGCTCATTTTTAATCAGAAAAATAAAATGGATAAATACTGGAATCTCTATTCCATGGAGCTTATCACGCAAATCACTACAACCGGGCGGCAGTACCATCACTATATTCAGCCGAGTGAAAAAGGCCGTCTCTGCGTGTGCGTATTCGATGGCGTCTACATCAATATTATCCGTTCACGCCTTTTTGGTGAAATCGAGATCCATTTCGAAGCGGAATCCGCCGAGCTTGGCCGCATTGAGCTCCCATCTGCCTGTATCGACATGCAGGGCAATCTCGACCGCCATATTTCCATTAATGACAAAGCCAGCGTGTTTGCCCATTATCTGGAGCGCCTACAGGTGGTGTACGACACTATTTTAGCGCTGTCCCCAGAGAAGGCGTAAACCATGATCGTCAGGCCGGAGCAAACCTGGCTGCGGAAATTGTTCTCATGGCGCGGTTCCATCATGAGAAAAATCTCGCCTCAGCTCTGTTTCTTTATCATGCTGAATATCGTCTATCTGTATGTGCTGCCGCTCTTGCACCTGCACGGCATTATCGCCAAGGAGAGCTCGTTTTACTTTATCGGGATCTCGATTTCGATATCGGTGTTTATCGGCTTTCGCAACAACACAGCGTGGTTGCGCTACTGGGAAGCGCGCAAATTGTGGGGCGATCTGCTCATCGTGAGCCGGTCGCTGATGCGTGAAGTGATCAACACGACCAAGGCCAGCCCGGAAGAAAAAATGGTGGTGCTGGATCTGATTGTCACCTACTGCGCCACGTTAAAAGCCAAGCTGCGTCATGGGCCGGTGCCGGTTTCTCGCGCGCTGGACTATCAGCATCTCACTACCCCCTGTAACGCCCTGCTGCAAAATATCGGGCAGTGGCTCTATCTGCATCGGCCCAATGAGTTTGTTTATCGCAACTTTAACCACTACCTGAATCAGATGAGCACCATTCAGGGCGGCTGCGAGCGCATCAGCAACACGCCGATTCCCTACGCCTACTCGCTGCTGCTACACCGGACGGTGGGCATTTTTTGCGCCGTGTACCCGCTGTTGCTGATTCATGATTTTGGTTTTTTAACCTTGCTGTTTTCTATCTTCACCACTTACGCACTGCTGGCGCTCGATGCTATCGCAACCGAACTGGAAGACCCGTTCGGTACCGAGGATAACGACCTGCCGTTAAACGCGATTTGTAATGCGATTGAGATAGATCTGCGGGAGATGGTGAAGGACAGTCTGATACCGACAAAAATGTCGCCGGACGCGAACTACCGGCTGCTTTGAGGTTTTCCCCCTCACCCTAGCCCTCTCCCCACGGGGAGAGGGAACGGTATAGTCCCTGTTTTCAGCGGATCACATCGTAGACCGACTTCTGAATCGTCAGCCATTTTTTGCTTTCGGCATCACCGGTTGCCTGGCTGCGCTGCTGAGCGTTATCCACCGCCAGACGCTGGCGCGCCACTACCGCTGGGGCAGTGCAAAATGCCTGTAGATAAGATTTGCGGATCGCGTTGAGCTGGGCGCCGCGCGACAGTTCAAGCGTGAGCGTGTTGATAAACCGACGGCAGGGTTTCAGCTCGTCCATTTGCAGATGGTAGCGCAGCAGCAGGTTCAATACCTCTTCGTGCTGGGCCGCCATTGCCGCGTCTGTCCAGGCAAGATGCCAGGTCATCCCGCTGCGCAAAAACAGCGTTGTTATCTCGATATCATTACGATCGATAGCCGCCCGCAGCGCGTTGCGATCCCATAAGATCCCGCGACGAGCCAGCATCTCGCGAGGGGATGTTGGCGAAGGACCTTCAGCTTGTGCAACGGGCTGCGGTGGCTCAACGTAAGGTTGGCGCTCCGGCCCGGAGGTCAGCAGGCTAATTCCGCCAAGCGCCATCCCCAGTACCGTCACGGCAACCGCTCCCCACAGTACAGCGGCGGCAATTCGCTCACGCGTATCAGAGCGTTCTCGCGCCTTATGAGAAAGGCGCTCAATACTGTCGGCAATGGGTTTTCCATCAACGCCCCAGGCATGCGCATAGTCCCGCGCGAGCGTCCAGTAACGCTGAATTTCACTGCCGTCTGCCACCATCAGGCTAGCAGGGTTTACCTTCGTGCGCCCCTGCTCATAGGCGTGCTGTACCGGTGTGGCGATCTGCTCGGTATAGAGGTCTAACAGCTGACACTCAACTTCCGTCAGCAGATGATGCGCCAGCACCGTATTGCGCATACGGCGCACATCATCAAGAAAAGTATGCAGCGTCAGACGCTGCTCAGCGAGAAAGGTCAGCGATGAAGCATGATTAAACAGCGAAGAGTAGTAACGAGAGAAAGCCTTTTTATCGACAATCAACAGCGCCAGCTCACTAAACGTCATGCCATCAAGCACATTTTCCGTCGGGCTACGCGAGCGCCATCGCATCACGTCGTGAGCACCAAACTGAACGCTAAGATACTGATGAAGATGTGGAATATCTGGCCATACCTGCATCACTAGCCCACGAAGCATAAGGTGGATAGTGCGAATTTGTCGCTCGGCCTGTTCTTGTAGCTGCTCCGCGTCGTTGGCATAGCCGGTAGTAAACATCAGCAACGGCTGATGCTGCTTGATTTGCTCCAGCGTGACCACGAAGCGTTCAGCCGCAATCAACTGATTTTCGGTGGCCGTCTTCCCATGCTCATAAGAGGGAATGCCCTGCTGGAGATGCCGCAGCTGGAGCATAAACTCACTCAGTTGGCTGTCATTAATGTTAAGCCGTTGGGCCACGGCGCCCCAGCCGCCGAGGTTCAGTCGCGCCTGATCGAGTTGCTCCAGAAACCAGCGGGGATCTTTGCCCTCCGTCACGCGCAGCTTGAGCAGCGTGAGGATCTCCATTGAGGCCTGGCGAATCACGCTCAGGCAATGCTCATACTGCTGGCCAACCTGTCGCGATAACGTCGACATTTTCCCATTCCTTAATCAACAGCAAGGTTTTTTAGCCTTAGGATTAACAGGTTACTGATTTGTTATTTTTGTCGTTACACCATAGAGCAATTCAGGCAAATTAACAGTCCTGCGCCCCCCATCAGAATGAGAAATTATGATCGCGCTCACCACCGAACGTTTAGAATGTACCCTTATCACTGAAAGTGACTGGCCTTTTTTCCTGGCCTTACAGCAGCACCCGCAGGTGATGCGCTATGTGGCGGATAATCGGAGTGAAGAGGAGATTCGGGCGGCATTCGAAGCGCGCCTGCATCCCTGGACGCCGGGTGCCGAGCACTGGCTGTGCCTGGTGGTGCGCGATACTGCGCAAACACCGCTGGGTATAACCGGCTATATCCATCGGGAAAGCGACTGCGCCGAGGTCGGCTTTCTGTTTGCCCCACCGGCGCAGGGAAAAGGCTACGGCAGCGAATCGCTGCATGCCGTGTGTGATTATGCCTTCCGACACGGCGGAATACGACGCCTGACGGCCACGGTCACCGCAGGCAATATCGCCTCCCGACGTACGCTAGAAAAGCAGGGCTTTATGCTGGAAGGCGAACTGCGTGAAAGCTATTTCCTGGCCGGACAGTGGCAAAATGACTGGCTTTTCGGCTTACTGAGTCATGAATATGATACGTTGCGGACATCCGGCCAATAGCCCCGTGCCGACGACTCTTTTACACTCCTCATTCCGTGTAATGAGGGCTAAAGATGTCACATGTCGCTACGCCAAGCCTGCTAGGGCTGGAGCTAATTAAGCAGTATCAGGGGTTGTCGCTGGAAAAGTATCAGGACGCGGACGGGCTGTGGGTCGTGGGCTATGGCCATTTGATTCGCGATCGGGAACGTTTTGATGAGCCGATTACGCTCGCCCAGGCCGAAGAGCTGTTTCAGCAGGATGTCGATTATTATCACCAGATACTGCAGCGCTGCGTGCGAATGCCGTTAAGCCAGCATCAGTCCGATGCCCTGCTGTCGCTGGCGTTCAGCCTGGGGCCGGAAGCCGTGCAGCAATGCGCTATTATGCGCGCGGTGAACCAGGGTCATATGGCGGATGCGCTGGCGCTCTGGCAGCAGCAAGCATCGCCGCAGACCAGCCTGGCGGTACAGCGCCAGGCTGAAGCCGCATTATTCCGCCGCGTTCTGGGCTGAAGCCTCCCTGTTATTCAACAGCATAGCGGCCTGCGTGCGGTTTTTAACGCCCAGGCGGCGATACAGTGATTCAAGATGTGCTTTCACGGTGCCAGCGCTAATATTCAACGCCCGGCTAATTTCCTTATTCGACTCTCCGTTCGCCAGCAGTGATAATATTTCCCGCTGGCGCTGGCTCAGATTATCCAGCCCCTGTTTTTCCTGTTCATACCCCACACGCCAGTCACCTGGCAGGCAAATGAGTCCGCGCATCACGCTTTTTATTGTCTGAATAAATATTTCAATGCTGGCATCCCGGGGGATAATCGCCTGCAGATTATAGGCCATCATATCGTTCAGCCAGGCGCGGTTGTAATCATTAACAATGATAATGCCCTTTGACTCCGGGAACTGCTGGTGCTTTTCCTGCAACAGCCACTGACAGAAGCCGTGATCCAGGCCTCCGTCAAGAATCAACAGCGCATCCGGATGCTGTAACAGCTGGCGCCACAGGTCATCGGCCTGACTGACAGCAGAAATATCAATTCCTGGAATATGTTCCTGTAAGCTAATTTTCATTCCATGAATAAATATTGACTGCCTGTCAAACATCACTACCTGCATAATGGATTCCCCATATCAAAATAAAACGAATTCTAATGGCGTGCAGAGTAATCCCCACGACCTGAAATAAGAACTCGCCGTTTGGCCTGGGTCATTCTACGTAGATATATGGCAATCTAAACATCATAATTATGAATGCTTACAACCGTCGAATTACGATTACGTATTCATATATGTCATCACATTTTAATTAAGAAAAGGATTAAACGAAGGTGTCGCTACGATAATATTAATTAATGGGAATTTAGGTTATTGCGGGAATGGATAGAAGTAAAGGCGATAATCAATCCTAATTAAGACTCACTTTCGCACAATATGTAAATAACGCCTTTGCTGAGCAAAGGCGTTATCAGACGGTTTACAGGAACATCCCCCCTGAAACCTCAATGCGCTGCGCGGTCATCCAGCGTAGGTTATCGCTGAGCAGCGCGGCAATCGCATCGCCAATATCATCCGGCAGCCCAACGCGACCCAGCGCGGTTTGCGACGCGACGTATTTGTTCAGGTCGTCGTTATCGCGAACGCGGCCACCGCCAAAGTCGGTTTCAATCGCCCCTGGCGCAATGCTGTTGACCGAAATCCCGCGCGCACCCAGCTCCTTGGCCTGATAGCGCGTCAGCACTTCCATCGCTCCTTTCATTGAGGCATAGGCGGCATAGCCCGGTAGCGCAAAACGCGCCAGCCCGGTCGAGACGTTCAGGATACGTCCACCGTTTTCCATCAACGGTAGCAGCGCCTGGGTCAGGAAGAAGGGTCCCTTGAAGTGGATATTCATCAGCTCATCAAATAAGGCCTCGGAAGTTTCCGCAATGGAGGCATACAGGCCGATCCCGGCGTTGTTCACTAAATAATCAAACGTCTCGCGACCCCAGACCTGATTCAGCGCTTCTTTCACCTGCTGAGTGAAGGCCGCAAAGCTGGCAACATCGCTGACGTTCAGCTGCAATGCCACGGCTTTCGCCCCTTTTTGCTCAATTTCAGCCACAACCTCCAGCGCGGCATCACGCTGACTGTTGTAGGTGAAGATAATATCCGTTCCCTGCGCGGCCAGCTTCAGCACCGCATTTTTACCGAGTCCGCGGCTACCGCCGGTCACTAACGCAATACGTCGAGTCATGGGAAACCTCATTTCAGTGGGTGTGTTCGTTGAGAACAAGCTTATTAGGTGATAAAAGAACAATAAATATCCCTGAATACGCTTCACTGTCTCATTTCGAACAACAATAGGGCATGCTGATGGATAAAATTCACGCAATGCAGCTGTTCATCCGCGTCGCTGAACTGGAGAGTTTTTCCCGCGCGGCGGATACCCTTGGCCTTCCTAAAGGTAGCGTATCGCGACAAATTCAGGCGCTGGAAAACCATCTGGGTTGCCGCCTGTTACACCGCACCACTCGACGAGTGCTGCTGACTCAGGATGGGATGGTCTACTACGAGCGCGCCAAAGATTTGCTCAGCAACCTCGACGAGCTGGACAGTATGTTTCAGAGCGACCCCAGCAGCGTGAGCGGGCGGCTGCGCGTGGATATGCCGGTAGGTATCGCCCGTAAGGTGGTGATCCCCAAACTGCCCGCTTTTTTGCAGCACTACCCCGGCATTGAGCTTGAGCTGAGCAGCAGCGATCGCTTAGTCGATGTGATTCGTGAGGGATTTGACTGCGTGGTACGCGTGGGGTCGCTGAAAGACTCAGGGCTGATTGCCCGGCCGCTCGGCAAGCTGACCATCATCAACTGCGCCAGTCCTGAGTACCTGTCGCGCTTTGGCTATCCGGAGTCACTGGAGGACCTCAGCAACCACGCACTGGTGCACTACGCCGCCAATCTCGGCGTACGCCCGCAGGGGTTTGAAGTGGCGAAAGAGGGCGGTACCAGGTGGGTCAAAACCGGCGGCGTGCTGACGGTGAACAGCACGGAAACCTATCACGCCGCCTGTCTGGCAGGGCTGGGGATTATTCAGGTGCCACGCGTGGGCGTGCGCGAAGCGCTGCACCGCGGCGAGCTGGTTGAAATTCTCCCACAGTATCGGGCCGAGCCGATGCCGGTGTCGATAATTTACCCGCACCGCCGTAACCTGTCGCGGCGGGTGCATCTGTTTATGGAGTGGTTAACCGGCGTGTTGCAGGGGTATGTGGATTGAGCCCGGCGGCGCGCTGGGTAGCTCGGACGAGGTGCAATGCACCGACTCCGGGGAACCCTCTATACTTAAGTAAAAGCAATAAAAAGGAAAATCTCCCTGATGACGTCGGCAAACAACGATAAACGTCTACAGCAAAAGGCTAGCAAGGCGCTGGACAGCGTCACCACCACGGCGCAGAAGATTCAGCGCCAGCCGGTCATCGCCCACCTGATTCGCGCCGCTGAGCGCTTTAACGATCGGCTGGGAAATCAGTTTGGCGCGGCCATTACCTACTTTTCATTCTTATCGATGATCCCCATTCTGATGGTGTCGTTCGCCGCCGCTGGCTTTATTCTTGCCTCGCATCCGACGTTGCTGCAGGACATCTTCAATAAGATCCTGGCCAACGTCAGCGACCCGACGCTCGCCGCCACCCTGAAAAGCACCATCAACACCGCCGTGCAGCAGCGTACCACCGTCGGCCTTGTCGGCCTGTGTATCGCCCTCTACTCCGGCATCAACTGGATGGGCAACCTGCGTGAGGCTATTCGCGCCCAGTCGCGCGATGTCTGGGAACGCACACCGCAGGATCAGGAAGCCATTTGGATTAAATACCTGCGCGACTTCGTGTCGCTGATTGGCCTGCTGATTGCACTGATTGTCACCCTTTCCATTACCTCGGTAGCCGGGTCAGCGCAGCAACTGATTATCTCGGCGCTGTATCTCGACAGCATTGAGTGGCTGAAGCCCGCCTGGCGGTTGATAGGCCTGGCGATTTCGATCTTCGCCAACTACCTGCTGTTCTTCTGGATTTTCTGGCGATTGCCCCGCCACCGCCCGCGTAAAAAGGCGCTGATCCGCGGCACTTTTATCGCCGCGATCGGCTTTGAGGTGATCAAAATCATCATGACCTGGACGCTACCGACATTGGTGAAATCCCCGTCCGGCGCCGCGTTTGGTTCCGTGCTTGGCCTGATGGCGTTCTTCTACTTCTTCGCCCGCCTGACGCTGTTCTGCGCCGCGTGGATTGCTACGGCGGAGTACAAGGACGACCCAAGAATGCCGGGAAAAACCCACCGCTAACCGCCCTGTTGGGCTGAAAATTTCAGCCCAACCCACCGAATTAGCATATAAATCCAGCCTGTAACTTTTATTTAACCAAAAACTAGTTTTATCATCTAATCTACGAAAAATGTGAAGCATTTCATGTTTGATAATTTACTGGTATAAAAATTATCCACTTTTTGCCCCTCTTTGCGCCATTTTACAATCCTGTTACAGATTGAAATGTCGCTTTTGCTATGTCTAATATGGCCTTTCGTTCGCTATACATATTAGAAAAGACTATGACCAGCACAACACTCGATAACGAACAGGCTTCCGCTCCGGTTAACTCGCGTAATAAGGTCGTCGTGGCCTCACTCATCGGCACCGCCATTGAGTTCTTCGACTTCTATATTTACGCCACCGCCGCGGTCATCGTGTTCCCGCATATCTTCTTCCCACAGGGCGATCCGACGGCGGCAACGCTGCAATCGCTGGCAACGTTCGCTATCGCCTTCGTCGCTCGTCCTATTGGTTCCGCACTCTTTGGCCACTTCGGTGACCGTGTTGGGCGCAAGGTCACGCTGGTCGCTTCGCTGCTGACCATGGGGATCTCCACCGTGGTTATCGGCCTGCTGCCGAGCTATGCCTCCATCGGCATTATGGCACCGGTCCTGCTGGCGCTGGCGCGTTTTGGTCAGGGTCTCGGTCTTGGTGGTGAATGGGGCGGCGCGGCGCTGCTGGCGACAGAAAACGCCCCGCCACGCAAACGCGCGCTGTACGGTTCCTTCCCGCAGTTGGGCGCACCAATTGGCTTCTTCTTCGCTAACGGCACCTTCCTGCTGCTCTCCTGGCTGCTAACCGACGAGCAGTTCATGACCTGGGGCTGGCGCGTTCCGTTTATTTTCTCTGCGGTGCTGGTGATTATCGGCCTGTATGTGCGCGTCTCACTGCATGAAACGCCGGTGTTCGCCAAAGTCGCTGCCGCGAAGAAACAGGTTAAAGTGCCGATGGGCACCCTGCTCAGCAAGCACGTGCGCGTGACGGTGCTCGGCACCTTCATCATGCTGGCGACCTATACGCTGTTCTATATCATGACCGTCTACTCGATGACCTACAGCACCGCCGCCGCACCAAATGGCCTGGGGCTGCCGCGCAACGAAGTGCTGTGGATGCTGATGCTGGCGGTCATTGGGTTTGGTGTGATGGTGCCTATTGCTGGCCTGCTGGCGGACCGTTTCGGTCGTCGTCCAAGCATGATTGTGATCACCAGCCTGATTATCATCTTCGCGCTGTTCTTCTTCCAGCCGCTGCTGGGCTCCGGTAATCCGGCGCTGATTATGCTGTATCTGCTGGTTGGCCTGAGCCTCATGGGTCTGACCTTTGGCCCAATGGGTGCGCTGCTGCCGGAACTCTTCCCAACGGAAGTGCGCTATACCGGGGCATCGTTCTCCTACAATGTGTCGTCGATTCTGGGGGCGTCCGTTGCGCCGTACATCGCGGCCTGGTTGCAGAGTAGCTATGGGTTGTTCTACGTGGGTGTTTATCTGGCAGCCATGGCGGCGCTGACGCTGATTGCGTTGCTACTGACGCACGAAACGCGTCACGAATCACTCTAACAGGATTGAGCTGGCCTACAGACGTAGGCCAGCTTCACACCAGATTGATCATCAAGGATTCCAGTGTCGACATCGGCACCGGACGAGAAAGGAAATAGCCCTGCGCGGCGGCAGCAGGTGAGCTTTGAACTTCACGCCACTCTTCCAGCGTTTCAACCCCCTCCACAATCACCCCTTCGCAGTAGCGATTCATCAGCTCAATCAGCAGGATAAACAGTTTGCGGCCTTCAGGGGTTTTGCGCAGCATAATGAACAGATCGCGGGCTACTTTGATGTAATCGTAGCGCACTTCATTCAGCGCCGAGAAGTTGGCCATGCCGGTGCCGAAATCATCCAGCCACAGCGGGCCAAATTCGCACAGCGAGGCCACCGTGGAATCTTGTGGCAGCGCCATGTGCTCCACCAGCTCGAAGCGTAGCCAGGGCAGCGTTTCAATCATCGTTTTCAGGATCCGGTCCTGACGCATTTCCAGCAGCGTTAGCGCATCGACGTTGACCGATGCCAGCACCTTATTCTGTTCAAAGAAATGCTTCCTTTTTGCCAGCATCGTCACCTGTTCTTTGATGACATGGATGCGCTGGCCGATAGAAACCGCAGCGAAGTAACGATCCGGGGCAATACGTTTTTGTGGTTGAGAGGGATGGGTCACTATCGTTAACACTTCAATCGCCATCAAGCGGCCCTGAATGGTGTAGATAGGCTGGTAGGTATAGACACGCTCACACTCTTGCCAGTAACGCAGTTGCTGTAGGCTTTCCAGCTCCGCATCAGGTACTCTCGCCCGCTGGTTCACCTGCTTTAACGTCATTTAAGCTTCCTGTGAAGAGAGGGTCAGAGGGTCTAGTGATAAAGTTATCGGCGGGTCAAGTGAGAACTTTATGTCCAGTTTGAGCCATTTTATTTTCACTAAAGAGGATAAATCGGCCGTAACACGCGCTAGCTCAAAAAAAATAATGGAACGTTGTTTTAATATAGTTGACCAACGAATAGCCACAGCGCACACTACGAAAAATTTACCGAATCAGGTTGATGACTATGTCCAAAAAAATTGCCGTGATTGGCGAATGCATGATTGAACTGTCCGAGAAGGGCGCACAAGTTAACCGCGGCTTTGGCGGCGACACCTTAAACACGTCCGTCTATATTGCTCGCCAGGTCTCTCCTGCTGAACTCAGCGTCAACTACGTCACCGCGCTCGGCACTGACACCTTCAGCCAGCAAATGATGGACGCCTGGCAGGCAGAGAATGTCAAAACCGACCTGATTCAACGCATGAGCGACCGTATGCCAGGCCTGTACTACATCGAAACCGATGAGACCGGCGAGCGTACGTTCTACTATTGGCGTAATGAAGCCGCCGCCAAGTTCTGGCTGGAGAGCGAGCAGTCTGCTGCCATCTGCGAACAGCTGGCAGGCTTTGACTACCTCTACCTGAGCGGCATTAGCCTTGCTATCCTCAGCCCGGCGAGCCGTGAGAAGCTGATTGCGCTGCTGAAACAGTGCCGCGCTAACGGCGGTAAAGTCATCTTTGACAACAACTACCGTCCGCGCCTGTGGGCCAGCAAAGAAGAAACTCAGCAGGTTTATCAGCAGATGCTGCAGTGCACCGACATTGCCTTCCTGACGCTGGACGACGAAGACGCGCTGTGGGGCGAGAAGCCGGTTGAAGAGGTTATCGCCCGCACTCAGGCCGCAGGCGTGAGTGAAGTGGTGGTGAAGCGCGGTGCAGACTCTTGCCTGGTCGCCATTACCGGTGAAGCATTGGTTGACGTACCGGCGGTTAAGCTGCCAAAAGAGAAAGTGGTGGATACCACCGCAGCGGGCGACTCCTTCAGCGCAGGCTACCTGTCCGTCCGCTTAACCGGCGGCGACGCAGCAGCGGCAGCGAAACGCGGTCACCAAACGGCGAGCACCGTGATTCAGCACCGTGGGGCGATTATTCCCCGCGAAGCGATGCCTGCTTAAGGTATAGCGGGTATAAAAAAACCTCTTCCGGCTGGGAGAGGTTTTTTTTCGTCTGTACGTTAGATGCTGGGTTTCCCCCGCTACTGCGCCGGTGGAATATCCGTCACATCCTGATGGCTCTCTTCCGTCGTAGTCCCAGCGTCCGCCGTCGGTGCCAGCATAATCTTGCTCCACACTTCCTTCAGATCCTTCATATTGAACTCTGGTTCACCGGTTGGCTGCTGAAGCACTAGCGCCATGTCCTGCGATAGCTGCTGGCGCAAGTCCTGGTTGAGCATATCCGGCGTCAACGACTCGAGGAAACTCTGGCGCAGCTTCTGATACTGTTCCGGGGCGATATCCACGACCTGGTTCTGCAACGAACGCATACGCTGGCTAATCAGCATGTCGGTGTCCATCCGCGCGTAGGTGGCAAACAGTTTTTGCAGTTCCAGCTTCTTCTGCGCAATCAGCGAAGCAAATTCATCTTCCGGCAGACCTTTCTCACGAATGGTCGCCAGCTCACGGGCAACCAGACCCAGGTTGCTTTCCAGCTTCTCACCCGGCGATTCCAGGTTAATGCCGCACTGCGCGCGCAGATACAGCACGCGGCAGTCAAAGCCCAGACCAATATCCTTCATGTTGGTGCGGCTCAGTTTCTGCTGGATATGCCAGAACAGCGCTTCACGCGCCAGGTCGGCGCGCCAGTAGCGCTGCAACGCCGCTGACTCGCGAATCGGCTGCCACGGGGTATCCCACATAATAGAGAGACGATCCTGGCGCACCGCATTGGTCATAATGCTCACCGCTTCTGGAGGGAGCGGCGACAGCGTAGGCACCGCCGCTGGCGTTTCACGTTTTCCCTTCAGCCCGCCGAAGGTTTTTGTGATTTGCTCAATAGTAGAGCGGCTATCGACGTTGCCGACGATAATCAGCGTCATTGCATCCGGGGTGTACCATTTCTGATAGAACTCGGCGACATGCTTAGCGTCCACCGGCAGCTTCAGCGGCTCGGCCGGATCGTGGCCCAGCATGGTGGAACCTTTCAGACGATAGCGCCACCAGCCTTCTTTCGTATCCTGCGGCCATGTCGCGACCATATCCTGCACGCCCAGCGTGTAGCTCACGGTGTCCGGCGTAATACTCAGTTTGCCAATCGACGTCGCCAGCCAGTTCAGCGCCTCTTTCTGCAGATCGCTGCGATTGTTCGGCAGGCTCAGGTTAAAACGAGTGTAGTCATAAGAGACAATCGCCGGCGGTAGCGGGCGCTTCGGGTCAATGCTCTGCTGCCACATGGAGCGAGCCTGCATTGTTTGTAGACCGCCGTTCTGGGTCAGGGCGATCCGAGGAATAAGGTGGCTATAGCCCGTTTGCTGGGCGCTTTCGTTCAGTGAACCAATATCAACCGAGAGCCGGATCTCTACACGGTCGCTCGGGCGCTGCGGAGTGGCAAGTACCTGCCACTGAAAGCCATTAGACAACGTGCCTTGTTGCCAGGCCGGGTCCGGCTGGAGCGCTTCTGCCTGCACACAGCTGGCTGCTGCCATCATCAGCAAACCACCGGCTAAAAGTCGAATTGTTGTGCCCTGCATGTGAACCCCTGATGAACGTTCCTGGTTATCCCCACCGGCCTCCGGGCGACGCGCGCACGGAGGCTAGTGGGTATAAAAGACAACCGCCGCGGGCGATTACCTAAAATAATGAAGTAAATACGTCAGTTAGACCACACAATCGCAAAAACGTCACATGGCTAAGGAAAATAAAATCTACGGCAACCATAAGCTAACATAGCTAAATAATGACGCCGCCTAATTATGCGCAGGAGCCCGCACTCCAGCAAGGGAGTACGGGCTTAAGTGGGGAGATTAAGAGGATAATTCGTGCGGTTCTTTCGCCGTCGGACGGTTATTGAGCACATCGTCCAGCTGTTTGGCGTCCAGCTGTTTCACGCGTTTTGCCACGACAATGGTCGCCACGCCGTTACCGATAAGGTTAGTCAGCGCACGCGCTTCCGACATAAAGCGGTCGATACCCAGAATCAGCGCCAGACCCGCGACCGGCAGATGCCCCACCGCAGAGATAGTTGCCGCCAGCACGATAAAGCCACTACCCGTCACGCCTGCGGCCCCTTTCGAGGAGAGCAGCAGTACCACCAGCAGCGTCACCTGATGGAAGATATCCATATGGCTGTTGGTCGCCTGGGCGATAAACACCGCCGCCATCGTCAGATAAATCGAGGTGCCGTCGAGGTTAAACGAGTAACCGGTCGGGATAACCAGCCCCACCACCGACTTCCGACAGCCTAGCTTCTCCATCTTGTCGAGCATACGCGGCAGCGCAGATTCGGAAGAGGAGGTCCCCAGTACAATCAGCAACTCTTCGCGGATATAGCGGATAAATTTGAAAATGCTGAACCCGGTCACGCGAGCAATCGTCCCCAGCACCACCACCACAAACAGGATACAGGTAATGTAGAAGCAGATGATGAGCTGGCCCAACTGCACCAGCGTACCCACGCCGTATTTACCGATGGTGAAGGCCATCGCCCCGAACGCACCAATTGGCGCCAGGCGCATGATCATGTTGATGATGCCGAAGATAACCTGCGAGAAGCTTTCAATAACGTTGAAAATCAGCTGACCCTTGCTGCCCAGGCGGTGCAGCGCAAAGCCAAACATCACCGCAAACAGCAGCACCTGCAGGATGTTGCCGCTGGCAAAGGCACCGATCACGCTGGAAGGAATGATATCCATCAGGAAGGCGATAATACCCTGATCTTTTGCCTGCTCGGCGTACATCGCTACCGCTTTCGCATCCAGCGTTGCCGGGTCAACGTTCATCCCCGCACCAGGTTGCACCACGTTCACAATGATCAGGCCGATAATCAGCGCGAGGGTGCTGACCACTTCAAAGTAGAGCAGCGCGACGGCACCGGTGCGCCCCACCGCTTTCATGCTTTCCATACCGGCGATGCCGGTCACCACCGTACAAAAGATAACCGGGGCGATAACCATTTTAATCAGTTTGACGAAGGCATCGCCGAGCGGTTTCATTTGCGCGCCTAATTCCGGGTAATAGTGACCGAGTAGCACACCGATCACTATCGCCGTCAGCACCTGGAAATAGAGGCTTTTGAAGAATGAGGTTTTCATAGGATGTCCTTAAGCTATAGCCACAGGAAATGTAGGGATTATTTTTACCTGTTGGCACAAAATAACATCCAAGAAACATTATCGAAATATATGTACGTTAATTTGATACTTAATTGTTAAAACTTTGAGCTGACACGCACAATCACTCACTCTGATCTCCTGGCAGTAGTGATTTGTCCTTACTCAGATAATTCTGCTCAAAAACGTCCATCGGGACGGCACGAGCAAACAGGAAACCCTGCAAAATATCGACACCCGCTGCACGCAGCCATGCATATTGCTCTTTACTTTCAACACCTTCGGCAACCATTTTCAGGTTAAGGCTACGCCCAAGCTGGATGATGGCCGCCACCATGCTGGTGTCTTCCGGCAGACTGTCGATAAAGATTTTGTCGATCTTCAGAATATCTACCGGTACGGATTTCATATGCTGTAGCTGACGCAGCCCCGCGTAACCCATGCCAAAATCGTCCAGCGCAATGCGCACGCCAGCGTTGCGCAGCGGCCGTAAAATGGCGACGGCGGCTTTCGGATCGTCAATGCGTCGGCTCTCAGTCACTTCCAGAACCAGCGTACCGGGCGCAATGCGGTAGCGGTTGAGCAGCGCCAGCATATCCGACACCATGTCGTGATGCAGAAGCTGTAGCGCCGAGATGTTCACCGACAGCGGCAGCATAATGCCACGCGACTGCCAGGCGGCAAGCTGTCGGCACGACTCTTCCAGCACCCAGTGCCCTACGGTCACCATCAGGCCACAGGATTCAATGCTGTCGATAAGATCGTTCGGCAGCGCCCAGCTACCGTCCGCCTGGCGCTGGCGCAGCAGTACTTCCGCGCTGCACACCTTACCGCTGCTGGTTTCCACCTGCGGCTGGAGCCAAACGGAGAACTGCTCATTGTCCAGTGCGGTCAGAATATCGCTCTCTTCGGTCAGGCGCTTTTGCGCTTTCACCATCTGCTCCGGGTCGAAAAACTCAATCTGGTTTTTCCCTTTCCGCCGTGCGGTAAAGGCCGCCGAGAGCGAGCGGCGATAGAACTGTTCTGCCGTTAAGCCGTCGTTGTACATCGCAATACCCACGCTGGCGCTAGGACGCAGCTGAATGCCTTGCAGCGGCAAACGCTCATTAATGATAGTGAGTACTTGCTGACTTAATGTGATGGCATGCCACGGCTCTTTGACGTCATAGGCCAGAATCGCGAAGTCGTAGCCGCTGACCTGCGCCAGCACCATGCGCGGCGAGATCACCTGCTTAATCTTCTCTGCCAGGGTTAGCAGCAGCATTTCACGCTGCTCCTCTTTCAGCACGCCCGCGGTGTCCTGCAAGGTTTCGCAGGCAATCGTCAGCAGCGCTACCGGCGTTTTGCGCACCAGGCTTTGCTCGAGCAGCCCTAACAGGAAGGCTTTGTTCGGCAGGTCAGAGACCGGGAAACGGGTCGACTGATTGCTCAGATCGTCATATTGCCGCAATAGCGCCTGTTGATTACGGTTGTAGCTGCGCACCAGAGTACCGATTTCATCGTCGTGATGCAGGCGTGGCAGGGAGAGCTGATGACCAATGCGATCGGCCCCGGGCAGGTCGTGAATTTCATAGGCAATGCTGCGCAGCGGTCTGACAATCAGCCGGTTGATGCACCAGGTCAACGCGACGGTCAGCATTAAAACGAGTAAAAAGTAAGCGGTCACTATCGTTGCCAGCGCGCTCATCACGAACTTATACATACGATAAGGGTCTGCCTGCAGCACCAGATAGGCCAGCGGCTGCGGGTTGGCAGGTCGCTCCAGCGAATAGAGCGGCAGTGAAATCTGTACCGGGAGTTCAAAAATGCGCGTGATATTGACCGGAACCGGACGTTCCGGAATAAAACTCATGCGTAGCGCCTGAAACTGGTTAGGCAGCACGACGTCCGCCCGGCTGACAATGCCGGCAGGTTGAATACGACCAAGAATAGACTCTGCCTCGGGAATATCGCCTTTGAGGATGGCAGCAGACAGCGGCAGACGTACCGAGCGGGCGATGCTTTCTAATTGCACCCCAGTGTTATAGCGATCCTGCTGTACGAAGTGGAACAATAAAATGAAGCAAAAGACAAATAAAAACAGCATGGTAACAACCGCAACCATGGCCATTTGTTTTATTGTAAGGGAACGGCTAACGCGCAAAAGAGCTCTCCACTAATACGAACGTATTGCTCAGGCATTGAGAATAACGAGGCTGGCAGCAAAGTCAAAACGGACTCCGCCGCAATAATTATAACCCGGCAGGGCGCCGGGTTGTATAAGACGAATACCTATATTCGGAGCGGCGGAATTACCAGTCTGCGTAAGGCGTGAGCGGCTGCGGCGGCATATCGAGGTCGCCCTGCCAGCCAGCGGCGGAATAGCGCACATAGAGCAACGCGTGGCTTGGGGTGTAGTCCTTCGCCTGCTGGATATCGACGCCCGCGCCAACAAACCAGTTGGAACTGACGCGCCGTTCAATTATCGCCCGCGCGGTATAACCAAAGCCCTGGCTGCTGCTGCCGTGGTTTACATCCTCGCTGGCTTTTTTCTTCCAGGGTTGCGGAATCAGGTTCATCAGCGGATAGCGCGGTTCCGTACTGGTGCGCGAATGCGACCAGGAAACCGAACCACCCAGCTCCCATGACCAGTTTTCCGTACGTTCACGCCAGTTAACCGGCACGGCAAACGATACATATTCCTGCGGGCTGTAATAGCCGCCCTGACCGAGGGTATAGCCGCTCAGATCCTTCTGGTAGTGCCAGATCATGTTGTTCAGCCCAACGGTCACCCGGCGGTTATTCTCGTTAATCACCTTGTAGTAATACCCCGTCATCCAGCGAACGCGCCAGTTGTCGTCTACGTTTTGACCTGACAACTGGTCGCCACCAAGTGAAGCCCACACGCCGTTGGCTTCGCCTTTATCGTAGCTCAGGCTTATCCCGCCGCCGTTCGCCCGCACGCCGCCCCAGGTCGTGCCCGGATGCGCGCCGTTGTCATTATCTTTCTGCCCGCCAAACGCCAGCAGCGAGCTGGAGATCGGACGACGATGCGCGTTCACCGTGTAGCCCAGCGGGCCAACGTCGCTGCTGTAGCTCAGGCCGCCGACCACATCCACCACGTTAAAGCCCATCGGGGTGGTACCAATGTCGGCGTTCCAGGTGTCATTCTTCCAGCCAATCGCCACGCTGGCGCCGCTGTCGCTCTGGTGCGTTGAACCATGACAGGCGGACAAGTTACAGGTCCCCCACTGGTTGCTGTATTGGTTCTTGCTGTCGGTCTCGAAGCTGCTGACGTCCATATTCACCAGGTCCGAGCGGAAGAACATGCGACCATCGGCCAGCGGCGCATCGACCTGGAACATGGTGGTATGCGCTTTCAGGTCGGAATAACCGCCGGTGCCGCTTGAGCCCCAGAAGTCATGCTGTAGCGTGACATTCAGATCCTGCTGACGGTAGAGATCCGCCGCGTCGCTACGCACG
Source organism: Kluyvera sp. CHPC 1.2972 (assembly GCF_036759925.1). NCBI lineage: Bacteria > Pseudomonadati > Pseudomonadota > Gammaproteobacteria > Enterobacterales > Enterobacteriaceae > Kluyvera > Kluyvera sp. CHPC 1.2972. The sequence continues at coordinate 289,811 of NZ_JAPKIB010000002.1, read as the reverse complement.
CCGCGCTTGAGCCAGTCATCTTTTTCGTCGTTGCGCGTCAGGCGGGTAAAGGTGTCGTTATCCACTGGACGCGTTGGGGTAACTTGCGCGGCAACCATCGCATCTTTGTAGGTCTCCAGCGCCTGTTTCGGGTTGCCGTCCTGCGCCTGATAGCGCGCCGCATCGCGTAGCGCCATCGCACTATCCATAGACGGCGGCTGGGCTTTGGCCTGCGGAACCAGGGCGGTCATCATTTGCTGCGCCGCCGCGGTATCACCCAGTTTGGCGCTGACCAACGCAATGCGTCGCTGCGTATTGAGCGAACGTTGGCCTTCGGCAGGCAGTTGCGCCAGCTGCTGGCGCGCGGCCAGCGCGTTGCCCTCTGCGGCATAGACTTCTGCCAGGCCCAGATGGGCGTCTTCGTCATGCGGGTCTTTTGCCAGCACGGCGTTGTATTCAGCCAGCGCCGCAGCATTATCGCCCCGCTGCTGCGCCCAGTCGGCAAGCGTTGAATGTATACGAGAGGATTCCGGCTGCTGTTTCAGCAGCGCAATTGCCTGCGCTTCCTGCCCGCTATCACGCAGGCGGTTGGCCTGAGCAATCAGCTGATCGCTGCGCAGACGCTGGTCCAGTTCGCGAATATTATCGGTCCACTGCGCTGTCGGCAGTGCAGCCAGATGCGTCAACGCCGCCTGATCCTGACCGTTACCGGAAAGATAGAGTCCGTAGGCGTAAACCTGGTCGGCATCGGTCGGCTTTTTACGCGCCAGATTGAGCATCAGGTTGTCGGCTTCGCCGCGCTGTCCGGCGCTCACCAGATCACGGGAGAGGCGATAGGTTATCCACACATCATCCGGCGAGAGCGCCAGTCGACGGCGTTGAATTTCCGCAGCCTGCGCCCAGCTCCCCTTGTTCTCCAGCGCTTCGGCCTGCTGAGAAAGTCGGTCGTTGGTCAGGCTACGTTCAATATCGTCAATGCTGCGACGCTGGCTGGCAGACAGACTGTTGATAAAGGCGGTCGCTTTCTCCGGTGACTCCGCGCGATAGATATTTGCCAATCCGCGCACCGCGCTGCTATTACCGCGATCGAGGCGCAGCGCCTGCTGGTAGAAACGCTCCGCCGAGGCGCTATCTTTGCGCGCCAGCGCCACATCGCCCAGTCCCAGCACCGCATAGCTGTCGGTGGCATCAAGTTTGCGCGCCTGCTGATAGAAGCTCTCCGCCTGCGCCAGATTGTTGGCCTTCAGCGCCGCATCGCCTTTGCGAATCAGCGGCCAATAGAGCTGCCAGGTCTGCGGCGTGTTGTCGGCTGCTTGCGCCACTTTCTCCTGTTCTACCGCTTTGGCGCGCAGCACCGGGTCTGCCATCTGTTTTTGCTGGTCAGCCAGCATCGCACGGGCGCTGTCCGCCGATTCACCGCTGTCAAAAATCATCAAATAGCGCTGCAGCGCCTGCACGCTGGACGGGCTGGCTGGCTGGTCCTTTATGGCCTTAAACCACAGGTCGCTCGCCGGGCCGCGCCCTCCCGCCGATTTCGCCATTTGCTCCAGCACGTTAAACGCCTCATCGCGCTGATTCGCCGCGAGCAGCATATTAGCAAGCGTCATCTGCAGGCCAATGTTGCCGGGGTTCTGCTTGTTCAGCGTTTGCAGGTGTTTAACCGCTTCATCGCGTCGGGCCGGGATTTTCGCTACCGCACTCCAGTACTCTACCGCGTAGTCGCCATCCGGCGGCTGGCCGTTGAAGGCTTTTTCGTAGTCGGCTAGCGCTTCCGGGACATGCCCGGTGGTGGCCAGCAGTCGCGCCTGTTGCAGCGCCTGGCGTCCGGCGTCCGTATTCAGGCCAATCTCAACGCGGGAAGTGTTATATTCCGCCGAATTTGGTGCTACCTGCGCCAGCTTTTGTAACTGCTCTTTCGCCCCGGCAGTATCGCCCTGACGCAGCAGATAGCGCAAACGCGCCGCCAGCACCTTTGGATTATTGGGATTAATCAGCTCCAGCCGGTACAGCGATTGCTGCACCAAATCATCCCGTTTGCTGGCTTCTCCAAGACGCACCTGATTGAGCAGCTGTTCTTCTGCCGAGGTGTCCGCATAGCCCGGCGGTACCAGCGTCAGGCCCAGAGAGAGGGTGATTAAACTTAATGTGAACTTGCGCATTCCTGGCCCCAGTCAGGTAGTAATTCGCCGCGGGCGCTGAAGCGAAAACGGTGTTGATCCCAGCCCTGACCAAAGAGGGTCAGAACATAATTGTAATAAGCATCCGCGCTGGGAAAATGATCGGCCACACGCTGGCGCTGAACGGCCTGCGCATCGCGATTTTGTAGGAATGGAATCAGTGAAGCTGAAAAACCGACCGGGCCATCGCCGGTCACCGCCCCGGTAGCAATCGCCACTTTTTCCGGGGGAACACCCTGCTTCACGGTCTGTGCCGCCATCGCGTTAAAGCGTTTAAGCAGACGCGCTTTCTGCGGGTCGGCGTCGTGCATCATGCCTACCCATAAATAGACGCGAATAGCATCGTAGCTGCCCACCACGCTGGCCTCTTTCAGCAGCCAGCCCTGTTTTTTGTCGTAGCTCACCCAGTCCGGAGAAAAACCTTTCGGCGCGGTATCAAGCAGCAGCTTCAGGTTGGTATCGCGAAGGGTGGTCCACGGCGCACCGAAACGGCTGAAATACTGCGCCACCTGCGGCGGGAGATAGCTTGGATTGAAGCGCCAACGCGTCTCTTCCGCAAAGCCAACACGGCCGGGTAATAGCATCAGTCCCAGGCCGGGAACTTTCACTGTTTCACCCTCGGCAATTTTCGCCAGCAGCGCTTTACCCGTTGCGGTGTAATCGTCATTTTTCCACAGACGACCGGCTTCCAGCAGCGTCCAGGCGATCCAGACATCCGAATCAGAGGCGGAGTTGCTGTCCAGCACCGTCCACTCGTCATCGCTCTTTTTGCCCCACAGCCAGGCAGGAAGATGCTCGCGCAGCGAGCCCTGCGCGAGGTTGTTCTGCGTCCAGCCCAGCAGGCTTGCGAAGGCCTGACGATCGTTCGCGGCGAGGGCAAAGAACAGCGCGTAGCTTTGCCCTTCTGAGGTGGTAATTTTGCGCGCATCGCTAGGATCGATAACGCGCCCTTCCGCGCTGACGTAATCCTGCTTGAACTGCTCCCAGGCAGGCCAGCTACAGGCGGCCTGCGCCTGACCGCCCAGGACGCACAGCAGTACTATCCAGCGAAGCATCTTCATCGCGGCTTACTCGTCTTCCGGGTTCAGACGACGACGGCTGATGATACGCAGCAGACGCCACAGCACCCAGGCCAGCAGCACGATGCTGATAGCGGCAAAGATAGCCAGCAGAACAGGATGGTTAGAGAGCGCGAACCACACACGTTCGAACCACGGCAGATGGCCGACATAGTAGATGTCGCCCACACGAAGGCTGCTCACGCCGGACTCACGAATCACCGATACTGAGCCAAACATCGCCGCGCGCTTGCCGCTGTCGTTCAGCGCGTTGTTCAGCAGGTCATAGCCGCTGGCGCCGTCGGCGAGCAGCGCCACGACGCTGCGCTGTTTGTGGTAAGGCGATTCAAAACCAACGACGGCAGCCATCGGGCCGGAAGAGGAAATCCCCGTCTGCACGCCAGCCTGACGGTCATCTTCATCAAGATAGATGCTCGGCAGGTCAGTATGACGCATTGGCGTTTTCACCCAACTCTGGGTGGCGTCCACCAGCAGGTCGATGTGTTTATCATCCTTCAGTTTTTGCGGGATGGAGCCAATCAGCAGCAGGTCAGCATCCTGGTCCTGAATCTTGCTGCCATCATCAGCGATAGTCATCTTCGACCCCGCCAGGCCGGTCTGGCCGCCAATCACGCCAACGGCGTTCAGCAGCGTGCTCACCTGCGCTTCAGACGGCTGTTTTGGCATCACGATAACCGTGTCAGAGAGATCCGCCATACGGGTGAACGGGAAGCCTGCATTGGCAAAGGTGCGCAGATCCGGCATCGGCAGGAAGTGATAGTAGTTCGAGAAGTCGATGGTCGAGTCGTCGCCAATCACCACGTGGTTCTGCACCGGCTGGAAGGTCACGCAGTTATCCACCGAGCCGCCCGGCATCGGGTTCATATACTGGAAATCAAAGCGCAGCTGGTTCATTGCACCCAGACGCAGCGCCGGGATGCTGACGTCGTTTTTACCGTCCAGCAGGCCCTGCAGTACCGGCAGGCGCAGCATCAGCTTATTCACATCCTGGGTGCTGTTGAGGTTAAACGACTGCAGGAACTGGTCATTCAGGCTGATGTCCATCCGTGAACTGTCTTTGACCGACGGCATGGTGTAGCGGTACTTCAGGTCCATATCGATGCCGGTACTGCGCATCAGGTAGAGATCCGGCGGCAGGTTCAGCGACAGGTTGATGGACGCCGGTTCCAGCCCGCTGGACTGTAACTGCTGTTCATACGTTTTCAGTTCGCCGAAGGTGACCGGACGGTCGGTACGCACCCAGTTTGGCGCGTCGTACGGCGCGCGGGCCAACAGCGGTTTCACGTCATCCACCGTCACGCTATCGCCGCGGAACAGAATGTTGCCCGCCGCGATGCCCTGAGCCGCTTTCAGCAGGTCGTTATCGTCACGACCAAACACCACCAGCAGCTTCATATACGGGTTGTTCGGATGGTTGATCATTTCGATCGTTGGTGCTTTCACCTCCGGATGATCGCGCAAGAAGTCCGGGCGACGATCGTTAGTGGCAAAGACGATGGCATTACGATCCGGCAGCGTATTAAACAGCACCGGGAAGGTCTGCCCGCGCCAGCCCGCTTTAGCACCAAACCACGAGGCCACAACGGCTGCGGCTTGCTGCTGCGGCAGATCCGGCGAGCCGGCAAAGACGATAGGCAGGTTCAGCGCGCGGTTATCGCGAGCGTCAAAGAACGGTACCGGGAAGTGCGACAGGTCGTTGCGCACCTTCAGCGACTGGTAGGTTAAATCCAGCGAGCTGTTGCGCGCCACGTCCAGCCAGACGGTGGTGTTCGCCGGATTTTCACAGACGTCGCGGTAGTGGCCAATAAACTCAAGGCGCACGCGGTTAAAGTCGGTGATATAGAGCGGGTCGATGGGGAGCTGCGTCGAGACCTTTTTACCCAGTTGCTCTTTGGTGACCGGCAATACGCCCATCAACTCGTCGTTAAGATAGACCTTCAGCTGAGAGGTCACAGGCAGCAACGACGGTGATGGCGTATAGGTCAGGTTCAGCAGCGCCTTCGACACCACTTCGTCGCTGCGCATGCCAAACTCAATGCCACCGTCCGGGTTAGATCCGCGCAGCACCATGCTGCCCGGCGGCGGCGCAATCTGGGCAAAAGAAAGCTTCACGTCACGCGACGGCGCATCTTCCACCACCACTGGCGTCGTGGTTGCCGCGTCGGCAGAAGCAGACGCCGCTGCGTTGTCCTGAACAGTCGGCGCTACGGCCACCTCTGTCGTCGGTTCTGAATGCGTCGTGAGCGGCAGTAAACTGCCCATACCCACCGCCACTGCACAAATCCAGGAAAGTTTTCTTTTCATCGGTTCATCATCATTATTGTTGAGCCATAGCCGATAGCGGATGCTCGATTACCGCCTCACGCTCTGGACGGCGCGGAATGAACGAAGCCACCCACGCCACCAGCATGGTGAGCGACCGGAAAATCTCTTTTGCCACCGGTGGCGCGAACTCGGCCAGGTGGCGATAGCCACGGAACCCTAGCTTCAGGATATCCATCAGGCTTTCCAGCGGTTTATCTTCCGGGAAGCTGTCCTGCCAGAGCGCCCACGTATCCGCACGCGCAAACGTACACTGTACAAAATCGATATGTTGACGGGTGCTCATCGGCAACAGCTTGAGCCCCACTTCACTGCCCAGCACGCGCACGACCTGGGTCGGGAAGACATATTCCTGCTGGCCGCGTTTGAGCAACAGGTTGACCTTCTGCTCTTCCAGCACCTGAGCGTCGCCGTTGATACGAATACCTACACCGCCGTCAGAGAAGTCATGCACCGTACAGGAGAAGAGATGCCCGTCTTCACGGGAGATCGCCCCCGGCATTTTGATTTCAACGCGGTGCGAACGACGCACCTGTTTACTTTCCACCGACACCGCCACCGCGCCGCCGAGGATAATCAGGTTATAGAACACCCACACCAGACTTATCCACACGGTGAGGGTTTCATCCGCCGGGCCGTACATATAGCGCCAGATCCCAAACGCCACGCCCACCAGGTTCAGCAGCACGAGGAAGATATACGGGCGGGAGATAACCCAGTCGACGTACTCTTCTTCCACCAGGCCACCCTTGGCGGTGACGTTGAATTTGCCTTTGTGTGGGTTAAACAGCGCCACCATCGTCGGTGGCGCGATGTACCACGCGAGCACCGTTTCATAGATTTCACTCCAGAAGGAGTGGCGGTATTTGCCCTGAATTTTTGAGTTGGTCAGGCTGGCGTGGATCATGTGCGGCAGTACGAACAGCGCGATCATCAACGCCGGGGCGTAGATGATGTAGGCGTGCAGCAGCAGGAAAGCCAGCGGCGCGGTGAGGAAGATAAGCCGCGGTACGCCCGACAGGAAGTGGAACATGGCGTTGAGGTAGCACAGCCGCTGCGGTAGCTTCAGCCCTTTACCAAACAGAGGGTTATCCATGCGGAAGATCTGCACCATACCGCGCGCCCAACGAATACGCTGGCCGATATGCGCCGACAGGCTTTCCGTCGCCAGCCCCGCCGCCTGCGGTAAACGCATGTAGGCAGAGGTGTAGCCGCGACGGTGCAGACGCAGCGAGGTGTGCGCATCTTCGGTTACGGTTTCCACGGCGATGCCGCCAATTTCATCCAGCGGTTTACGACGAATCACGGCGCAGGAGCCGCAAAAGAAGGTCGCATCCCACATGTCGTTACCATCCTGCACCAGCCCGTAGAACAGCGTGCCTTCGTTCGGCGTTTTACGGAAACGGCCCAGGTTACGTTCAAACGGGTCAGGTGAGAAGAAGTGGTGCGGCGTCTGCATCATCGCCAGCTTCTTGTCCTTCAGGAACCAGCCCATGGTCATCTGCAGGAACGAGCGCGTCGGTACGTGGTCGCAGTCGAAAATCGACACGAACTCGCCTTTGGCATACTTCAGCGCGTTGTTGATGTTCCCGGCTTTTGCATGTTCATGCGTGGTACGCGCCACGTAGTGAACGCCTACGTCTTTGGCAAACTGCTTAAACTCTTCGCGGCCGCCGTCATCGAGGATCCAGATTTGAATCTTATCTTTTGGCCAGTCGATACCGAGCGAAGCGTAAACGGTGTTTTTGACGACGTTCAAATCTTCGTTATAGGTCGGGACGAAGATATCGACCGAAGGCCATTCGTTCATATCCTTCGGCAGCGGCACCGGATGACGGTTCAGCGGCCAGACCACCTGGAAGTAACCCAGCACCAGCACAATCCACGCGTAGGTCTCGGCAAACAGCAGGATCAGCCCACACACCAGGCTGACCGGGTCGTTCCAGTTGAGCGTTGAGGTATAACGCCACCAGATGTAGCGGCAGGAGACCGTCAGCGAAAGCACGATAAGCATCAGCGCTGAGAAGCGTCCCGGAATGCGCCGCACCAGTAGCGCCACACCCCAGAGCAGCATCAGGAACACAAACTGCGAGAGCGGGTTAAACGGTTGAGTAATGCAGACCAGCGCCAGAATTAAGGAGAGCGTGAGCACCACACCCAGGATCAGGCGGCGCAGCTTTGGATTCAGGTGCGCCAGCTCTTTTTTCTCATCAAGATGGCCAGTTTGCGCGTTCATCCGGCCCGGCAGTTCGTCGGCCCAGCGGTTGTAGCGCTCGCGCAGACGATCGATGCCTGCCAGCGGTCGCCAGGAGCGAGCGCTGCGTTGTTCTGCAGGCTTGGTGGCAATGAGCCAGACCGCCTGTAGCGCAAAGCGCAGCGGATCCAGCGGACGTGGCCGCGAGAAATTAATGTGCGGGAACAGTTCGTCGTGACGGTCCGCCAGCGCCTGCCAACGGGCATTTTCCAGCGGCAGAATGAGCCACGCCAGCCCCACCCACAGGCAGGTCAGGGTGGCGGAAAGCCAGGACGAGCCCGCCTTCCGATAGCCCAGATAGCGCGCACGTAGACGAGCGTAGACCGGCGGAACGAATATCCAGCGACCGAGGCGTATCATGCTTCGCGCTCCGCAGCCGGACGATGGCCCGCGTAGTGCATCAGACACCAGTTGGCGAGCGTAATCATCTCTTCAGCAGCCAGGGAGTCATGGCGGTATTCACCCAGCGGTTGCTTGCTCGCCAGGCTTTCAGCCATCGCTTCATCCAGATGTATCACCACCGGCAGCAGGCGGCGCTGGGTTTGCAGCCAGACCTGATAAAGGTCTTCCTGCAGCGGGCTGCTCATGCGTAGCTCATTGATTAAAAGGTGGGTATTAGCCGGTAGCGGCTGTTGATGCAGACGAATATGACAGTTGGCATCCGGTTTAAGAATGGTCAACGTAAAATGGCAGGCTTCGACCAACGGTGCGGTCCAGGGGTAAAAGCCATGCGGAAGATCCAGCAGGATCCACTGATAGCGCCCCTCTTGCTCCAGGGTTTTAGCAATGTCGGCAATGTCCGATAGCCTATCCGCCAACGCGGCCACATTTTGTCGCTCGCCCGGCTGGAGATAGCCAAACGGCAGAACATCAATCAGTGAAGTGTAACGTAAGCCTGCATCACGCCAATCCTTGCCGTCCAGCACCGCGCGCGCCCAGCCACTCTGCCGTCCAATCTCATCGTTAAACGACAGACGCAGCATATTGTCAGGGCCAGCATCGATGACCAGCACCGACTCCCCGAGCAGCTGTAATGACCACGCTAATGCCGCCGTGATGGACGTCGTACCCACGCCACCGCGAACGCCCTGTAATCCCAGAATAGCCATTATGGCTTCCTTATTTTTGTTCGGCTTTTTGTTCTGCAAACTCTGCTAGCAGCGGCCAGCGCTTAAACGCAGCAGCTAATTTTTCACGCTGGGAAATATCAGTGTAATCTATATTGGGTAGAGAGAAAGCCCGACTTAGTGCGAGAAAATCATTCTGAAAAGTGTAGCCAAGTTGAGAATCAACTGATTTAACCGGTTCACTATCTGACATTTTTTGCTCCCTCTGAAATCAAAGTACAAATGCGCCCATCATTCGAGGGGCAACCTTTCCATGAAATTCGTTTATACTCGTCATACTTCAGATTGCAGATGAGTGGTTTTGCATTTATTCATTTCAACCACATCGTTATGCAGGTTTCAGGGGATTGGCTCACTTATCGCCTGACGATAACGCTAATAATGAAGAGTATACATGCTAAATCTGATGCTATTTAATTTCAATATTAGGTTTATTCTGCCGTTTTCACTAGTAAACTTATACGCAGGATTATCGTCGATAAGAGGGACACGATGAACCCCATATTTTCTATTGGTATCCAGTCACTTTGGGATGAAGTGAGCCATATGCCCGCAGGCGGCGTGTGGTGGATTAATACTGATCGTCATGAGGATGCCGTTAGCCTGCTCAACCAGACGCTCTCCGTGCAGCAAGAGGCGGCAAAAGTGGCGGTGGTTAGCATGGGCGAAAACCCTAATAACCTCATAGAATTAAAGGGAAATTCTGGTCCCAAAAAAATATCGCTGTTCACCATGCAGGATAACGCGGATAGTCTATACTTTATGCGCCGCGACCTGCTGCGCACGCTTGAACCCAACGGTTATTTCGTTATCCTCCTATGCGCTCACAATGCCTGGAAAAATATTTCCGCCGATAAAATACATGATTGGGTAAACAAGTCGCAAAAATGGGCTAAATACTACGGCTGTACGCTTCTGGTACTGAATCCAGGCAACAATGCTGATGCTCAAACTTCCGTTTTACTCGGTGAATATCGTGCCCTTTCTGGCCTGGCAAGTTTACGTTACCAGGGTGATAGTCAACTATTGGATATATCTTACTGGTCAAATGAAAAAGGCGTGAGCGCCCGCCAACAGCTGTTAATTAAACAAAATGACAACGGCTGGCATTTAGCACAAGAAGAGGTTGCCAATGTGCAGCCGCGTAGTGACGAAAAACAAGTGCTCAGCAATATCGTTATTCTTGAAGGTGCACCGGCGCTTTCAGAGCATTGGACGTTATTTGACACCAACGACGGTGTTTTTAATGCTGCACGTACCGCCCAGGCGGCAACCGTCATATTCTCTCTGAGCCAAAATAGCCAGATAGAGCAGCTTTCCCGATATATTCACACGCTGCGCCGGCAGCGTGGTAGTGCGTTAAAAATAATCGTCCGAGAGACTACACCGAGTCTGCGTGCCACTGATGAGCGTCTGCTGTTAAGCTGCGGAGCCAACATCGTTATCTCTGCCAGCGCGCCGCTCTCACGCAGCCTGACCTTAATTGAAAGCGTGCAGTCGCAGCAGTTCAGCCGTCACGTGCCGGAAGATTTGGCCACGCTCCTGGCCAATACCGAACCGCTGAAGCTCAAGGGCTACCAGAAGTGGGATGTGTTCTGCGATGCGGTACAAAAAGTTATCAACAACACGCTACTGCCTGCGGACAGTAAAGGCGTGATGGTCGCGTTACGACCCGCCCCTGGGCTGCGAGTTGAGCAGGCGCTGACGCTGTGCCGCCCGCACCGTATGGGCGATATCGTCACCATTGCCGATCGCCGCCTGGTGCTGTTTCTCTCCTTCTGTCGCGTCAACGACCTCGATAAAGCGCTCAATCATATCTTCCCGCTGCCAACCGGGGATATTTTCTCTAACCGTATGATGTGGTTTGAAGATAAACAGATTTCCGCCGAGTTGATTGATATGCGCAGCGTGAAGCCAGAGCTGTGGACCCAGCCGCTGCATATCTCACCGAAGCCGAAAAACGTGATTAATGCGACCTATGAAGATAACAGCTGGCGCCGTTACCCCGAGCCGTGCCGCCTGTCTACGGATACCGAAGGAACGTCGTCATGATGTCGATAAGCGATATTATTCAACTCGTGATTCTCTGCGCGCTGATCTTTTTCCCGCTGGGCTATCTGGCGCGTCATCACCAGCGCCGCATTGAGAACGCGTTCCGTCTGATGTTTCTAAAACCGCGCTTTGTTAAACCCGTCGGCGTGTTACGCCGGGACCAGGCCGTCAGGGCAAAATCAAAAAATGACTAATTCGACGAAAAACGCCGCCGTTACTCCTTCTCCGCTTTGGCACTACTGGCGGGGCCTGTCTGGCTGGAACCTCTATTTCCTGGTCAAATTTGGCCTGCTGTGGGCGGGGTACCTCAATTTCCATCCCATGATGAATCTGGTGTTCATGGCCTTCCTGCTCTTCCCGTTGCCGAACAACCGGCTGCACCGTTGGCGCCACTGGATTGCCATCCCGCTCGGCCTTGCGCTGTTCTGGCACGATACCTGGCTGCCAGGACCGGAAAGCATTATGAGCCAGGGTTCGCAGATTGCAGGCTTTAGCGCAGATTACATCTGGGATCTCGTCACCCGCTTTATTAACTGGCAGATGGTCGGCGCGTTCTTCGTGCTCGTGGTCGCCTGGCTGTTCTTAAATCAATGGATCCGTATTACCGTTTTTGTGGTTGCCGCCATGGTATGGGTTAACCTCAGCCCGTTAATCCCGTCCTTTAGCTTGTGGCCAACCGGGCAAGCAACCAGCACGACCGCTGCAACCACCACGGCCCCAGCCGCTGCTGCGGGGAGCGCGGCAACAAGCGGCGATCTTCCCGCGCAAACCGCTGCGCCAACGTCAGATAACCTGAACGCCTGGTTAAACAGCTTCTACGCGTCGGAAAGCAAACGCACGACCACCTTCCCGGCGCAGTTGCCGGAGGATGCGCAGCCGTTTGACCTGCTGGTTATCAACATCTGTTCGCTGGCTAACTCCGATATCGAAGCGGCAGGCCTGATGCAGCATCCACTGTGGTCGCACTTTGATATTCGCTTTAGCAACTTCAACTCGGCAACATCGTACAGCGGCCCGGCAGCGATTCGTCTGCTGCGCGCAAGCTGCGGTCAGCCGTCGCATACCAATCTGTATCAGCCAGCAGGCAACCAGTGCTACCTGTTTGATAACCTGTCCAAACTCGGCTTCACCCAGCACCTGATGCTTGACCATAACGGCGTATTCGGCGATTTCCTCAAAGAAGTGCGTGAGAACGGCGGCATGCAGAGCCCGCTGATGGATCAAAGCAAGCTGCCAGTTAATCTGCTCTCCTTCGATGGTTCCCCGGTGTATGACGACCTGGCGGTGCTCGACCGCTGGCTGCAGTCACCGGATATGCCAGCCGGTGGCCGCTCGGCAACCTTCTATAACATCCTGCCGCTGCACGACGGTAACCACTTCCAGGGGCAGAGCAAAACGGCGGACTACAAGACCCGCGCGCAGAAGCTGTTTGATGAGCTGGATGCTTTCTTTACCGAGCTTGAGAAGTCAGGCCGCCGTGTGATGGTTGTCGTAGTGCCGGAACATGGTGCGCGATAAAATGCAGGTCTCCGGCCTGCGCGATATCCCAAGCCCGTCGATTACCCACGTACCGGCCGCGATTAAATTCTTTGGCATGAAAGCACCACATCAGGGCGCCGCCATTGATATCAATCAGCCAAGCAGTTACCTGGCGATTTCCGAACTGGTTGCCCGCGCGGTAGACGGCAAAATCTTTACCGAAGATAGCGTCGACTGGTCGGCCTTCACCGGCAACCTGCCGCAGACTGCCGCGGTGTCGGAAAACTCCAACGCTGTCGTCGTTCAGTACCAGGGCAAACCGTACGTTCGCCTGAACGGCGGTTCCTGGGTGCCGTACCCGCAATAAAACGAAAAAGGCCGCAGGGTTTTACCCCTGCGGCCCGGTTCGGGCGCATGTTGCCACTGCGGCGGACAGACGCCCCTCAGCGGGCGTTATTTCCGGTTACGCCACCAGCTCAGAATCGCGCTGGTGATAATTCCCACCGCAATCGGAGCTGCCAGATCGTGCCAGAAAAGCACGCCAAGCTCTGCGAGCGTCATATAGCCGCCTTGGTTGCAATAGCAACAGTTCGCGGCTATTCTCTTGTTGTTCAGGCAAGTGATAGCCCCCGTTATGTTGCCGGTTTATACCAAACAACGTGCGGGGGTTTTCTCTTTCCAGCAACCTATGCCGCCGGGGATCAAGCCCCCGCAACATTGCGCCTCACCGGGAAACCCGGCTTGGTGACGATACTACCGCAAACAACCCTTCAGCTCGCCGTAGCAACTCCATTTTCAGAATTGCACTCGAACTGAACGTAGCCCGGCCGAGCACAGCGACGCCGGGTCTGATACCAATATCAGCACCGAGCAGTCCCGGGGCGGCGTAAACGCCTTGCCCGGGCTACAAAAACGAAAAAGGCCGCAGGATTTTACCCCTGCGGCCCGGTTCGGGCGCATGCTGCCACTGCGGCGGACAGACGCCCGTCAGTTGGTATTATTTCCGGTTACGCCACCAGCTCAGAATCGCGCTGGTGATAATTCCCACCGCAATCGGAGCTGCCAGATCGTGCCAGAAAAGCACACCAAGCTCTGCAAGCGTCATGTAGCCGCCTTGGTTGCAATAGCAACAGTTCGCGGCTATTCTCTTGATGTCTGGTCAAGTGATAGCCCCCGTTATGTTGCCGGTTTATACCAAACAACGTGCGGGGGTTTTCTCTTTCCAGCAACCTATGCCGCCGGGGATCAAGCCCCCGCAACATTGCGCCTCACCGGGAATCCCGGCTTGCCGACGATACTACTGTATTCCGCCCTTCAACTCGCCGCACTAACCCCATTTTCAGAATAGCGCCCGCCTCTCGCGTAGCGACGCCGGGAATCGATACCAAGATTAGCACCGAGCAGCCCCGGGGGCGGCGTAAATGCCTTGCCCGGGCTACAAATACAAAAAAGCCGCAGGGTTTTATTTCTGCGGCTCTGTTATAGCTATAGCTGATGAGTATCCTGTTACGCGGTTTTCTCTGGATTCTCATCCTGATCGACCGCGAAGCACGCTACCAGTTGACCACCATACTCTTTCAGCTGCGGCTGCAGCTGGGTGCACTGGCCAAAGCGACGGCGGCAGCGGGCGTTGAAAGCACAGCCCGGCGGTGGATTCAGCGGGCTTGGTAGCTCGCCGGTCAGCTTAATGCGCTCGCGGCGATCGTCCGGATTCAGACGCGGCGTCGCGGAGAGCAGCGCCTGGGTGTACGGGTGACGCGGATTGTTGAAGATCTGGTCCTTCGTCCCTTTCTCCACGCAACGTCCCAGATACATCACCATCACTTCATCGGCAATATGCTCTACGACTGACAGGTCGTGGGAGATAAAGACGTAAGAGAGCCCCAGCTCCTGCTGCAAATCCATCATCAGGTTCAGCACCTGCGCGCGCACGGAAACGTCAAGCGCAGAGACCGGTTCGTCGGCAATCACTACGTCCGGGTCAAGCATCAAACCACGGGCGATTGCAATACGCTGACGCTGGCCGCCGGAGAACATGTGCGGATAGCGGTCATAGTGCTCGGTTTTCAAGCCCACTTTCGCCATCATCGCCAACGCTTTGTCGCGACGCTGCTCTTTGCTGAGCGAGGTATTAATCTGCAGCGGCTCTTCCAGAATTTGTCCCACTTTTTTACGCGGGTTCAGAGAACCATACGGGTTCTGGAACACAATCTGAATTTTCTGCCGACGCAGCTTCTGCGCGTGCGGATCATGTTTGAGCAGATCCTGCCCCTGATAGTAAAGCTCACCGCCGCTCGGCGTTTCGATCATCGTCAGCAGACGGCCCAGCGTCGATTTACCGCAGCCGGATTCCCCGACCACCGCCAGCGTTTTGCCGCGCTCCAGGGTAAATGACACGCCGTCCAGCGCTTTCACCAGGCGTTCCGGGGCGAACATCCCCTTCTTTACCGGATAGTGTTTTTTCAGGTCAATTGCCTGCAGCAGCGGCTGCTGCGAGGTGGCCTCGTGCGTACTCATAGTGTGGGCCTCCCGGCATCATCGAGTGGGTAGTGACATTTCGACTGGCGAGCACCATCAACGGTATTCAGCTCAGGCTCTACGCTGCGGCATTTATCCGTCGCATACGGGCAACGCGGGTTCAGCAGGCAGCCGTTCGGGCGGTCGTATTTGCCCGGTACCACGCCCGGCAGCGAAGCCAGACGCGCTTTATCCTGAGCAAACTCCGGCAACGCGCGCAACAGCGCCTGGGTGTACGGATGACGTGGGGCGCGGAAGATATCGCCCGCAGCGCCCGTTTCCACTACCTGACCGGCGTACATCACGATGATTTTGTGCGCAGCTTCGGCCACCAGCGCCAGATCGTGCGTGATCAGGATCAGCGCCATGTTCTCTTTCTGCTGAAGCTCCAGCAGCAGTTCGATGATCTGCGCCTGAATGGTTACATCCAGTGCAGTCGTTGGTTCATCGGCAATCAGCAGTTTCGGACGACAGGCAATCGCCATGGCGATCATCACGCGCTGGCTCATCCCACCGGAAAGCTGGTGCGGATACACGTCCAGACGCGAAGCCGGGTCAGGGATCCCCACCTGATTTAACAGGTCGATGGCTCGCTGACGGCGGGTGCTCTTGTTGCCGCCCTGATGCACCTTAATCGCTTCCATAATCTGGAAGCCGACGGTATAGCACGGGTTAAGGCTGGTCATCGGGTCCTGGAAGATCATCGCCACTTCGGCGCCCACCAGATTGCGACGCTCTTTCTCAGAAATACGCTTCAGATCCTGGCCGTTAAACAGCAGGCTTTCCGCCATCACGCGGCCGGGATAATCAATCAGCCCCATAATCGCCAGCGAGCTAACGGATTTACCCGAGCCGGATTCGCCGACGATGCCAACCACTTCACCCTGATTTACGCTGTAGCTCACGCGGTCTACGGCTTTGAACGGTGTGCCTTCGTCGCCGAAGTGCACCGATAATTTATCTACATTTAATAACGCCATCTCGGTCCCCTTACTGCTTCAGTTTGGGATCGAGCGCGTCACGCAGACCGTCACCCATCAGGTTAAACGCCAGTACCGTCAGCAAAATTGCCAGCCCTGGGAAGGTCACAACCCACCAGGCGCTTTGCGCAAATTGCAGTACGTCAGAGAGCATGGTGCCCCACTCCGGCGTAGGCGGCTGTGCGCCCATCCCCAGGAAGCCAAGGGCAGCCATATCGAGAATGGCGTTAGAGAAACCGAGCGATGCCTGAACAATCAGCGGCGCAAGGCAGTTAGGGAAGATATTGACGAACATCTGGCGCATCGCCCCGGCACCCGCCACGCGGGAAGCGGTAACGTAGTCGCGGTTCACCTCCACCAGTACGGCGGCACGGGTTAAACGGACGTAGTGCGGCAAGGCGACAAAGGTCAGCGCCAGCGCGGCGTTGCCGATCGACGGGCCGAAGATAGCCACCAGCACCAGTGCCAGCAGCAGGCTTGGCAAGGCCAGCATAATATCGACGACGCGCATGATGATGTTATCGACGAGGCCGCCGAAGTAACCAGCAACCAGCCCCAGCACAATGCCCATTACCAGCGACAGCACAACGACCAGACAGCCGACCAGCAGCGACAAGCGCGCACCGTACATCAGACGGGACAGCACATCGCGGCCCACATCATCGGTACCAAACAGATGTGCCCAGGTGCCACCTTCCTGCCATGCCGGCGGCGCGAGCAGCGTATCGCGGAACTGATCGGCCGGGTTGTACGGCGCAATCCAGTTGGCGAAGATAGCGATAAACAGCACGATAACCACGTAAACCAGGCCGACAACCGCGCCTTTATTGCGCTTAAAGTAGTGCCAGAATTCCTGGAACGGGGTCATCGGCACCGGTGCTTTATTCTCAGTAACTTGTGACATGATGGCCCCTTACTTCTTATGACGAATGCGCGGGTTCACCACGCCGTACAGCAGGTCAACCAGCAGGTTGACGAGGATAATCATCGTCGCCACCAGCAGCACCCCACCCTGCACTACCGGATAGTCACGGCGTTGCAGCGCGTCAATCAGCCAGCGTCCGAGACCCGGCCAGGAGAAGATGGTTTCCGTCAGAATCGCACCCGCCAGCAGCGTCCCCACCTGCAGGCCGATAACGGTCACCACCGGCAGCATGGCGTTACGCAGGGCGTGAACAATGATGACACGCATGCGGGTTAACCCCTTGGCACGCGCGGTACGGATATAGTCTTCACCCAGCACTTCCAGCATGGAGGAACGGGTCATACGCACGATCACCGCCAGCGGAATAGTCCCGAGCACAATGGCCGGCAAAATCATGTGCGCCAGCGCATCGATAAAGTTGCCCGGGTCGCCCCAGATGGCGGTATCAATCAGCATAAAGCCGGTCAGCGGGTTGGAGTCGTCAAGGAACACCATATCGCTGACGCGTCCGGAGACCGGCGTCAGGTTCCAGTGCACCGACACCAGCATGATAAGCATCATGCCCCACCAGAAAATCGGCATGGAGTAGCCGGTCAGCGCCAGGCCAACGGCGGTATGATCGAAGATGGAACCGCGTTTAACCGCGGCCAGCACGCCCACCGGGATGCCCACGGCGATGGCGAAAATCATGGCGCAGATACCGAGCTCCAGCGTCGCTTTAAAACGCGGCACGAACTCGTCCCACACCGGGAGTCGGCTTTTCAATGAAATACCTAAGTCGCCGTGCAGTACGCCCCAGATATAGTGGAGGTACTGTTGCCACATTGGCTTATCCAGGCCGAGTTCAGCCAGAAGCTGGGCATGGCGCTCAGGGGAAATACCACGCTCGCCCGCCATAATCATCACCGGATCGCCGGGGATCATATGCACGAAGGCAAACGTGAGGAGGGTGATACCGATAAACGTCGGGATCACCAGACCCAAGCGTTTGAGGATGAACTGCAACATAACCCTGATTCTCTCTAATGACGGCCCGCCTGGTCACAGGTCGTCTGTATTGCTCACAAATCTGCCACCTTCTTAATGCGAAAGGCGCAGATACGGCGCAGCTTCCCACCCCAAGGGGGGCAGGAAGCGTTGCGCTGCCGGTTAAGGCATCGTCTTTATTATTCGATAGATACGTTGTCGAAGTGGTGCTTACCTAATGGGTCAACCACGTAGCCTTTGACTTCTTTACGCACCGGCTCGTATACGGTGGAGTGAGCGATGATCAGCGCTGGAGCCTGATCGTGCATTACCACCTGAGCCTGTTTGTACAGTTCAACGCGTTTGTTGTGGTCATCGGTAGCACGTGCCGGTTGAATCAGATCTTCAAACGGCTTGTAGCACCAGCGAGAGTAGTTGGAACCGTCTTTCGCCGCCGCGCAGCTAAACAGCGTCGCGAAGAAGTTATCCGGATCCCCGTTGTCGCCGGTCCAGCCCATCATCACAGCCTGGTGCTCACCGGCTTTCGCACGCTTGAGGTACTCGCCCCACTCGTAGGTCACGATTTTGGCCTGTACGCCGATCTTCGCCCAGTCAGCCTGAATCATCTCAGCCATACGGCGAGCGTTCGGGTTATATGGACGCTGTACCGGCATCGCCCACAGCTCAACGGTGAAGCCTTTATCCTGGCCCGCTTCTTTCAGCAGCGCCTTGGCTTTTTCCGGATCGTAGCTGTAGTCTTTGACGTCGTCGTTATAGCCCCACATGGTTGGCGGGATCAGGTTCTTAGCCGCAACGCCTGCACCCTGATAAACAGCTTTGATGATCGCTTCTTTGTTGACCGCGTAGGTCAGCGCCTGACGCACTTTCACGTCATCAAACGGTTTTTTCTCGGTGTTGAAGGAGAGGTAACCCACGTTCAGGCCAGCCTGTTCCATCAGGTTGATGCTCTTGTCTTCTTTCATGCGCGCGATGTCAGCCGGGTTCGGGTACGGCATAACCTGGCACTCATTCTTCTGCAGCTTGGCGTAACGCACGGAAGCGTCAGGCGTGATGGAGAAGACCAGGCGATCGATCTGCGGCTTGGTGCCCCAGTAGCCCGGGAAGGCTTTGTACAGAATACGGGAGTCTTTCTGGTACTGAACCAGCTGGAAAGGACCAGTACCGATTGGGTTCAGGTCGACTTTCTCCGGCGTGCCGGCTTTCAGCATGTTGTCAGCATATTCTTTTGACAGAATAGACGCGAAGTCCATCGCCAGGTCGGCCAGGAACGGCGCTTCCGGGCGAGTCAGCACGAACTGAACGGTATGATCGTCGACTTTTTTCACTTCGCTAATCAGGTCTTGCAGGCCCATGCCTTCAAAGTATTCATAGCTGCCGCCAGAGACTTTGTGGTACGGGTTCTGCGCGTTTTTCTGACGGTCGAAGGAGAAGACGATATCGTCGGCGTTCACGTCACGCGTTGGTTTGAAATCTTTATTATCCTGCCACTTCACGCCCTGACGCAGGTGGAAGGTGTAGGTTTTGCCGTCCGGGCTGATGTCCCACTTCTCAGCCAGACCTGGAATCACTTCCGTGGTACCGGTTTTGAATTCAACCAGACGGTTATAGATGGGTACGGAGCTGGCATCATAGGTGGTACCAGACGTAAAGAGCTGTGGGTTAAAGCCTTCCGGCGAGCCTTCTGAACAATAAACCAGGGTTTTTGCCTGTACGCTGGCTGCAACGGTCATAGCGACCAGGCTGAGACCCAGCTTCAGCATCCCTGACTTCTTCAAGGAAATACTCATTATTCTGCTCCAATGTGATATGTGTTGTTTTTACCCTTTGCATTGGGTTACACCGCCTGACCTTATTTATTTTTGAACCGGCTGGGTCGATGCATATAGAGGCGAGGGATTCCTTTCACTGGAACATCTGAGTTGCAGTGCGGATTCTCCATGAAATGCCCCTCATGCCCTACAATCTGTCAACAGAATGTGAAAACGTCAATACAGTTAACCGGGATTTGTATTGAAGGTGAGAATGGATGGGCAAAGATTAAAAAAACCCCGAAGCACTATTTTCAGCAGAGAAATTTGTGCTATGGCCAAGAAGGCAGAGTAATCCACTTAATACTTTGCAACATTCAGCGATTAACATTTAGCCGTTATGTGAAAAATTTATTTCGATATGATGATAATCTGAGCGATTAATGCCGCGAACGTTAAAACGCACAGCGGAAAATGCTGAGCTTAGTCATAAGCAGCGAAAAAAAAGATTCGTCTATGCATACGAAAATACAATGGAATATGTCACAAAATTGTGAACAGATAGGGGAAGTGTTTGTATTGGGAGAGGGTGCGTAATGGCTACCTGCCGTTATAACGCAAAAAGCCTGCTCGTTGAGCAGGCTTTCCAAACTGGTCGGTGATAGAGGATTTGAACCTCCGACCCCTTCGTCCCGAACGAAGTGCGCTACCAGGCTGCGCCAATCACCGTACGCAGCAGATCTTACTGCTGCGTTTTTTGGTCGTCAATCCCTTATTAAAACCATGCCTTTTGTTCGGTGAAGAACGCCTCACTGCGCCGTTTTTGGGGTTTCCGGCACGTGGCACCAGTTGTTGTACTCATTGATACCGCCGTCTGGTGAGGTGTAACCCAGACAGCCCATGATCGTATCGTACAGCTCCACGTGACGCTTCGGCTGCTTCATCGCCGCCTGCTGCTGCAGGTAAGCGAACGACTTCGCATGGTCCGGATTTTGCAGATATTTATCGGACATCCAGACCATCATCGGCACGCGGAACTGCTCTGGCGGCGCCATCTTACGCGGCGTACCGTGCAGGCGTTCGTGTTCGTTAATCGACTCGCCGTGATCCGCAGCAAAGAAAACAATCGCCTTCTTATCGCGCAGCTGATCAAATACGTTTACCAGGAAATGATCGATATAGGTAATCGAGTTGTCGTAAGAGTTAATCAGCTCCGCCTTGCTGCACTTGTCGTCCACATTTACGCACTCTGGCTGCCACTGTGCAAAGTTGCGCGGGTAGCGCTGGGTGTAGTTAAAGTGCGAGCCTTTGGTATGGATGATAATGAGGTGTTTGCCCTTCTCGCTTTGACGGGCGAGCACGTTTTGCAGCTCGTCGGCCAGCAGCATATCGTCCACGCTCTTGCCACGGTTACGCGGCTCTGCGCCAATCTGCTCGCGATACGCAATGTTATTTGCCATTGTGTTGCTGTAGAACCACAGCTCACTCTGCATCGCCAGCAGGTCGCCGGTGAAGCCCAATTGATGCAGCACTGCAAAAACGTTCTGCTCTTTCAGCGTGCGCTGCGGGTTATCGCTTGCTCCGCCCTGGCGGACAAACATACAACGCAGCGAAAGCTTGGTGGCGGTATCACAGGAGTAACCGCGGAACGCGACCAGGTTTTTCTCTTTTGCCAGCCCCGGCGTGGTATTACGCTCATAGCCAAACAGGCCCATATGGTCCCAACGGGTCGTTTCGCCGATGATAAATACCATATAGGTGTCATCGATATCCTTTGGCGCTACATAGGTGAATTCCTTCGTCGGGTTCAACAGCTCGCGAGTACTGGTGGACTCGTCAACCTGCGTCCAGCCGTAAAGACCCAGTGCCGCCACCCAATTGCTAGGCAGGTAGGAGTTCGCCAGGACGCCACCATAGCTCGGCAGATCCACCTGCGACAGCCGCTCGGTCGCCTTCAGATGCACTTCCATCAGACGGATTGGCCCCCACACCAGCAGCGCCGACAGCAGCACAATGGCGATACCACGGATGCGCTGCCCCGGCGTACGCAGCTGATAAAGCAGCGTATCGCGCGCCTGGTTAATCCAGATAAAGGCCAGAGGCAGGATGCTGGTCAGCACCAGCCAACTGATAAAGTGCCAGCCCACCACCTCTTTCGAAAGATCGACATCGGTGGTCATGACCGAAGCCACAATGCCATAGCCAATCACGACGTTCAGGTTGGTCATGTAATAGCTGGCACCAGCAGAAATCAGCACCACCAGCGATGCCAGTACCTTCCACAACCGACGGCCGCCAATAGAAAGCACACGGAATAAGAAGAAGGTCACCAGCAGCGTACCGACAAGCTCAATAACGATGAACAGACCTTTCTCGAAACTGAAGTCCTGCAAATACCCCTCAAACCGACGGGACAATACGGAGAAGTTCATAAACCAACCGATGTACACCGCCAGCAGAACACTCAGTGTTTGCTGGGACATCGCTTTTATATATCGCATTCAAAAAAACCCTGGAAAAAAGGGAAAAAGAAAAACTGGTGCCAAATCACATTATTAGCGGACCAATTAATATATGCGTTATGCCATTAAAGGCATCACATGCAAGCGCGGTAAGTAGACAACAAGAAAGGGGAAAAGTATGCGGAGAGAATGTGATCTGACCAAATATTTACAATATATTTGGTCAGAATCAACTTAAGAGGAAAGGTAATAATTAAGCGTGAGCTTCCTGCAGTACTTCTGTTTTTGGCTGACGAATCGTCGTGGACAGTGCCAGGGAGAGAATCAGCAGCGCAAAGATGACGCAGAAGGTGACGTAGAACCCACCGAACATCGACGCAATCAGTGAACCGCAGATACTACCGATACCGAAACCGAGGTAAATCACGCCGTAGTTTTTCGCCAGGTTATTCAGACCAAAGAATTCGCTGACCAGTGACGGGAAGACAGTGATAGTGCCGCCAAAGTTAAAGGCCACACAGGCAATCGCCGCAAAGAAGGTCACTTCATTCAGCGGAGCGAACAGCAGCGCCGCCATACCCACCAACGAGATAACCTGACCAATGGTGATAACGCGGATACGCGCAATTTTATCGGACAGGATACCGAGCACCAGACGGCCGCCCAGGTTAGCGATGGAGATAACGGTTACGGCGTTCGCTGCGGTTGCCAGATCCAGATGCACCATGCCCTGCGCGATATCTTTCGCCACACCGATAACGTACAGGCCACTCATGCAGGCGGTCAGGAACATCACGGCAAGCATCCAGTACTGCGGTTTACGCATGGATTCTGCCAGAGTGAAATCGTTGGCGACAACGCCGTTGGTGGTCGTCACTTTCTGGTTCGGCGCATCAGTCATCAACATGGAACCGAGGACAATCATCACCAGTACGATAGCGCCCCAGATCATGAAGGTTTTTTCCAGACCTACCGTTGCCAGCAGTTGGCTATCGATGAATTTAAAACCAAGGCTACCTAAACCATATGAACCAATCGCGAAGGCGGAGATCAGGCCTTTACGTTCCGGGAACCATTTCACGCAGTTGGATAGCGTCAGCAAATAGCCCGCACCGTCCGCCAGACCAACAATAACGCCTGCGCTCAGCCACAGCATCATCAGATTGTTCGCATGAGCAGTCATGAAGAAGCCAATACCCAACAGAATACCGGAAGCCATCGTGACGCGTTTTACGCCGAAGCGTTCCTGTAATTTACCAGCTACGGAAGAAGAGAGCGCCAGACCTAAACTTAATAAACCGAAGGAGAACGCCACCTGGCTAACGGATGCATCCAGCTTAGTGGACAATGCGCTGTTAAACAGGCTCCAGGTATAAACGGAACCTAATGCGAATTGGGTAATAATGGTGCCGAATAATGTCAGCCAGCGGGTATGATTTTTGGTTGCAGCGTTCATGATGATGATGCCTTCTTAAATTAACTGCTGCCAACGATAACGAAGTTAGCATTTTTGCGGGTTTTAAAAGGCATGAAGTGCATTCAGGGCGGAATGAAATGCATCAGCGGCGGAATGAATGGCATTGCCAAAAATCACCTGCCGCTGAATTTCTCAAAAAATATCGGAGATCAGAAGCGCGCGCTCACGCCCATCATGTAGGAGTAGTTGGTGCCAGCAGACATGTTATCGGCCTGCGAGAGTGCGGCATAGGCGGCGAGATGTGAATTTAATAACATATCAGCCCCCAAAGTCACATCGACCCAGTTGCCATCCTGCGTTGCAGTTGGTGTACGGTTAAGCCCGGACTGCGCCTTCCACTGGTTTTCGCCAAACTGCTGATTGTAGCTCACCTGTGCCCACGGGCGGACGCCTAACCACGGATGAGAATCAACGCGCCAGCCCAGCGTACTCACGCTGGCGTGCCACAGCGCGTCGGACTGCGCAACGCTGTTCACCGTATCGCCGAATTCGTTCCACATGTAGCCCGGCGAACCGTCATAGTGCCAGGCGGCAACCGGCCCCATCGTCATGCTCTCCGTGAGCGGGAAATTCCAGCCAATGCTCATGGTTTTGGTCGCATCCAGCGGCGTGTTATCCGGCAAATTCATATTCATTCCGGCCCCCGCCTGCAGCGCTTCAATGCGCTCGGCAAGGATGTCGTCATAACGCGGTTGGTGATCGCTATCCCATGTATAGCGCTCGGCAGTATTACTTTGCCCATCAGACACGATATATTCCTGTTGCCAGGCATTTGCATGTGGCGAAAGTAACATCCACACCAAGCCCGATGCCGGTACAACATATCGCCAAAGGCCATTGCATTTCTTATTAATCATTAATTGACTCCACTAAAGAGCCAGATTCGGCAATTATTGTTATGTTTTTAGGGAGTAGTTCCCTGTACTAACTATTGCTATTTTCTTATCAGCGTCAAGTGAAGCGCAGGGTTTTATTATCAGGCGTGATCCATCAACAAAAACAGGGAGAATCAGATGCAACGCTGCGGTTGGGTAAGTCAGGATCCGCTGTACATCGCGTATCACGACACTGAATGGGGCGTGCCCCAAAGGGATAACCAGAAGCTGTTTGAAATGATCTGTCTGGAAGGACAGCAGGCCGGGCTCTCCTGGATTACGGTGCTGAAAAAACGCGAAAACTATCGCCACGCGTTCCACCACTTTGACCCGGTAAAGGTCGCTGCGATGACCGAAGCAGACGTGGAGCGATTGGTGTTGGATGCCGGTATCATACGCCATCGCGGAAAAATTCAGGCCATTATCGGCAATGCTCGCGCTTTCCTGGCGATGGCAGCCAACGGCGAAGCGTTTAACGATTTTGTCTGGTCGTTTGTTGATGGCGTTCCGATCGTCACCCAGGCTGCAGAACTGAGCGACATCGCCACCTCAACACCAGCCTCTGATGCACTATCTAAGGCGCTGAAAAAACGCGGCTTTAAGTTTGTTGGCACCACGATTTGTTATTCCTTTATGCAGGCCTGTGGGCTGGTCAACGACCACGTCACCCACTGCATCTGCCATCCTGGAGTGCAGCATGATAAGAAAATGGAACACTAACCAGTTTGACCCACTGCTGGAGCTCTGGCTGGAAAGCACGACCTACGCACACCCGTTTATCGCCGCCCAGTACTGGCAGGAGAGTCTGCCCATCGTGCGCGACACCTACCTTCCGGCGGCAGAAACCTGGATCTTTGAGGATGAACAACGGCTACAGGGTTTTGTCAGCGTGATTGAAGCAAGATTCGTCGGTGCGCTGTTTGTCGCGCCGACGCTGCTCCACCACGGAATCGGCAGCGCGCTGCTGAGCGTGGTGAAACAGCACTTCTCCGAGCTCAGCCTGGAGGTATATCAGAAAAACAGCCGGGCGGTGAATTTCTACCACACGCAGGGGTTTCGCATTCAGGATAGCGCGTGGCAGGACGAGACTCAGCACCCTACCTGGATTATGCATTGGCAGGCGGATCAAACGCCGTTAGCGTAAGCGCTGGCCCCGCATATTTTTCGACCCAGGCCAGCGCCGTATTCCCCGCGCACCCGTTCCCCAGCCGCGAGCTGGGGATATCTTTGGTGAGGACATTCACCGCCCCATTTTTACAGATGCCATCCGCCTGAAGATCTAAATCCGGCCACGCCCCTTCGTGCAGGCAGATAACCCCGGGCTTGATGTCTTCACTCACCACCGCTCCCGCCAGCACCTGACCGCGATGGTTCCAGATGCGCACCAGATCGCCATCGTTTATCTGCCGCGCCTGCGCATCCTGCGGGTGCAGCGTTAACGGCTCGCGCCCGGCGACCGCATAGCGCTCACGCAGCGTCGTATGGTTGAGCTGGCTGTGCAGGCGATGCGCCGGATGCGCGGACAATAGTTGAAGCTGTCCCGGTTGCGCATTGCCGTGCCACTCGTCAGGTTCCAGCCACATTGGATGCGGCGGGCAGTCAGGATACTGGAAGCTGGCAATACGCTCGGAGTAGATCTCAATCTTGCCGCTTGGTGTTTTCAGCGGGTTGGCCAGCGGGTCAGCGCGAAACGCGCCAAATCGCACGAAGGCAGCGTTCTGTTCGCTCTCCGGCATCTCGATAAATTCGTTGGCCTGCCAGAAGTCGGCAAACGGTGGCAGCGTCACCTGCTGGCTGGCTCCGCGCTCCCCAGCAATATGGTAGAAGGTTTCCAGCCATTGAAGATCGCTTTTCCCTTCGGTAAAGCGCGCGTGCCCGCCGATTTCCCAGCGCTCACTGAGGTCGGCAAACACCTCAAAATCATCGCGCGCTTCATCACGCGGCATCACCACTCGCTTCATCGGCACCAGATGCTGATTACTGTAATCACCGGTCATGGTGAGGTCGTTACGCTCAAACGAGGTCGTCGCGGGCAGTACGATATCGGCGTGGCGAGCCGCTGCCGTCCAGTTACATTCGGAAATCACCACCAGCTCCGGTTTTTGCCAGGCGCGAATCAACCGGTTGGTATCCTGATGATGGGTAAAGTTGGCCCCGCCCGCCCACCAGACGAAGCGAATATCCGGGAAGTGGCGATCCAGCCCGTTATGCTGATACGGCGCTCCAGGGTTTTCCAGCGCCTCGACGATACGCGCCACCGGGATTTTATCGACGGCATCAACACCGCCTTTCACCGTGCCCTGCATTGACGCCAGCACCGCCGCGCGACGGGTTGGATTACCGCCGTTCGCAAAGTGGTAAGAGAGGCCAAAGCCGCCGCCCGGCGTACCAATCTGCCCCAGCATGGCGGCGAGCGTCACCAGCATCCAGTGCTTCTGTTCGCCGAACTGCTGACGCTGCATCCCCCACCCGGACATTAACATGGTGGTATTTTTACGGAAAATATCGGCTAGATCGCGAATTTTATCTGCGCTAACGCCACAAATCGCTGCAGCCCATTCAGCGGACTTCACCTCACCATCATGTTTACCCAGCAGGTAATCGGCAAATGTCGGGAACCCGGTGGTGCAGCGCGATAAAAAGTCGGTATCGTGCCAACTATTGCTCAAAAGCGTATGGGCGATACCCAGCATCAGCGCCACGTCCGTGCCCATATGTGGCGCAATCCACTCCATCGATTCACCGAAAAAGGCGACGGTTTCCGATCGCATCGGATCGATACAGATCAGGCGTTTACCGCTTTTTCGCAGCTGTTCAAAATAGGGCAATCCCTGCTCATCGGAAGCGTTCCAGGCAATTTTCAGCGTATTCATTGGGTTGGCGCTCCACAGCACCACCACGTCGGCGTGCTCCAGCACCATCGGCCAGCTGGTCTGCTGCTGATAGACCTCGTTACCGCCCACCACGTGCGGCATGATCGCCTGCGCCGCGCCGGTAGAGTAATCGCCCAGATGCCCCGTATAACCGCCCGCCAGGCTCATATAGCGCTGAAGCAGCGTCGCCGCTTTGTGCAATACGCCGTTTGAACGCCAGCCGTACGACCCCGCAAAAATGGACGACGGCCCATAGCTTTCACGAATACGTCGGTGCTGCTGGTCAATCAGCGTCAGCGCCTCGTCCCAACTCACCCGCACAAATTCATCCTGCCCACGCACGCCTTGAGGGCGACTCGGCGATGCCAGAAAACCTTTACGCACCATCGGGTAGCGTACGCGCGTTTTACTGTGCACCTGATCGCGGACCACGCTTTGCAGGGAATTGGTGAACGACGTTTCCAGCGCACCGCGCGAAGAGAGCACACGCTCGCCGTCGGTTTCAACCCACATGGGGCCCCAGTGGGCGGCAGTCAGGATAGTTTTCGTGGTCGATGAATGTGGCAAAGCGGGCTCCCGGATAGCTGATGCAGGTGGTTCGGCGACGTTTTGTTCATCGCTCAATGTTTTTTACAAAAAGACAAAATCTTCCGGGAATTTTCCCCGGTTTTGCACGTCATAATCAACCGCCACACCTGCCGTGGCAAAGAATAAAAAGGATTAAGGAAATAAGATGAAAAAACGCATGCTCATGATTGCGGCCCTGGTTAGCGGCGCTCTGGCCGTTTCCGGCTGTACCACCAACCCGTATACCGGTGAACAAGAAGCCAGCAAAACCGGCATTGGTGCAGGCCTCGGTACACTCGTGGGCGCGGGTATCGGCGCGCTGGCCTCCTCTAAACACGATCGCGGTAAAGGGGCGTTAATTGGCGCAGCGGCCGGTGCAGCCGTTGGCGGCGGCGTGGGCTACTACATGGATGCCCAGGAAGCCAAACTGCGTCAGAAAATGCAGGGAACCGGCGTAAGCGTCACACGTAACGGCAACAATATCGTGCTGAACATGCCAAACAACGTCACCTTCGACAGCTCCTCTTCCACTCTGAAGCCCGCAGGGGCTAACACCCTGACCGGCGTGGCAATGGTGCTGAAAGAGTATGAAAAAACGGCGGTGAACGTGGTCGGCTACACCGATAGCACCGGCAGCCAGCAGTTGAACATGACGCTGTCGCAGCAGCGCGCTGACTCCGTAGCCAGTTCACTGATTACCCAGGGCGTGGCCGCTGCCCGCATCCGGACTTCCGGTATGGGCCCGGCGAATCCTATCGCCAGCAACAGCACCGCGGAAGGCAAAGCGCAGAACCGTCGCGTAGAAATCACCTTAAGCCCGCAGTAACACCCTGACCGGACAGGGCGCTTTCCCTGTCCGGTTTCTTCCCACCCCATTTTCTGGACTGGTACTTTTCGCCCCGCTGTGGGATTGTTAAGCCTGCTAACGATCAACACTTCCCTCTTCAACCCATGGAGATACCCATGAAGCCGTCCGTTATTCTCTACAAAGCCCTGCCTGACGATTTGTTGCAACGCCTGAACGATCATTTCACCATCACCCGCGTACCCAACCTGCACCCAGAGACCGTGCAACAGCACGCCGAGGCGTTCGCCAATGCTGAAGGGCTGTTGGGCTCCAGTGAAACCGTTGATACTGCTTTGTTAGAGAAGATGCCGAAGCTGCGCGCCACCTCCACCATCTCCGTGGGCTATGACAATTTCGATGTCGATGCGCTGAACGCTCGCCGCGTCCTGCTGATGCACACGCCGACGGTGCTAACCGAAACCGTGGCCGATACGCTGATGACGCTGGTGTTAAGCTCCGCCCGCCGCGTGGTGGAAGTCGCCGAGCGCGTCAAAGCGGGCGAGTGGAAACAGGGCATCGGCCCGGATTGGTTCGGCATCGACGTACACCACAAGACATTGGGGATTGTCGGGATGGGACGTATTGGTATGGCCCTCGCCCAGCGCGCGCATTTCGGTTTCAACATGCCGATTCTCTACAATGCACGACGCCACCATCCGCAGGCGGAAGAGCGCTTTAACGCCCGCTACTGTGATTTAAATACGCTGCTGGAAGAGGCTGATTTTGTCTGCCTGATCCTGCCGCTAAGTGAAGAGACGCACCACCTGTTCGGCGCCGAGCAGTTTGCCCGTATGAAATCTTCCGCCATCTTTATCAACGCCGGCCGTGGCCCGGTAGTGGACGAGCAGGCGCTGATTGCCGCGCTGCAAAACGGTGAGATCCACGCCGCCGGGCTGGACGTGTTTGAGCAGGAGCCGCTGCCGGTAGACTCCCCGCTACTGACGTTGCCTAACGTGGTGGCGCTGCCGCATATCGGTTCCGCGACGCATGAAACCCGCTACAACATGGCGGCCTGTGCGGTGGATAACCTGATTGATGCATTGCAGGGGAACGTGGAGAAGAACTGCGTAAACCCACAGGTTGCGGGCTAAAGCGACGCTGCCCGGCATCGCGCCGGGCAGTCATAATGCTTATCGGGTGGCGTTAACCGCTGCGGTCCACGCCTGGCTAAACGCCTGGTGCTGTGCCGCCAGCGGGCCAATCAGCGAGTTGTACTGACTTGCCTGCTGCGAAGTTGGGAACTGGATACCATTCGCCACAAAGCTCACCTGAGTACCCTGCTGCGCAACAAAATCACCCACCTGCACCAGCTGCTGAGTGAACACCTGCGCGGCTGGGATCAGCGGCTGCAGCGCATCGGACGGGCCGGTCACCACTTTGCTGTACACCTGATCAAACACCGGCTTCAGGTCATCGGCCTGTTTCAGCGCAGCATGCGCGGCATCAGCCTGCATTTTCGCATTCTGCAGCTGTTGGCTCAGCACGCCCAGTGAACCGTTAGCCTGACGCAGCGGCTCGCGCTGAGTCATGTAATCTTGCGGCACGCGAATCGCATTAACGCTATCAACAACCGGACGCAAGCCTGCATCCATCGCCTGGCTTACCTGCTGTGAGTAGCCGTAAATAACGGCGTAGTCGGAAACAAAAGGCCCGAACTGTTTTTTCTGGTCAGCGGTCAGCGTCGGCAGGCGTTCACCGCCACGCATTACGGTATTCTGTAGGAAATCGACGAATGCTTTACGCTGATCGCCTTCCTTATCAAAACACCCACTCAGGCTAACCACCATTAATAACGCCGCAACAGGCGCAAACCAGCGAGAGCAGGACTTTCCTGTCGCCATTTTCTTACTCCTTCAGCCAAAAAAAGCGCAAACCGGCACACACGTGCCTAACGGTGACAAGGATAGTCCAGAGCCGCGCCGCAAGATACCTTTTTCATACGTTCTCCGATGGTTACCGCAAAATGTTAACAAGCTGTTGCATTCATCACATTTATCATCGCGAGAACCCGGTACAAAAACAGGAGTAAGACCATGATATATCGCTATTTTTCATTTATAAATTAGCCAATTCACCACGGATAGCGCGATAATCGCACACTTCCTGACCACGGCGGATTGTTGTCCTGCGGCATAAGTGATTTTATTTAACGAACGATTAACGACAAAACGTTCGATAATCGCCCAAATACCTCAATACCGACGAAGAAGATAAGCGTTGTAAAAACCACTTCTTCGCACCGATTAGCAGGAATTACCGCATGACAACACAGACAACAACGGATATTCAGGCTTTTATCAACCGCCACCCCTTCTCAAAGTACCAGTGGATGATTCTGGCGCTGTGCTTTGTGACCGTGGCGATGGACGGCTTTGATACCGCCATTATCGGCTTCATTGCATCCGACCTGGTTCAGGAATGGGGCGTGCAGAAATCTGACCTCGGCCCGGTAATGAGCGCCGCGTTGGTTGGCCTTGCCGTTGGCGCGCTGACCGCGGGACCGATGGCTGACCGCATTGGCCGCAAAAAGGTGCTGGTACTGTCGATTCTGGTCTTTGGCGGCTTCAGCCTGATTACCGCCTTCGCCACCTCGCTGACGCAGCTGACGGTTTTGCGCTTTTTAACCGGCTTAGGGCTTGGTGCCGCCATGCCAAATGCCGCGACGCTAATGAGTGAATACGCGCCAGAACGCCGCCGCGCGCTGCTGGTGAACCTGATGTTCGTCGGCTTCCCGATTGGTTCATCAATGGGCGGCTTCATCTCCGCATGGATGATCCCGCATTATGGCTGGCAGAGCGTGCTGGTGTTGGGCGGCGTGATGCCGCTGGCACTGGCGATCGCGTTAATTTTCCTGTTGCCGGAGTCGGCCCGCTACCTCGCCGTTAAAAACCGCTCTCAGCAGCAGATTGCCAACATTCTGCGCCATATTGCCGCGCTGCCAGAGAATACCCACTTTGTCCTGCAGGAGGCGGGGCAGGTCAAAGAGCAGTCGGCGCTAGGGGTGATTTTCTCGCCGCGCTACCTGGTCGGAACCATCATGCTGTGCCTGACCTACTTTATGGGCCTGCTTATCTTCTACCTGCTGACGAGTTGGCTGCCGCTGCTGATCCGTGAGACCGGCGCGACGTTGAGTCAGGCTTCTATCATCACCGCGCTGTTCCCGCTCGGTGGGGGCATTGGTGTGCTGGTTCTGGGCGCGCTGATGGACAAAATTAACCCGAACAAAGTGGTGGCGGTAGGCTACCTGCTAACCGGCGTCTTTGTCTGCCTGGTGGGCTTCTCAACCAGCAACCTGGTGCTGATGGGCGTGATGGTGTTTATCGCGGGGACGATTATGAACGGCGCGCAGTCCTCAATGCCAGCGCTGGCGGCCGGCTTTTATCCAACCCAGGGCCGTGCAACTGGCGTGGCCTGGATGCTGGGTCTGGGACGCTTCGGCGGGATCCTCGGCGCTTTCAGCGGCGCTTTCCTGATGCAGGCGGAGCTGTCGTTTAAGACGATTTTTGCCCTGCTGGCGATTCCAGCAGTACTGTCTGCCATCGCATTGATGGTGAAGTACGCGGCCGGTAAAAACCAGCAGAATCAAGGCAACAACACAGCGGCAGCGCTGCCTGAATCGGCACAAAAGGTTTGATATTTGGCCCCGGCAGTGCGCTGTCGGGGCCAAATAAACGTTTTTTTACAAACCACTCACAAGTAAAGTAATCATTATTTATCAAGTAATTATGATCACATGCCAATCCTAAAACCCCAGGGGCTTTATAATTTATCCGTAGATAACGTTTGCTTTTGCGATAAGAAGTATGCGTTAATACATCCAAGGTTTGACATACAGACCACAAAGCAGTTGAGTAAAGCAGTTCCCTTCAAGGTTATCCATTGGTACCCCTCGTAGTGACATTTCCTTTACGCTTTAAATTCTGTAAAGCATGCCATATCGCCGAAAGGCTCAATTAATTTTTAAAGGTAATTTCTATGTCCGGTAAAATGACTGGTATCGTAAAATGGTTCAACGCTGATAAAGGTTTCGGCTTCATCACTCCTGACGATGGTTCTAAAGACGTGTTCGTACACTTCTCTGCTATCCAGAACGATGGCTACAAATCTCTGGACGAAGGTCAGAAAGTTTCCTTCACCATCGAGAATGGCGCTAAAGGCCCAGCAGCTGGCAACGTAACTTCCCTGTAAGTTAACGCCGCTAAGAATTGAAAATCCCTGCCTTATGGCGGGGATTTTTTTATCTATAACGCGGTAAAATGCCACCCCGACTCGCGCCACTCCAGCGCATGCGTCAGTTTCAACCCCTGTAAGAACGCCTCATCGTGAGACACCACCAGCATCGCCCCCGGAAAATCAGCCAGCGCCGCCTCAATGGCCTGAACCGATGCCAGATCGAGATGGTTGGTCGGCTCATCCAGCAATAAGAGCTGCGTCGACTCTCGTCGCCACAGTACGCAGGCCAGCGCCGCCTTTAACCGTTCGCCACCGCTGAGCGCTGATAACGGCAAGTTCACTTTATCCGCCCCAAGCTGCAACTGCGCCAGCCGGGTACGCAGTGCCCCTTCCTCCAGCGGCGTATCGCCCGCGCGAAGATGGTCCATTACCGATAACGATAAGTCGAACTGGCTAAGATGCTGATCCAGCCAGGCAGCCGCGACCGATAGCTGGCAGTGTCCGGCCAGAGGCGTTTCAAGCCCAACTAGCGTTTTAAGCAACGTCGTTTTTCCGCAGCCGTTGGGGCCACGCAGCGCCACCCGCATCGGGCCGTCCATGCGCCAGTCGAGAGCAGGATGTGCCTGATGTGCCAGCTGTAGCGCCTCCAGCACCAGAACCTGCTTACCGCAGGGCACCACGCTACCGGGCAGAGTAAACATCACGGGCATATCCTCTTCCACCCGCTCCCGTGCCTGCTTCACCGCACTGTCCAATCCCCCCTGCTGCTCACGATGCTGGCGCAACAGGGTGCCAGGCCGCTCTCTTGCCGCCCCTTTGTACTTCACCCGTTCAAACGAGGCGATATTGAGAGAATCGACGGTGCGCAGCGTTTTAGCTGAACGCCTCTGGCAGTCATCATGCTCTTTGTGCTGCCTGGCACGCGTGCGACGGCGTTCAGTGGCGGCATGATCGAGTGCGGCTCGCGCCGCCTGCTGTTCCGCATCACGCTGCTGTTGATAGTGCTCGTAGCTGCCACCATAGCTGCGTAGCGCCGCTGGCGTCAGCTCAAGAATTCGCGGCATCCGCGCCAGCAGTTCCCGGTCGTGGCTCGCGACAAGCGCCCCGCCCTGCCAAACATCAAGCTGTCGATAGAACCACTCGCGCCCTGAGCGGTCCAGATGGTTGGTAGGTTCATCAAGCAGCAGAAAATAGGCACCTGAGGTGAACGCGGCGCAAAGCAGCGCTTTCACCCGTTCGCCGCCGCTTAAGGAGCTGGCCAGCCTTAGCGGGCTAAACTCCCCCAACCCTGCCCCCTGAAAAGCGACATGGAGGCGGTCCGGTAGATCCCAGAAACCGTCCAGCATCTCGATATCGTCATCGTAGGGCTGGCCTTGCTCGAGACGCCGCAGCGCGGCGAAAATTGCGTCATAGCCCAGCAGCTCAGCTAGCGTGGTTTCCGCTGAGGCCGCATGCTGTTGAGCGACATAGGCACAGGATACAAAACGTTCGATATGTCCGTCTGAGGGGGCATCGACGCCAGCCAACAGGCGCAGCAGTCGGGATTTGCCCACACCGTTGCGCCCAACAAGGCCACAGCGTGAACGTTCCAGCGATAAATTAAGCGGACCAAAAAGAGTATCACCCGTCGCAAACTGGCAGGTAACCTGATGTAAAATAAAAGAAGGGGATTGCGCACAATGGGCCATAAGCACTCCTGAATGAAATCAATAGTTCCCCTGCTTGCGGCAAGCGCCCAGCAAGGATTCGAATTCAGCAGGTGTGTTTGTCCATTTTCAGTGTGCCTCAGTGAGACGAGGGATTCGTCGCGGCAAAGCATAAACGCATTGCGCCTGCCATTTCAAGGTTCTTTTTTGCACAATTTTCATATCCATAAAAAAAGGCCTTCCGCTAACGGAAAACCTTAATATTATTTTGGTAAATAAAATAGGGTGCATTGAGCCTGCATAACGCCGCAATAGCGGCGGGGAATATTCCCCGCCGTACGCCCTTACTGTCTAATATCGCAGGCTAAAGATGCCGCTAATTCATTGTTTCCTTGCTTAATATGCAATTCACATAATGAATCACGAACCATCCAGGTAAATAATAGAATAGTGAGACATATCACTATCAAACTATACAACATAGATTTTTGCGGCATCCTTGGCCTCCTGTGTTGATTTTCAACAAGTAAGAGGCTAACCTTATGGTGTTCATGCATAGAGTTGGCCTCACTTTGATTTATTATCAGGTGGGGCTTTTCTCTGTCTGCCATCGGGCGAATACCTGAGAAAAACAGTCTCAAGCACCCGCAGTCATTCTACCTTAAATATCACACCATCTT
Source organism: Kluyvera sp. CHPC 1.2972 (assembly GCF_036759925.1). Classification (NCBI taxonomy): domain Bacteria; kingdom Pseudomonadati; phylum Pseudomonadota; class Gammaproteobacteria; order Enterobacterales; family Enterobacteriaceae; genus Kluyvera; species Kluyvera sp. CHPC 1.2972. The sequence goes on along the minus strand of NZ_JAPKIB010000002.1, from coordinate 254,585 downwards.
ATTTTGATATATTCCTAAAATATTTCTCAGTCATGAACACCTATAAGCACATACATTAATATCTAAATTATTAATGGTTCTGGTAATAAAATTTAAGACATAAAAAAACCCGCCCGAGAGCAGGTTTCTAATTATTAGCGAACTGATTACTGCAGTAGAGAAATATCCGCTACCTGCAGGAACAGATCGCGCAGTTTAGACAGCAGCGTCAGACGGTTCACGCGCACGTTCTGGTCTTCAGCATTAACCATCACGTTCTCGAAGAACTCATCCACCGGCTCACGCAGGGAGGCCAGTTCAACCAATGCTTCCTGATAACGACCTTCTGCAAAGTACGGCTGCAGCTTATCGCGCAGCACAACCAGGTTGCCCGCCAGCTTGATTTCCGCCGCTTCTTTCAGCACGGAAGCGTGAACGATATCGTTCAACGTCTCATCAGATTTCGCCAGGATGTTGGATACACGCTTGTTAGCCGCAGCCAGTGCAGACGCTTCTTCCAGCGTGCGGAAGTGGGACACTGCTTTCATACGCGCATCGAAATCTGCCGGGCGAGTCGGACGACGTGCCAGCACGGCCTGGATGGTGTCAACGGTGTAGCCTTCGTCCTGATACCAGGCGCGGAAACGACCAAGCATGAAGTCGATAACTTCATCCACCACTTTCGCGTTGGTCAGCTTGTCACCGTACAGACGCACCGCTTCTTCGTTGAGGGTCTGCAGATCCAGCGGCAGGTTCTTCTCAACGATGATACGCAACACGCCCAGCGCGGCACGACGCAGCGCAAACGGGTCTTTATCGCCTTTCGGATGCTGACCAATACCGAAGATCCCCGCCAGGGTGTCCATCTTGTCAGCAATCGCCAGTGCGCAAGCAACCGGGTTAGACGGCAGGTCATCACCGGCAAAGCGCGGCTGATACTGCTCGTTCAGCGCGACGGCAACGTCTTCCGCTTCGCCATCGTGGCGCGCGTAGTGCATGCCCATCACGCCCTGGGTGTCGGTGAACTCGAAGACCATGTTGGTCATCAGGTCACACTTGGACAGCAGGCCCGCACGGGTAGCGTGGTTGACGTCAGCGCCAATCTGGCCCGCGATCCAGCCGGCCAGCGCCTGAATACGATCAGTCTTATCGCGCAGCGTACCCAGTTGCTGTTGGAACAGCACGGTTTGCAGGCGCGGCAGATGATCTTCCAGACGTTTTTTACGATCAGAATTGAAGAAGAACTCTGCATCAGCCAGACGTGGACGAACCACTTTCTCGTTACCGGAGATAATCTGCTGCGGGTCTTTCGACTCGATGTTCGCCACGAAGATGAAGTTTGGCAGCAGCTTGCCCGCGTTGTCGTAAACCGGGAAGTACTTTTGGTCACCCTTCATGGTGTAAACCAGCGCTTCAGCCGGTACCGCGAGGAATTTCTCTTCGAACTTCGCGGTCAGCACCACCGGCCATTCCACCAGTGAGGTGACTTCTTCCAGCAGGCTTTCGCTGAGATCCGCGTTGCCGCCAATCTTACGCGCCGCTTCTTCAGCATCAGCTTTAATTTTGGCTTTACGCATTTCGTAGTCAGCCATCACCATGCCGCGTTCCAGCAGAATCTGCGGGTACTGGTCGGCATTGTCGATGGTGAACTCAGGCTCGCCCATAAAGCGGTGACCGCGGATGATGCGATCGGACTGCACACCGAGGATCGTTGCCGGAACGACTTTATCACCCAGCAGCAGGGTCACGGTGTGAACCGGACGCACGAAGTGGACGTCAGACGCCCCCCAGCGCATCAGCTTAGGAATTGGCAGCTTAGCCAGCGAGTTAGCAATCATGTTCGGCAGCAGCGCTTCGGTGCTTTCACCTTTCACGTGCGCGCGATACAGCAGCCATTCGCCTTTATCGGTGGTCAGACGCTCAGCCTGATCGACAGTAATACCGCAGCCACGCGCCCAGCCTTCAGCCGCTTTGCTTGGTTTACCTTCCGCGTCAAACGCCTGGGCAATCGCCGGGCCGCGTTTCTCAACTTCGCGATCCGCTTGCGCAGCCGCCAGATTTGCCACTTTCAGCGCCAGACGGCGAGGGGCAGCAAACCATTCAACGTTACCGTGCGCGAGACCTGCGTTATCCAGCTCTGCCGTGACGTTCGCAGCAAAGGATTCAGCCAGGTTGCGCAGCGCTTTTGGTGGCAGCTCTTCAGTGCCGATTTCCACCAGAAAAGTATTTTCAGACATGGCCGCCTCTTATTTATTCTTGTTGCACATCGGGAAGCCGAGGGCTTCACGGGAAGCATAGTAAGCTTCTGCCACTGCTTTGGTCAGGGTGCGAATGCGCAGGATATAGCGCTGACGCTCGGTGACGGAGATGGCTTTACGCGCATCCAGCAGGTTAAAGCTATGGGCGGCCTTCAAAATACGCTCGTAAGCAGGCAGCGGCAGCGGAGTTTCCAGCGCCAGCAACTGCTGCGCTTCTTTCTCGTACTGCTCGAAGCAGGTGAACAGGAAGTCCACGTCCGCGTATTCAAAGTTGTAGGTGGACTGCTCCACTTCGTTCTGATGGAACACGTCGCCGTAGGTAGTTTTACCCAGCGGGCCGTCGCTCCAGACCAGGTCGTAAACGCTGTCTACGCCCTGAATGTACATCGCCAGACGTTCCAGACCGTAGGTGATCTCGCCGGTGATTGGCTTACATTCCAGACCGCCAACCTGCTGGAAGTAAGTGAACTGGGTCACTTCCATGCCGTTCAGCCACACTTCCCAACCCAGACCCCAGGCACCCAGCGTTGGGTTTTCCCAGTTGTCTTCCACGAAACGAATGTCGTGAATGGTCGGGTCCATACCCAGCTCTTTCAGCGATCCGAGGTACAGCTCCTGGATATTGTCCGGAGACGGTTTAATCACTACCTGGAACTGATAGTAGTGCTGTAAACGGTTCGGGTTCTCGCCATAACGGCCATCGGTTGGGCGACGGGAAGGCTGCACGTAGGCAGTTGCCATTGGTTCTGGCCCCAACGCACGCAGGCTAGTCATCGGGTGTGAGGTGCCGGCGCCAACTTCCATGTCCAGTGGTTGAACAATGGTGCAGCCCTGACGAGCCCAGTAATCCTGTAAGGTCAGGATCAGGCCCTGGAAGGTCCTGGTATCAAACTTTTGCATATGATTTCGTGCTGGATACGTGTGGATTTAAAGGAAGGAGTCAGTATACCCGCTGGCTGCGAGATATACAGTATGAAACGAGGTTGTTTAGACTAAATTGGGAAAAACAGGCCGGTTTTTGCCGCGAACCGCCCTGTTTTAGCTCATGGAGAGATGTAAAAATCGGCCATCGGCATCGAAAGAGCAGACAAAACTTTCATTTCGCATGGTATAGCCACGCAGTTCGTAGCTGCCCTGAAAACGTTCAAACCCGGTGACGTCGATTTTCTGTGCCGCGGTGTTATAACGCTCTGCCGCGTTGTCTTTGCACAGTTGTTCCATAGAGAGCGAACGCTCGGAATTCACCCGTGCGCTTTGGGATTTTTGCACCACCGGCGGCTCAGCCGATGAGCATCCTGCAAGCAGCATAAGCGCCAGCAGAACAGGAAGAGATTTCATCATCATTATTTATCTTACCGGGCTGTTATTTTAGGCTTTACCCCTTTCTTACCACCGCATTGTGCGAAGATTGCTACACCATCACAAGCGCGGGGCGAGAAACTCGGAATTATCCAGTGAGATAGCGCGCACTGGGGCGAGTCTGACCTTATTTATAGCGGAAAAATAGGTATCTGATGCAAGCAAAGATTAGCTGGATTGAGAACTTACGCGGAATTGCCTGCCTGATGGTGGTGATGATCCATACCACGACCTGGTATATCACCCACCCGCACGACGTGAGTCCACTAAGCTGGGACTTTGCCAACGTCTTAAACTCCGCATCCCGCGTCAGCGTGCCGCTCTTTTTTATGATTTCCGGCTACCTGTTTTTCGGCCCACGCAGCGCACAGCCGCGCCATTTTCTCCGCATTGCACTCTGCCTGCTGTTCTATAGCGCTATCGCGCTGCTGTTTATCGCCTCTTTTACCCATATCAGCGTTGAAGCCTCGCTGAAGCATCTGCTGCAAAAACCGGTGTTCTATCACCTGTGGTTTTTCTTCGCCATCATCGTCATTTACCTGGTTTCGCCGCTGATTGAGGTCAAAACCATTAGCGGCAAAATGCTGCTAGCGTTGATGGTGATGATTGGCCTGGTCGCAAACCCTAATACCGTTTCGCTAAGCACTCACGGTGTTGAATGGTTGCCGGTCAATCTGTACATCAACGGCGATACGTTTTATTACGTTATTTACGGGCTACTTGGCCGCGCTATCGGCATGATGGAAACCGATAAAAAAGGCCTGTCCTGGTGCTGCTCGCTGCTGTTTGCTGCCTCCGTATGGGTTATCTCACGGGGTACGCTGCACGAACTGCAGTGGCGCGGCAACTTCGCCGACACCTGGTACGTCTACTGCGGCCCGATGGTCTTTATCTGCGCCGCATCGCTGCTGACGTTAGTTAAAAACACCCTGAACGCGCGCGTCCTTCCGGGGCTAGGGTTCATTTCAAAACATTCTCTGGGTATTTATGGCTTTCACGCGCTGATCATTTATGCCTTACGTACCGGCGGTCTGGAATTAAAACGCTGGCCTGCTCTGGATATTCTCTGGATTTTCACCGCAACGCTTGCCGGGAGCCTGCTGCTTTCAATGATGCTACAGCGTGTTGATACCCGTAGGCTGGTCAGCTAGACCAATAACGCCCGGTAGCACCCGGGCGTAGGTCATTATTCGAGTGCGTCTTCCACTGCGGTTACCGTTCCACTTAACCGTTCACTACCGCCGTCACGAATATTTTTCTGTACCGCGACTGCACCAAATAAGCTTAAAAAGAATGCCAGACCGTAAAACCCTTTCTCACTCAGCAGCAACGTGGCATTCCACAAGCCGATGACCAATAAACCAACACCAATAATAAAGGCGAGAAGACAGGTGATGTAATAAATTGATGTCGTCGGAATGCCTTCATATTTATCACGCACCGTCTTTTGATACGATGCAGCAGAAAACAGGCCGAGGACTAATACGGCAAAATAATAACCTTTTTCATTCAACTGCATATCGGCATTCCACAGCCCCAGCAGGTAGGTCACTATGCCACCAAGAAGCGCAATCCAGGAGACAATACTGAATGCGGGGGAAAATGTTGATCGCTGATTATCCATAATAGTATTCCTTTCCATTGTGGGACGGTGTGAAACGCAGTGAATATTTCTTACTCATTACGTTGGGCCGTCATCTCATTTGAGGCCCCAGTTAGCATGACCTGCCCTAATAAGCAGAGGCAGAACGCAAAAAGATAAACAACTTTTTCTGCCAGCGAGAGCGGCGCATTCCATAATCCCACCAGCAGCAACCCGCTAGTCATAAGCGCTACCATCTGGCAGACAGCGGCAAAACGATCGTCAAGCAGCCCGCGTTTCACTTCACGCTGGTAGACATAGATGATGAACATGCTGGTTATCAACACACCCAGAAAATAGCCCTTACCGCTTAATAACGGACAAGCCTGCCATAAACCAATGAGGTAAATCAGGGCTCCGACAAGCATAAATAGCCATGCAATAAGCGCAGAACGTTTCATTGGGATCTCCTTATCCATCAAATGCACATTATGGGAAACGGGAGACCGGCGACACTGAAAAAGGGAGTCAGGGGAGCATTTCAGAATACAACCATGCGATTTTTTTATCGTTTTCGCCGGTTTAATTTCGGGAGTAAATCCCTCCTGCGAACAGGAGGGATTTATCATCAGGACATCAGCGGGAGAAGCTGCTGATATAACCTGCGGAAAGTCTCACGGCGCTGCTGATAAACCGCATGCTGCTGAGCATCCGGGCAATGCGTTTGTTCCAACTGCAGTTGCGGCAGCAGGTCTGAAAGCGGTTTGTCCGGATTAACGGCAATTTGCGCCAGCCGCGCCGCACCCAGCGCCGGGCCAACATCCCCCCCGGTGCGGTAATCCAGCTGCAGCCCACTAATATCCGCCAGCATTTGTCGCCACCAGGAGCTACGCGCACCGCCGCCGATCAGTGTGATGCTCTTTGGCGTCACACCGCAGGCATGAACGACATCCATCCCATCCGCCAGCGCGTAGCCCACGCCCTCAAGCACCGCTCGCGCTAGCTCGGCAGGACCATGCTGGTGAGTCAGACCGAAGAAGACGCCTTTGGCCTGCGGGTTATTATGCGGCGTGCGTTCACCGGAAAGATACGGCAGGAACCAGATAGGATCAGCCTGATTATCGGCAGATTCCGCCGCGCTAATCAGCGCAGGCACGGTCGTCAGGCCGGTCAGCCTGGCGGCCCAATCCAGACAGGAGGCCGCGCTCAGCATCACCGACATTAGATGCCAGCGTCCTGGCAGCGCATGACAGAAGCTATGTACCGCGCTTTCCGGCTTGCTCAGGAAACCTTCGCTCACCGCAAAGTAGACCCCTGATGTCCCCAGCGACAGCATCGCCTGACCGGCATCCGCCATCCCGACGCCGACGGCGCCAGCGGCATTATCACCACCACCGGCCACGACCGGCACCGCAGGCATATTCCATGCGCTGGCCACCGCTGGCAGTAGGTGCCCAGTGATGTCGCAGCCTTCATACAGCGCAGGCATGTTGTCACGGCTCAGATGACAGGCGGCAAGCATCTCGTCGCTCCAGTCACGCTTCGCCACGTCCATCCACATGGTACCGGCAGCATCTGACATATCGCTGGCAAAATCGCCAGTCATCCGTAGACGGAGATAATCTTTTGGCAACAGCACCTTATCAACCTGACGGAATATTTCGGGCTCATGGCGCTGTACCCACAGCAGTTTCGGCGCGGTAAAGCCCGGCATCATCAAATTGCCGGTTATCTGGCGCGACGTTTTCACCTGCGCTTCCAGCAATTCACACTCTTGCGCGCAGCGGCCATCGTTCCACAGAATCGCGGGACGCAGCACGCGCTGTTGTTTATCCAGCAGCGTCGCACCATGCATTTGCCCGGCGATCCCCAGCGCTTTCACCCCTTGCAGGCTATGCTGCTGACCGAGCCCCTTCATGGCACGATCCGTCGCCTGCCACCACTGCTCAGGATCCTGTTCGGACCATAGCGGATGCGGACGGGAAACCGTCAGTTTTTCCGTCTGCGACGCCAGGACCACACCCTGCTCATCAAGCAGAATCGCCTTAACGCCAGACGTGCCTAGATCTATGCCGATATACATCGCGACTGCTCCTTTAGGTGGTACGATGCCCGGCAAGCTTGCGCTCCCGGGCACGGTATACTGCGAAATGCGTGATGAACTTACTTGTCGAACAGGTAGTGGTTTACCAGCCCTTCCAACAGTTCCTGATGGCCGCTCTGGTGCTGAGGCGCCAGCTGATGCTGTTCTGCATATTTCGCCAGATCCTGCAGTGACATCTGACCTTTGAGGATCTGCTGACCCAGTTCGCCGTTCCAACCCGCATAGCGTTTCGCCACGCGTTTATCCAGCTCGCCGCCTTCAATCATACGGGCCGCCACTTTCAGGGACAGCGCCATCGTGTCCATCGCGCCAATATGACCGTAGAACAGGTCATATTTGTCAGTGCTCTGACGACGAACTTTCGCATCGAAGTTCAGGCCACCGGTGGTGAAGCCGCCCGCTTTCAGGATTTCGTACATCACCAGCGCGTTTTCTTCGACGCTGTTCGGGAACTGGTCGGTATCCCAACCCAGCTGCGGGTCGCCGCGGTTCGCATCGACGGAACCAAACAGGCCCAGCGCAATGGCGGTCGCAATTTCGTGATGGAAAGAGTGACCCGCCAGCGTAGCGTGGTTCGCTTCGATATTGAGCTTAATCTCTTTTTCCAGACCGAACTGCTTCAGGAAGCCATAAACGGTTGATGCATCGTAGTCATACTGGTGTTTGGTCGGTTCCTGAGGTTTCGGCTCGATAAGCAGCGTCCCCTGGAAACCAATTTTGTGTTTGTGCTCAACCACCATCTGCATGAAGCGGCCAATCTGTTCACGTTCCTGACGCAGATCGGTATTCAGAAGCGATTCGTAGCCTTCACGACCGCCCCACAGCACATAGCTTTCGCCACCCAGTTTATGGGTTGCATTCATGGCGGTGAACACCTGAGTCGCCGCCCAGCTAAAGACTTCTGGGTCCGGGTTAGTCGCTGCGCCCGCGCCGTAGCGTGGGTTGGTGAAGCAGTTTGCGGTACCCCACAGCAACTTCACGCCACTCTGCTGCTGTTTCTCAGCCAGCACGTCCACCATCTGAGCAAAGTTATTCAGGTACTCTTTCAGGTTGGCGCCTTCTGGAGAGACGTCCACGTCGTGGAAGCAGTAGTAAGGCACGTTCAGTTTGTGGAAAAATTCAAACGCCACGTCAGCTTTGCGTTTCGCACGTTCAATGGCTTCGCCTGGCTGCTGCCACGGACGATCGAATGAACCGACACCAAACATATCCGCGCCGTTCCAGCAGAAGGTATGCCAGTAGCAGGCTGCGAAGCGCAGGTGGTCTTCCATACGTTTGCCCAGCACGAGTTCATCTGGGTTGTAGTGGCGGAAAGCCAGCGGGTTTTCGGTTTTTGGGCCTTCGAAACGAACACGATCCAGTTGGTCGAAATAAGCTTGCATAATGAACTCCATAATCTGACACGCGGCGAGGAATACTTCGTGTTGTAATACTGAATTCTGATTTGCGGTAGCTCAATTACGTTATTTCACACTGCTATTAAGAGAATCCACAAATGTGCGCTGGCTCGCAAAATAAATAGGAATCCGCCTCGCTTTATGTGAGTAAATTTTGCATACGGTAATTTTAAAATCAGATCGCGGTCAAAAATTGACAATTAAACGAAATATCGTAATGGGAAGATAAAAATCTGTAATTGCCAGCAGGCGTATACATGTTAAAAATTTGCTGCGTGTTAAGTCATCTCTGTTTCTTTTATCGCCAATCTCATCTCCTATCCCTACAGAAGGCATTACGATTATGAAGATAAAGAACCTTTGCCTCACACTCTGCGCATCGCTACTTCTCACCAGCATGGCGAGCAGTGCTAAAGAAGTCAAAATCGGTATGGCTATTGATGACCTGCGCCTGGAGCGCTGGCAGAAAGACCGTGACATTTTCGTGAACAAGGCCGAACAGCTTGGCGCGCAGGTCTTCGTGCAGTCCGCCAACGGCAACGAAGAGACGCAAATGTCGCAGATAGAAAATATGATCAACCGCGGCGTGGATGTCCTTGTTATTATTCCTTATAACGGGCAAGTACTTAGTAACGTAATTAAAGAAGCCAAACAAGAAGGCATTAAAGTATTAGCCTATGACCGCATGATTAATAACGCGGATATCGATTTTTATATTTCCTTCGACAATGAAAAAGTCGGTGAAATGCAGGCACAAAGTCTGGTCAACCAGGTCCCTCAGGGAAATTATTTCCTGATGGGCGGCTCGCCGGTTGATAATAATGCCAAGCTGTTCCGTGCCGGGCAGATGAAAGTATTAAAACCTTATATTGATGACGGCAAGATTAAAGTCGTAGGCGATCAATGGGTTGACGGCTGGCTGCCGGAAAATGCGCTGAAAATCATGGAAAACGCCCTCACCGCCAACAATAACAAAGTGGATGCCGTGGTCGCCTCTAACGATGCTACCGCAGGGGGCGCCATTCAAGCACTCAGCGCCCAGGGCCTGGCTGGCAAGGTGGCCATTTCAGGCCAGGATGCCGATCTCGCAGGCGTGAAGCGCATCATCAACGGCACGCAGACCATGACCGTGTATAAGCCGATTACATTGCTGGCCAACAGCGCGGCAGAAATTGCCGTCGAACTCGGTAACGGAAAACAGCCTAAAGCCGATGCCACGCTGAATAACGGGCTGAAAGATGTACCGTCCCGCCTACTGACCCCGATTGAAGTCAATAAAACCAATATTGACGAGACCGTAGTGAAAGACGGTTTCCATAAGAAGAGCGAACTCTAAACGGCCCGCCCCGGCCTCGCGCTGGGGCAGCCTGGCTTACGCGGAGCACAAGCACTTATGCCGTATTTACTCGAAATGAAAAACATCACCAAAACCTTCGGGGTGGTGAAGGCGATTGATAATGTCAGCCTGCGATTAAACCCCGGCGAGGTGGTTTCCCTGTGCGGCGAAAATGGTTCAGGGAAATCGACTTTAATGAAGGTGCTATGCGGTATTTACCCGCATGGCAGCTATGAAGGGGAAATCGTTTTTGCCGGTGAGACGCTACAGCCGACGCATATTCGCGACACCGAGCGTAAAGGCATTGCCATTATTCACCAGGAGCTGGCGCTGGTTAAGCATTTGACCGTGCTGGAGAACATTTTCCTCGGTGCGGAAATTAGCCGCCACGGCGTGCTGGATTACGACACCATGACGTTGCGCTGCGAAAAGCTGCTCGCGCAGGTCAACCTGGCCATTTCACCGGATACGCGAGTGGGAGATTTAGGGCTCGGGCAACAGCAGTTGGTTGAAATTGCCAAAGCGCTGAATAAACAGGTTCGACTGCTGATCCTCGACGAACCCACCGCGTCGTTAACCGAGCAGGAAACCGGTGTGCTGCTGGGGATTATTCGCGATCTGCAAAACCACGGCATCGCCTGCGTCTACATCTCCCACAAGCTCAACGAAGTCAAAGCCATCTCAGACACCATCTGCGTGATCCGCGACGGTCAGCACATTGGCACCCGCGATGCCACCAATATGACCGAAGATGACATCATCACCATGATGGTCGGACGCGAACTGACCGCGCTTTATCCGAGTGAACCTCACTCCGCCGGTGATGAAATTCTACGTGTGGAGCACCTCACTGCCTGGCACCCCGTGAACCGCCATATTAAACGCGTTAACGACATCTCCTTTAGCCTAAAGCGCGGGGAGATCCTCGGTATCGCGGGTCTGGTCGGCGCCGGGAGAACCGAGGCGGTACAGTGCCTGTTTGGCGTATGGCGCGGGCGCTGGGAGGGAAAAATCTTTATTGATGGCAAGCCGGTGGATATCCGCAACTGCCAGCAGGCCATCGCCCACGGTATTGCGATGGTACCGGAGGACCGCAAAAAAGATGGCATCGTGTCGGTGATGGCGGTCGGTAAAAACATTACGCTCGCAGCGCTAGGCGACTTCAGCGGCGCGCTCAGCAGCCTGGATGATGCCAAAGAGCAGCAGTGCATTTTGCAATCCATTCAACGCCTGAAGGTCAAAACCTCTTCGCCGGATCTCGCCATTGGTCGCCTGAGCGGCGGCAACCAGCAAAAAGCCATTCTGGCGCGCTGTCTGCTGCTCAATCCACGCATCCTCATTCTGGATGAACCCACGCGTGGGATCGATATCGGCGCGAAGTACGAAATCTATAAGCTTATCAATCAACTGGTACAGCAAGGGATTGCCGTCATCGTTATTTCTTCTGAATTGCCGGAGGTACTGGGTCTGAGCGACCGGGTGCTGGTGATGCATGAAGGGAAATTAAAAGCCAACCTGGTCAACGACAATCTGACTCAGGAACAAGTGATGGAAGCCGCCTTAAGGAGTGAACGTCATGTCGAAAAACAACCCGTCTGAAATCAAACTGGCGGCCCCTGCATCCGCCCCTGCGCTGCGGCTAAAATCGCTTAACCTGCAGGTCTTCGTCATGATCGCGGCCATTATTGTGATTATGCTGTTCTTCACCTGGACCACCGAAGGCGCTTACCTCAGCGCGCGAAACGTCTCTAACCTGCTGCGCCAGACCGCCATCACCGGCATTCTCGCCGTCGGCATGGTGTTTGTGATTATCTCCGCCGAAATCGACCTTTCTGTCGGTTCCATGATGGGCCTGCTGGGCGGTGCTGCCGCTATTTTTGACGTCTGGCTGGGCTGGCCGCTACCGCTGACCATTGTCGTTACGCTGGCAATGGGTCTGGTGCTCGGTGCCTGGAACGGATGGTGGGTGGCCTATCGCAAAGTGCCGTCGTTTATTGTCACCCTGGCCGGGATGCTCGCCTTCCGCGGCATTCTGATTGGCATCACTAACGGCACCACCGTTTCCCCTACCAGCGCGGCCATGTCGCAGATTGGTCAAAGCTACCTGCCAAACGGCATCGGCTTTACCTTCGGTGCCATCGGGCTGATGGCGTTTGTGGCCTGGCAATGGCGTGGGCGGATGCGCCGTCAGTCGATGGGGCTTGGTACACCAGCATCCAGCAGCGTGGTGGGACGTCAGGCGCTGACGGCGGTGATTGTGCTAGGCGCCATCTGGTTGCTCAACGATTATCGCGGTGTCCCAACGCCGGTACTTCTGCTCACACTGCTGCTATTAGCAGGGATGTTTATGGCAACCCGCACCGCCTTTGGTCGGCGCATTTACGCCATTGGCGGCAATATCGAAGCGGCGCGTCTCTCCGGTATTAACGTTGAGCGCAATAAGCTTGCGGTCTTTGCCATTAATGGCCTGATGGTCGCGATTGCCGGGCTGATTCTTAGCTCACGTCTGGGGGCAGGTTCGCCGTCTGCCGGGAACATTGCCGAACTGGATGCCATTGCCGCCTGCGTTATCGGTGGAACCAGCCTGGCGGGTGGTGTCGGCAGCGTTGCCGGCGCGGTGATGGGGGCATTTATTATGGCTTCACTCGACAACGGAATGAGTATGATGGACGTGCCCACTTTCTGGCAATATATCGTCAAAGGTGCAATTTTATTACTTGCCGTCTGGATGGATTCCGCAACCAAACGGCGTGCTTGATTGCCCAGCCGTGGTGTTGCCGTTCCCCATGACGGCAACACCCCTCATGATTCACGAGGAACCCTGAACCATGTTTGGAAAACGTCACCGCGTGACGCTGCTATTCAATGCCAATAAAGCCTTTGACCGTCAGGTGGTTGAAGGCGTGGGCGAATACTTACAGGCGTCGCAATCTGAGTGGGATATCTTCATAGAAGAAGACTTCCGCGCACGTATCGAAAACATCAAAGAGTGGCTGGGCGATGGCGTTATCGCCGACTACGACGACCCGACCATCGAAGCGCTCCTGACCGACGTCAACGTCCCCATCGTCGGCGTAGGCGGCTCCTATCACCGCCAGGAACAGTATCCTCCCGTTCACTATATCGCCACCGATAACTATGCGCTGGTTGAAAGCGCCTTTCTGCACCTGAAGGAAAAAGGGGTGCATCGCTTTGCGTTTTACGGGCTGCCCTCCGCTAGCGGCAAACGCTGGGCCGAGGAGCGCGAATATGCCTTTAGCCAGATCGTCGCCAAAGAGAAATATCGCGGCGTCATCTACCAGGGCCAGCAGACCGCGCCGGAAAACTGGCAGCATGCGCAAAATCGGCTGGCCGATTGGCTGCAAACTCTCCCGCCGCAAACCGGCATTATCGCCGTTACCGACTCCCGCGCCCGCCATGTCCTGCAAGCCTGCGAGCATCTGCATATTCCGGTACCGGAGAAGCTGTGCGTGATTGGCATCGATAACGAAGAGTTGACCCGCTATCTCTCGCGCGTGGCCCTCTCCTCCGTGGCGCAAGGGGCCAGGCAGATGGGGTATCAGGCGGCAAAACTGATGCAGCGGTTGCTCGATAACGAAGTCCTGCCGCTCCAGCGCGTGCTGGTTCCCCCGATGAGGGTGATGGAGCGACGCTCCACCGACTATCGTTCATTGAATGACCCGGCGGTGATTCAGGCGATGCACTACATCCGCAATAACGCCTGTAAGGGCATTAAGGTGGAGCAGGTGCTGGACTCGGTGGGGATCTCCCGCTCAAACCTCGAGAAGCGTTTTAAAGAGGAGGTAGGGGAAACGATTCATGCGGTTATCCACAGCGAAAAGCTGGAAAAAGCCCGCAGCCTGCTGGTTTCAACCTCTCTGTCGATTAACGAGATCTCGCAGATGTGCGGATATCCCTCGTTGCAGTACTTCTATTCGGTGTTTAAGAAAGAGTATGACACCACGCCAAAAGAGTATCGCGAGCAGCACAGTGAATCCTTGATTCAGACCTGAACCAGCGGCATAAAAAAAGGCCTTCCAGTGGAAGGCCTTTTTCAATTGCAGCGTCGATTACATATGGGCGGCAATCAGACGTTGGTTATCCTGGTACATCGCGAACAGGTAGTCGTTATAGCTTGAACCCTTGGTCGAATACCCTTTCAGCTTATGAATCATCGCCGTGGCGGTGAGTTCCTGATCCGACTTACGCATCTGAGCGCGAGATTTACGGAACGAGGCATAAGCCGGGTGCGTATTCAGGTTAGCTGCGTAGGCCTGAACGGACTCCTTTACGGAATCAAACTTGGTGTAACCGTTCACTGAACCTGCGCCATTTTTACAACCTTTGCCGCATTTCATGCCGAACAGGTTGTTATTAGCCCGTGCCAGCTTAGAGGTTCCCCAACCGCTTTCTGCAGCAGCCATGGTAGCGACCATGCTGCCTGGGATAATGTCGACACGCTCAAGCAGCAAATTCCACGGCACCTTACGGGTGTTGCCGTTCCAGCTGACTTTGTAACGCGCGGCGATATCTTTCAGACGCGCACGTTCAGACGGCGACCAGCGGCCTTCGTACTGTTTAGAAACCAGCCAGTTACGATCGGCAGTAATAGCCGCATTTTGACTTGTGATATAAGGCATTACCGTCCGGAGAAACGCTCTTTTCCTTGGGGTTCCGGAAGGGTATTTTCGCAAATCAGGAAGTGAACTGCTCTTTACACTATTGCGAGAATACTCTTGTTTACTGCTTGCCTTGCTATAACTTGCCTTTGTTACTTTTGGTGCCGTCGCCTTCGTATGCTTTGTTACCGAGGCTTTCGGATGCTTCGTTACCGTGTGTGTTGTTGCAAACACCCCACCTGAAAAAGTACAGATGAGTAACATAAGTATCGCGGCCCCATATCGTCGAATGGGAGTCGATATCATTAGGTCTCCTGGTCGGATTTAATCATTCCAACGCCTTATTATTTCAAAAAATTGAGAGCTGAATCTCAAATTATAGCAAAAATACCCCGCCAACGCACGCTCAGGAAATAGTCCGATTCCGAAACGCCATCTGGACGCGATTCAGCATAAGACAAATTGCGCAGGCAAAATGTCAGCCACCTCTCATTTTAGTTCATTTTTTGACCGCCATCACTCAGCCCTGCTTCTCCTCCTTTTGCCAGGAGGAGCACAACGCGATAAGCGACTGGCACACTGAAGGAAAATTCGTTGGCGCAAGGATCCTGGAATGAAATTCGTCGCTCTGATACCGCTACTAATTCCCACTTTTGCCGGCGCAGCCAGCTGGTCCAGCGAGGGCTTTCCGGCCTTTTCGGCAGAAGGCACCGGGAAATTCAGCAGCCAAAAAATGCTCGCTAAGGGTACTCGCCCTCTAAGACTGCATTTTGACCAACAGTGCTGGCAGCCCGCTTCACCCATCCGTCTCAACCAAATGCTGTCGCTGGAACCGTGCCAGGGCGAAGCGCCACAGTGGCGTCTCTTCCGTGACGGCAGCTACGTGCTGGAGGTTGATACCCGCTCAGGGACGCCAACGCTGACCATCGCGGTACAAAACGATGCCCAGGACAGCGCAAACCCAGTGGCCGTCCGTCAGTGCCCGCGCTGGGACGGAAAACCGTTGACGCTGGACGTCACCAACACGTTCCCGGAAGGCAGTACCGTGCGTGATTTTTACAGTGGCCAGACGGCGACGGTAAAACAGGGAAAGGTCACGCTGCGTCCCGCCGATAACAGTAACGGACTCCTGCTGCTTGAAAGCGCGGAAGTCTCCGGCACTGCGCCGTTCAGTTGGCACAACGCCACGGTCTATTTCGTGTTAACCGACCGCTTCGTCAACGGCGATCCGAGCAACGACCATAGCTATGGCCGCCATAACGATGGCATGGAGGAGATTGGTACCTTCCACGGCGGCGATCTGAAAGGCTTGACCAGCAAACTCGACTATCTGCAAAAACTGGGGGTGAATGCACTGTGGATTAGCTCTCCGCTCGAGCAGATCCACGGCTGGGTTGGCGGTGGCACAAAAGGCGACTTCCCGCACTACGCCTATCACGGCTATTACACCCAGGACTGGACGCGCCTGGACGCCAATATGGGTACCGAAAGCGACCTGCGCGCATTGGTTGATAGCGCACATCAGCGCGGCATCCGCATTCTGTTCGACATAGTAATGAACCACACCGGCTACGCTACCCTTGCTGATATGCAGCAGTACCAGTTCGGCGCGCTCTATCTTAAAGGCGATGACATCACGAAAACGCTGGGCCAGCAGTGGACTGACTGGAAACCGGGTCCCGGCCAGACCTGGCATAGCTTCAACGATTACATCAACTTTAGCGATAAAGCCGCGTGGGAAAAATGGTGGGGTAAAGCGTGGATCCGCACGGATATTGGTGATTACGATAACCCCGGTTTTGATGATTTAACCATGTCGCTGGCGTTCCTGCCGGACCTGAAAACCGAGTCTACTTCGCCGAGCGGGCTGCCAAATTTCTACCGCAATAAGCCAGATACCCACGCCAAAGCCATCGAGGGTTACACGCCGCGCGACTATCTCACCCACTGGCTCAGTCAATGGGTACGCGACTACGGCATTGACGGCTTCCGGGTGGATACCGCCAAACACGTTGAGATGGCCGCCTGGCAGCAGCTCAAAACGCAATCTATCGAGGCTTTAGCCGCGTGGAAGAAAGCCAACCCGCAAAAAGCGCTCGACGCCGCACCGTTCTGGATGACCGGTGAAGCTTGGGGACATGGTGTGATGGAGAGCGACTACTACCGCCACGGCTTCGATGCGATGATCAACTTCGACTACCAGGATCAGGCGGCAAAGGCCACCGACTGCCTGGCCAATATCGATATGACCTGGCAGCAGATGGCCGATAAGCTGCAAAGCTTCAACGTCTTAAGCTACCTGTCATCACACGATACCCGCCTGTTCCGCGAGAAAGGCAACAACGCAGCCGAACTGCTGCTGCTTGCCCCTGGAGCCGTACAGATTTTCTACGGCGATGAGTCCAGGCGTCCCTTTGGGCCAACCGGTTCAGACCCACTACAGGGCACCCGCTCGCAGATGAACTGGCAGGACGTGACCGGCCAATCTGCCGCTGCCGTCGCGCACTGGCAAATGCTGGGCCAGTTCCGCGCCCGTCACCCTGCTATCGGCGCAGGCAAGCAGACCACTCTCACTCTGCCGCAGGGCTATGGTTTTGTTCGTGAAACAGCTGGGGATAAAGTGATGGTCGTCTGGGCAGGCAAGCCATAACGTATTCTTATCATGGCCCGTATTCACCATACGGGCCTCTTTAGAATAAATGACTACATAAACACAAATATCACGTATTATTCGCTAAAACCACTTCCACGAGGCTATTTGCACCCTATCGTCAGTGGCGTTATCGTTATCGGCTTCACAGAACAAGCAATAGAAGCTCGGCTATGACATTTTCACTTTTTGGCGACAAATTCACCCGCCATTCGGGCATTACCCGCCTGATGGAAGACCTCAACGACGGTTTGCGCACTCCGGGAGCCATCATGCTAGGCGGCGGTAACCCGGCGCAGATCCCAGAGATGAACGCATACTTCAACAATCTACTGGCAGAGATGCTGGAAAGCGGCAAAGTCTCTGAAGCGCTGTGCAATTACGATGGTCCTCAGGGCAAAAACGAACTGCTCGTCGCCCTCGCCGATATGCTGCGCAATGAATTAGGTTGGGATATTGGTCCACAGAATATTGCACTGACAAATGGCAGCCAAAGCGCGTTTTTCTACTTGTTCAATCTGTTCGCCGGTCGACGCGCGGACGGTTCTACTCGCAAAGTGCTGTTCCCGCTGACGCCAGAGTACATTGGCTATGCGGATTCCGGCCTGGAAGACGATCTGTTTGTTTCTACCCGCCCGCACATTGAACTGCTGCCGGACGGGCAGTTTAAGTATCACGTCGATTTCGATAATTTACCGATCGGTGAAGACACCGGGATGATCTGTGTTTCACGTCCGACCAACCCAACGGGTAACGTCATCACCGACGATGAACTGAAACAGCTGGATGCATTGGCTAACCAGCACGGCGTACCGCTGGTTATCGATAATGCCTATGGCGTTCCTTTCCCAGGCATTATCTTTAGCGAGGCGCGCCCGCTGTGGAACCCGAACACCGTGCTGTGCATGAGTTTGTCCAAACTCGGCCTGCCGGGCAGCCGCTGCGGCATCATCATTGCCAACGAATCGATCGTCACCGCCATTAGCAATATGAACGGCATCATCAGCCTTGCGCCAGGCGGTATTGGGCCTGCCATTATGTGCGAAATGATTAAACGTCGCGATCTGCTGCGTTTGTCGGAAACCGTTATCAAGCCGTTCTACTACCAGCGCGTGCAGGAAACCATCGCCATCCTTCGCCGCTATTTGCCGGAAGAACGCTGCCTCATCCATAAGCCCGAAGGGGCCATCTTCCTGTGGCTGTGGTTCAAAGATTTGCCGATCACCACCGAAGTGCTCTACCAGCGCCTGAAAAAACGCGGCGTCCTGATGGTGCCCGGCGACTTCTTCTTCCCTGGGCTGGATAAGCCCTGGCCGCACACCCACCAGTGTATGCGCATGAACTATGTGCCGGAGCCGGATAAAATTGAAGCTGGCGTTAAAATTCTTGCTGAAGAAATTGAATCGGCCTGGAATGCGCAGCATTAAAATATGATATATCAGCCTCCGAAAAACGGAGGCTGATATTTTTCTGTGATCGGCACTGTTATTTTATAAAGAAGAAATAGAAATACACGCCAACTACCCTACTCGGATTACTCCCAATTTCAGCCTGCTATTTCATTACCGCTAAAGACTCGCACCTATTATTCATTATTGCTTAATACGTTAAATATGGAGTAACAGCATGTTTCGCAAGCGCATATTTATTTACATAGCAGACTTTGTTTACGCTTAAGTTAAATCAGACTTTTCCATACTTTCGTATGAAAAGAAACACCCCATGCAAGGCTTAATTTTCACCATACACTGACTAATACGCACTCGGCGTTTTTAACTGGTGGAGATAAGATCATGGCCTCTAAAAAAATTAGCCAATTAAGCATAATTGCTATGGCGGTGCTTCTTGCATTCTCACTCTCTGCCTGTAGTGGAAGCGGCGGAGGTTCACATTCAACGGCCAAAAACGGTACCACGACGGGTAGCGGTTCTGGTGGTGGAGACGGCTCCGGGAGCGGCAATGGCTCTGGCAGCGGCAACGGAAGCGGTAACGGCTCAGGTAATGGCTCTGGCAACGGAAATGGTAACGGTTCTGGCACGGGTTCAGGTAGTGGCCAAACAGCTGCCAGCAGCATTCTGGGTGAGACCGGAAAAGCGGTGTCTGGCGTAGGCGATACGCTGGGGGGATTGGGTAGCCAACTGACCACCACCACGGGCAACAATCCGGTGACGTCGACTATTTCAACTACCGTCACCGGTGTGGGTAACGCGGTCGATACCTTAGGGACCGGCGTAACCAACGGCGTCGGGAATTCATCAAATCCTAACGGCGTGGGGACTACGCTGCAGGGCACTACCAGTACCGTTACCGTGCTGGGGAATACAGTATCCGGCGTGGGCAGCAACCTCTCGACCAGCACCTCGGGAACACCGGTTGCTGGGGTGACCGGCCTTGTCGGTAATGTCGTCAATAGCACAGGTCAAATTGTCAGCAGCACCGGCACTGGCTTAACCAGCACCCTGCAAAGTCCGGGTGCCGTAGCCGCCACGACAGGCGTAACCTCTGTCGTCAATAACACGCTGTCTGGTGTCCAGGGCGTCACCCAGGGCGTCGGGACAACGACTGGTTTAGGCACTCCGGTTAACGGCCTGCTCACCCAGGTAGGCACCACCGTGAGCGGGGTTGGTAACAACGTCAGCACCACAACGCCTGCTCTGGGCGGCGTCGGACAGGTTGTCACTAGCGTTGGGAATATCGTGACGGATACCGGTGGCTTAGTGAAACCTACGGGCACCCAAACCGGCAGCAGCGGTGGCGGTCTGTTGGCAAGCACCTCACTGGGCGGCACGGTCAGCTCATTAACCAATACGCTAAACGTCAGCACCTCTGCTAACGCCAGCGCCAGCAGCAGCTCTTCAACTACAACCACCACCAGCAATCCTTTAGGGGGTCTGCTCGGCGGGTTAACGTTAAAAAAATAAGCTATATATTTATTAATGCTTTCCGTGCCCCCGCAATGGGGGCACGTTTTTCAGCAGAATAAAAATAATCATCCTTGCACAATAAAATACACAAGGAATGCGTCATGAAAACGACCCTGGCTTATGCGCTATCGGGGGTTGTTCTGCTTAATATAGCCAGAGCAGACACATTACCCGCATTGATTGACCCCAATAACCCGGCAAAAGCGGAACATAACAGCACGCCGCAAGCGCCTCCTGCAGCAGCCCCAAGTTTAACCGTAAGCGTTCCCAAAAATAAATTAACGCCTGAAACACTTATTAAAGTCGAACATATTCAATTTATTGGCGGGACCGTATATCCGTTAAAAGAGTTATTGCAGCCTTTTGTTCCCTACGCACACAAACAGGTCCCATTAAAAACGCTGGCCGGGATAATTAATAATATTACGCTGCGCTACCGCGCTGACGGCTACCCGCTCTCCTACGCCTGGCTTCCCGATGATAATTTTCATGACGGCACGATAAAAATCGTTCTGGTGGAGGGCTATGTTGCGCACAGCGACATTCAAACAAATAACCCTAATCTGGCCGAGCGTTTAAAGCGGCTTGCCGCCAAAATCATGGCCGAGAAGCCGTTGACGCAGGCCACCTTCGACCGCTATACCCAACTGATGACCCGAACTCCCGGTGTCACCGTTGATGCCAGCGCGCAACTGCCGCAAAACATCTATGGCGCCGCAGCCATGCAGGCCAAAAGTATCCAGCCGCATATCTGGGATATTTCATCGACCATCGACACCCGTCGCGACCAGAACATGGCGTTCGTCACCGGCTCGCTGAGCAACTTAACCAGCTATGGCGATCAGCTTGGGTTAGCAACATTGATTCCACTCGACAGCTCAACGCGGAAATCTTACCTGGGGCTTAACTATCAACAGTTCCTGACCGACGACGGGCTGATGATGCAGCTCAAGGGTAGCTTCTATCGCGATAATCCACGGGACTACACGCCGCTTCTGTACTTCCCGGGCGGCTACTTCGATTCCCGACAAAAAACCACGCAGTATAACGGCGGCGCGATGTTCAGCTATCCGATTATCCTAACCGGCAAGCAACAGCTTAACGTCAACGGGGGCGTGGACTATACCGACCGGCGTAATGACAATCATCTCCGCCAGATTACGAATAACCAGACGGTTGCTAGCGGCGATATCAACAGCCACGTTCGCTACCCAGCATTTGAGTTCGGCATTAACGGCCTGCAGGCATTCGACCGCGCCAGCATTAACGGCAAGCTAACGCTGCGTCAGGGCGTAGATATTTCATCTATAGCAGATGCCTCACCGGCCTACGGCAACGATCTCTCTTTCACGCTCTGGAAAAGCAATATTGATGCAGCCTGGATGATCACCGACAAATGGCGACTCTCCACGTCAATGGAAGGCGACTGGTCAGATAACGATTTGCCCGAGCCCGAACGCGTCAGCTTCGGTGCCCAACGATTTGGGCGCGGCTACCAGGATGGAGAGGCCAGCGGTGACTACGGCTACGGCGGGCAGGTTGAACTTCGCTACCTACATCCGATCAAAGAGAATCGCTGGGTTGCTACCGTGCAGCCGTACGTGCTGACCGATACCGCCCAAACCTGGTTCAACGCACCGGGGCTGCCGCATCAACGGCTCGCTTCTGTCGCCACCGGGGTGATGTTTGCCGATAACAAACACTACAGCGTGACGGTCGAGGCCGCACGCCCGGTGGGCGATGTACCGACCGATAGCCACAGCCGCGACTGGCGTTATAGCCTGACATTCAGCTGGAACTTCAACAACCTACATTAATCCCGGCGCCGGGCGCTCGCTGATATCAACACTGGCCAGCGCCCCCGTCGGACAGGCTGCCACGCAGGCGGGGCCTTCATCACGGTGACGGCATAAATCGCACTTAATCGCCTGCGGTCGTCGCGCCTGCATGCTGACGTTCATCGCCCCAAAAGGGCACGCCAGCATACAACTCTTACAGCCGATACAGCGCGCCTGCTCAACGGCCACGACGCCGTTTTCACGCTGGATCGCACCGGTGGGGCATACGTTACTGCACGGAGCATCCTCACACTGATGGCAGGCCACCGCCGTGGAAAACGTTCCGCCCTTCACCACCCGAATACGGGGAAGAAATGCCTCGCGCGAGACGCTAGCGCACGCCTGTTCGTCCTGATGCGCTACCACGCAGGCCACTTCACAGGTTCGACAGCCAATGCACTTTAAAGAATCAGCGACAATAAACGAGTTCATTTCCCACTCCGTTACGAGAGATAAACCCTAAGAGTGCCAGAGCGGCGGGGAGATACGCTTTGATCCGGCGTGGGGAATGGGCATTTTTTGTTAAATGCCAGAGTCATTTCAGTCGTTTGCCTCAGGCCGAATTGATATGTTCCTTACAGTACCGCCGCTTCCACGCGGCGGGCGTCAGCCCGGTGTGCTTACGGAAGATTTGTCGGAAATACCCCACATCGGCAAAACCGCACTGCTCGGCCACTTCTTTTAGTGAGCGCGCATGGTTACTCAGCAGCTTTTCCGCCGCCTTTACCCGCTGACGGTGTATGGCTTCGGTAATGGTGAGGTGGAAAACGCGCCGATAAACGCGTCCCAGATAATCTGCATTGCAGTGCAGCTCCCGCGCTAACGTGGAGGTCGACAGCGGGAGATGGTAGCGCGTGTGGATCACCTGTTGCGCTTTCCATGCCAGCGCCGCGCCGCCTTCATCCTTTGGCTCCGCCTGCTGCGCCGAGAGTGAAATATGTTGCAGAATCAACAGCAGAATCAGTTCCAGCGAGGCGTTGCGCTGAATGTTCTCTTGCTCGTTGAGAAACTGGCGAAACAGCGATGTCAGGTACTGAGGGTCGTGTAGCGTGGTCTGCTGAGGGATAGCTAACTGCGTTAACAGCGGGTGCGGCGATGCCGAGGCGCTAATCTCGAAATGCAGCCAGTAGAATTTCAGGTCGGCGGGAAAATCCTCGATGCCAACGTGTCGGCGACCGGGCCAGAGCAACAGACTATCGCCCGCAGCAACGTGAAAAGTACGATCCTCTTCCTGAATCGCTAATGTCCCTTTTTCAACAAACAGCACCTCCCACGAACGCAGCCTGCGGGCCGGATGCCGACCCACGCCCCGGGAGATAAACAGCCCGCCGTTTTGTACCTTAATCGGAAGCGCTATGGATAGATTGAGCATAAATATTAATAATCCCGCTTGTTCGCCAAAAACAAACACCCTTTCTATTTGATTATTAACAATTAAAGTCGTTTATGCTCGATCGCCTTCACACTTTTCCAATCAGGTCGGAATTACCCACTTTTTATACTTCTTTGTGACCTTGTTGGTCTTCGTTTTCCAGGCAAAATTAAACAGGTCATGACACAACAACAATATCCCTACTAAAAGCAGACATCTCCACATTGCGAGGAGCATCCCATGACCGCTACACCCATTTCCACCAACGAGGTTGTGCCGGGTACCCTGGACGAGAAGTTAACCGTTCGGGAGAAAATCGGCTACGGCCTTGGCGATGCAGGCGGCACCGTCATTACCTGTCTCATCGGCAATTTTCTCACCTTTTTCTACACCGACGTTTTTGGCCTGACGCCCGCGGTCGTGGGTACGCTCTTTATGGTACTTCGCGTTTTTGATGCAATTTCCGACCCGATTATGGGCGTGGTCGCAGACCGCACCCGCAGCCGCTGGGGGCGCTTTCGCCCGTGGCAGCTGTGGATTGCGGTTCCCATTGCGATTGTCGGCGTGCTGACCTTTACCGTACCTGATGCCAGCATGGGCGTGAAAATTGCCTGGGCCTTCGGCACCTATCTGCTGCTCTCCGTCAGCTACACCGCCATCAACGTCCCTTATTGCGCGCTGATTAACACCATGACCACGCGCCATAGCGAGGTGATCTCCTGCCAGGCCTGGCGCTTTGTACTGTGCGGCGTGGCGGGCTTTTTGGTCTCCGTCGGCCTGCCGTGGTTGGTGAACGTACTGGGCCAGGGCAACAGCGCTCAGGGCTATCAGTACGGCGTGGGCATCCTCTGCGCGATTGCCGCCGTGATGTTCCTGTGCTGCTTCTTCTGGGTTCGCGAGCGCGTTTCACTGGACATGATGGGCAAGTTCACCCTGCGTGAACACATCGCCGGGCTGCGCCAAAACGACCAGCTGCTGCTGATGCTGCTGATGTCCTTCCTGCTGATCAACGTGTTCAATATTCGCGGCGGCGGCTACATGTACTTCATCACCTACGTTCTCGGCGGATCCACCGGCTATACCTCACTGTTCTTCACGATGGTGACCTTCGCGTCGATTTTCGGTTCGGTGATCATCAACTTCCTGTCGCGCCGCTTTGATACCGTCAAGCTGTACTACCACACCAACCTGGTGCTGGCGGCGCTCGCCGTGCTGATGTGGTTCCTACCGACCGGGGCCGCCTACCAGACGCTATGGCTGGCGGTTATCCTCGGCAACGGCATCATTCTGGGCTTTACGCTGCCGCTGCACTTCTCCCTGATGGCCTTCTCTGATGATTACGGTGAGTGGAAAACCGGCGTGCGTTCATCCGGCATGAACTTCGCCTTCAACCTGTTTTGCATCAAGCTCGCCTGGGCATCCAGCGCTGGCATCATCAGTCTGGTGTTTATCTACGTCGCCTATCAGCCGGGCGCAGGGAATCAAACCGCATCATCACTTGCCGGGATCACCGCCACCGAGACGCTCTTACCGGCGCTGTTCCACCTGCTGCTGGCGTTCTCCATCCGCGCCTGCAAGCTCAATAACCCTATGATGTCGCGCATTGCTACCGACCTGCGCGCGCGTCACGTCTCATCCTGAGGAGTTTGTCATGTCCGTTATGGAAGTCGATTTGCATACCTTGAAAGTGAATGACCCGTTTTTCGCCCAGTACCAGCAGTTGGTGCGCGATGTGGTGATCCCGTATCAATGGGATGCGCTGAATGACCGGATAGACGACGCTGAGCCGAGCCACGCGATAGAGAATTTCCGCATCGCCGCCGGGCAGCAGGAGGGAGAATTCTACGGCATGGTGTTCCAGGACAGCGACGTAGCGAAATGGCTGGAAGCCGTCGCCTGGTCGCTGTGCCAGAAGCCGGATGCCGAGCTTGAACGCACCGCTGATGAAGTGATCGAACTGGTGGCCGCCGCCCAGTGCGAAGACGGCTATCTCAACACCTACTTTACGGCAAAAGCGCCTGATGAGCGCTGGACCAATCTGGCCGAATGCCATGAGCTTTACTGCGCCGGGCATATGATTGAAGCGGGCGTGGCCTTCTTCCAGGCCACCGGCAAGCGCCGCCTGCTCGAGGTGGTATGCCGCCTGGCTGACCATATCCACCAGGTCTTTGGCACCGGTGAGCAACAGATCCACGGCTATCCGGGCCACCCAGAGATCGAACTGGCGCTGATGCGCCTGTATGAAGTGACTCAGGAACCGCGCTACATGGCGCTGGTGAACTACTTCGTTGAAGAACGCGGCAAGCAGCCGCATTTCTATGACGACGAGTATGAAAAACGCGGTCACACCTCCTACTGGCATACCTATGGCCCGGCCTGGATGGTGAAAGACAAAGCCTACAGCCAGGCGCACCAGCCACTTGTCGAGCAGCAAACCGCTATCGGCCACGCGGTGCGCTTTGTCTACCTGATGACCGGCGTGGCGCACCTTGCCCGGCTAAGCAACGACGAAGGTAAACGCCAGGATTGCCTGCGCCTGTGGAACAACATGGCGCAGCGGCAGCTGTACATTACCGGCGGCATCGGTTCACAAAGCAGCGGGGAAGCCTTTAGCAGCGACTATGACCTGCCGAACGACACGGTCTACGCCGAAAGCTGCGCCTCAATTGGCCTGATGATGTTCGCTCGCCGCATGCTGGAGATGGAAGGCGACAGCCAGTATGCCGACGTCATGGAACGTGCCCTGTATAACACGGTGCTCGGCGGCATGGCGCTGGACGGGAAACACTTCTTCTACGTTAACCCGCTGGAAGTGCACCCGAAAACGCTGCAGTTTAACCACATCTACGACCACGTGAAGCCTGTGCGTCAGCGCTGGTTCGGCTGCGCCTGCTGCCCACCGAATATCGCCCGCGTGCTGACGTCAATCGGCCACTATATCTACACGCCGCGCGCAGACGCGCTGTACGTGAACCTCTACATTGGCAATAGCGTAGAAGTGCCGGTGGGCAGCCAAACGCTACGCCTGCGCATTAGCGGCAACTATCCGTGGCAGGATCAGGTCAAGGTAGCCATTGATTCACCGGATCCGCTGAACCACACGCTGGCACTGCGTTTGCCTGACTGGTGCAGCGCGCCGCAGGTGGCGCTGAACGGCCGTGATGTCGCCGGAACGGTGAAAAAAGGCTATCTGCATATCAGCCGCACCTGGGTTGAGGGCGATACGCTCACCCTGACAATGCCGATGCCGGTGCGCCGCATCTACGGTAACCCGCTGGTACGCCACGTCGCCGGGAAAGTCGCCGTGCAGCGTGGGCCGCTGGTCTACTGCCTGGAGCAGGCCGATAACGGTGAAGAACTGCATAACCTGTGGCTGCCGGATAACGCGGTGTTCACTGAGCGGGAAGGCAAGGGTATTTTCGCCCACAAGGTGCTGCTGCAGGCGCAAGGTGTGAAATACACCACGCGCCATCCAGAAAAGCAGTCGTTGTGGCATTACGACACAGCCCCCGCCGAACGTCAGGCCCAGACGCTGACCTTTATTCCGTGGTTTAGCTGGGCTAACCGTGGCGAAGGGGAAATGCGTATTTGGGTTAACGAAGAAAAGTCAGCGGAGATGTAGTCATTGTAGCCCGGACGAGGCGTGAATACGCCGACTCCGGGTCCCCCGGCGGCGCTGCGCTTGGCCGGGCTACAGGCACAAAAAAAGCAGAACGCGAGCGTTCTGCTTTTTTTTAACGCCGGGTCCGAATTACATCGCCGCGCGGAAAATGGCCATGATCTCTTCGTGGGTGGCCTGGATAGGGTTGGTGAAACCGCACGCGTCTTTCAGCGCGTTGGTTGCCAGCACCGGAATATCCTCTTCCTTCACGTTCAGGTCACGCAGGCCAGCAGGAATATTCACCTGACGCGCCAGTTTACGAATCGCATCAACGCATGCCGCCGCGCCCTGCTCGTCATTCATCGCGCTCACGTCGATATTCATCGCTTTCGCGCAATCACGCAGACGTGCCGCAGCCACTTTGCTGTTGAATACCTGAACGTGCGGCAGCAGTACCGCGTTGCAAACGCCGTGCGGCAGGTCGTAGAAACCGCCCAACTGGTGCGCCATCGCGTGAACGTAGCCCAGGGAAGCGTTATTGAACGCCATGCCCGCCAGGAACTGCGCATAGGCCATCGCTTCACGCGCTTCACTGTTGCTGCCCTGTTCAACGGCAGTCGGCAGGTTTTCAACAATCATGGTGATCGCTTTCAGCGCACACGCATCGGTAATAGGCGTTGCGGCGATAGAAACGTAGGCTTCAATCGCGTGTGTCAGCGCATCCATACCGGTGGCGGCAGTCAGCCCTTTCGGCATGCCTTCCATCAGGGAGGAGTCGTTAACGGACAGCACTGGCGTCACATGTTTGTCGACAATCGCCATTTTGATATGACGCGTCACGTCGGTGATGATGCAGAAACGGGTCATTTCAGACGCCGTACCCGCGGTAGTGTTAATCGCGATCATCGGCAGCTGCGGTTTTGCAGAGCGGTCAACGCCTTCGTAATCACGGATATCGCCGCCGTTGGCTGCTACCAGCGCGATCCCTTTCGCGCAGTCGTGCGGGGAACCGCCGCCCAGGGAGATGACGCAATCGCAATCATTGGCGCGCAGCATTTCCAGACCTTCTTCAACGTTAACCGTCGTTGGGTTCGGATGGGTACCATCAAATACCACGCTCAGAATGTCGAATTCCTGCAGACGTTTTTGAATATTGCCCGCCACGCCCAGCTTGTTCAGCACCGCATCGGTGACAATCAGCGCACGGCGATAGCCGTACTCTTTCATTGTGCTCATTGCGTCATTTAACGCGCCATTACCGATAACATTCACTGATGGAATGAAAAAAGTCGATGCAGCCATGATAGTTCCTTTATTTAATAAGCAGGCTCCCGAGGCTATAGCAATATTTATCGAGAAAACCCGATCAAGTTGGCATTTTTATCTATGGATAAAATAAAAAGCACGCCACGTTATTGTTTATGGCGTGTTTTTTAGAGTTTTATATATCTATGTATTTTATTTGATATCTTTTCGCATTGATTTGTTAATTTTTATTATCCGGGAATAAAAGCGCATCGCGTAATAAATGGTCATTGCCACGACGGCGGGTAAAACCAATGCGGTTAAAATATTCCAGAATCTGGATCGCCAGCTTACGACCGACGTTGAGCTTATCGCGGAAATCTGCGGCGCAGGTCGAGCCTTTTTCCTGGTCGAGCTCGCGGATCATGCTCGCAAAGGTCACAATCCGGTCGTTGCGATAGTAGCGGTCTTTGACAATCGCGGTGATCATCCCCTGCTGCGCCGCCAGGCGTAACACGCTACGCATGGTGTTCTCATCGGTAGCCGTTTGCGTCGCCAGATCGCGCACCCACCACGGCTCGTCGCCAAACAGCGGCGCGGCTTTCTGCCATACCGCCTGCTGTTCATCGGTAAAGCCTGCTTTATGGTCCGGCAGATGCAGCCAACCGTGGTGGCTGGCAATCACGCCGCTTTCACGCATCTGCTCGATAAGCGTCAGCACCAGCGCTTCATCTTCCATCGGTAACGCAATGCGGCGTAAGCGCTCGCGCCCCGGGCCCGGCTCATCTTTGTGCTGCTCATGATAAATCGCCAGCGCGTCCAGCAGTTTACGCTGCCAGCGGGCCGCCAGCGGCGCATCCAGCAGGCTGTCGCCCGCGAGAATAAAGCCCGGCTGAGCAATCAGCTTCTCAAGCCCCTGGGTACTCAACTGACGCGCCCAGGCAAAATCACGCAGATTAACGGCATCGCGGGTGAGATGCACCGCCAACGCCTGCGCATCTTCTTTGGCCAGCGCCAATGCGGCAATCCACGCCAGATATTCAGGTTTACGCTTGCCGCGACGCGGCGAATTGAGCGTCACCACGCGTGCCCCGGCCAGCGTCACTTTTGCCGAGATATCGCGCAGTACCAGACGGTCGTTATCCGCCAGCCACAGCGGTGCGTCGAGCACCAGTTCCGCCAGATTATCTTCCAGCAACGACACGCGCCCGGTGATATGGCTCGCCGCGTGGTGGATATGCAGCGGCTGCCACTGGGTCAGCGGCACGTGGCTTTGCAGTTCGACAATCACCCGTTCAGACGGTGCGGGCGGCGCTTCGGTCAGCAGCCAGTCACCACGGTTAAGATCTTCTTTTTGCGCGGCACCCGCGATATTCAGCGCAATACGCTGGCCGCCGTGGGCCTGTTCGACAGGCTGATTCTGCGCATGCAGACCGCGCACGCGCATCGGTGTGTCCATGCCGGTGAGCCACAGCGTGTCGCCCACGCGCACATCGCCCGACAGCGCCGTACCGGTCACCACCAGCCCCGCGCCTTTAACGGTAAACGCGCGGTCAATCGCCAGACGAAAACGCTGGTTTTCTGGATGTTCACGGGCGGCCAGCTGGCGCAAATGGTCGCGCAGCTCATCAATACCGCGGTTTTCCGTCGCGGCGGTTTCAAACAGCGTCGCCTGTTCAAAGCCGTATTCACGCAGAACATCGGCGACTTCACGGCGAACCTCGTCAATACGCGCGGCATCAACGCGGTCGACCTTGGTTAAGGCGACGGTCAACGTCGGGTTGCCCGTCAGTTGCAGAATCGCCAGATGCTCACGCGTTTGCGCCATCACGCCGTCATCGCATGCCACCACCAGCAGGGCATGGTCAATGCCGCCCACGCCAGCCAGCATATTGGAGAGGAATTTTTCATGCCCAGGGACGTCGATAAAGCCCAGAACGCGCCCATCCGGCTGCGGCCAGTAGGCGTAACCGAGGTCAATCGTCATACCGCGGGATTTCTCTTCCGGCAGGCGGTCGGCGTTAATACCGGTGATCGCCTGCAGCAGGGTGGTTTTGCCGTGGTCAACGTGACCGGCGGTGGCAATAATCATTTCAACAACATCTCCAGGAATCGGGGTTCATCTTCAAGGCAGCGTAAATCAAGCCACAGACGCCCATCATAAATTCGGCCAATGACCGGGACTGGCAGGCTACGCCAGGCGGTAGAGAGCGCTTCAAGTCGGCTCCCTTTGCCATCCAGCGGCGTCAGCGCAATCGCGGCGCTCGGCAGGCTTTCGGACGGCAGGGAACCGCTGCCAATCTGCGACGCGCACGGCATCACCTGCACCGCAAACTCATCGCCATAGCGCTGCTGCAGCGGCTCGCACAGGCGCAACGCCTGCTGGTGAATTTCTTCCGCAGTGCGGCTTAACAGGCGCAGCGTTGGGAGTTCAGCCGCCAGCTTTTCCGGGTGTAAATACAAGCGTAACGTGGCTTCCAGCGCAGCCAGGGTCATTTTATCGGCGCGCAGCGCACGTTTAAGCGGGTGCTGCTGTAGCTGGGCTATCAGCGCCTTTTTGCCAACGATAATCCCGGCCTGCGGGCCACCGAGCAGTTTGTCACCGGAGAAGCTGACCAGGCTGACGCCTGCGGCAATCATCTCCTGCGGCATCGGTTCTTTCGGCAGACCGTAGCGGCTGAGATCGATAAGCGAACCGCTGCCGAGATCTGCGACTACCGGCACGCCAAGCTCGCGGCCAATCTCTGCCAGCTCCGCTTCTTCTACCGATTTGGTAAAGCCTTCAATGCTGTAGTTGCTGGTATGCACCTTCATCAGCAGCCCGGTGTTGTCATTGAAGGCCTGACGGTAATCTTTCGCGTGAGTGCGGTTGGTGGTGCCCACTTCATGCAGCACACAGCCCGCCTGACGCATCACGTCGGGAATGCGAAACGCCCCGCCAATTTCCACCAGCTCACCGCGTGAAACCACCACCTCTTTTCCCGCCGCCGTCGCCGCCAGCATCAGCAGCACCGCCGCGGCGTTGTTATTCACGATGCAGGCATCTTCCGCGCCGGTTAAACGGCACAGCAGGTCGGCCAGCGCACGGTCACGGTGCCCTCGCCCTGCGCCGTCGAGATCGTACTCCAGCGTCACCGGATCGCGCATCGCTTGGGTGACGGCATCAATCGCCGCCTGCGCCTGCTGTGCGCGCCCGAGGTTGGTGTGCAGCACGGTACCCGTCAGGTTAATCACCGGACGCAATGCGCTTTGTGCATCACGGTGCAAACGGCGCTGCGTCTCCTGCGCCCAATTTTCGCTCCAGGCGGGAAGCGTCTGCTGCTCGCGAATGCAAAGGCGCGCCTCGTCCTGCATCTGGCGGAGTTGTTCCACCACCTGCGAGTGACCATGGGTATCGAGTAAACGGGCAAAAGCGGGATCGCGAAGCAGGCGATCGGTCGCAGGAAGCTGGCTGTAGAGCGAACGGGTATCGGTAGTCATGAATAGGCCTGACGGTTAAATGTTACCCCTCCCGACGGGAGAGGGAGTCATAAGGGAGGGATTGTACAATGTACAGCGGCTCCGCGTTATAGCGTTCAATCAAGCCTTTGGCGGTTCGGTGCGTGCAAAGCTTTCACGCAGGAAGAGCGTTTCCGCAAGCTTCACCAGATTCGGCCGTTCCACGCACCAGCCCGGCGCAATGCGGCGGAAGTTCAGGTAACCAATCGCACAGGCAATGGCGATGGTAGCCAGGTTGAGGGTATCGGTTTTCAGCGTACCGTCGGCCAGATAGCCTTCCAGTGCATCCAGGCTGCGGCGAATTTTCTCACGCTGGCGCAGCACTTCGGCTTCTGATTGCTGCGCGGCTGGGCGAGCCTGTTCACGTACGGAGGCCAGGCCAGCATCCATAATGCCGTCAGCCAGAGATTCCATCTGACGTACTTTCAGTGCGGCTAGCGGGTCACGCGGCACCATCTCCGGCGCAACGCCCAACAGCTCGATGTACTCGGCGATAATCGGTGAGTCGAACCAGCACTCGCCGTCATCCGTCACCAGCGCGGGCACTTTACCCAGCGGGTTGTACTGCGCCACGCCGTTTTCAGCGTTGTAGGGCTGTTCGTTAACAAACTCAAAGGCGATCCCCTTTTCCAGTAAGAGGACCGATATTTTGCGTACAAATGGGCTGGTGTAGCTGCCGACCAGTTTCATCATCATCTCCTTTGTGCCAACAAAGAGATCAGTATGGCTCAGGCAGCTGCATTCGCCCTCTGCTTTTTACTTGTCTAGTGATCCAGATAGAGATAATGCATCCAGCTGGTCATGCGCAGCAGGACTTTACGCATCACCGAGACGTGGGCGAAATGGTCGGAATATACGGCAACCTGCGCGTAGATACCGTCCGGCAGCGAATCCACCTCTTCGTTAGGGTCTAAATCAATCAGCGCCATGACGCCGTCCGTCCCCGGCACCACCGTCAGCGATTGCAGCGCCCCCTGCGCCTGATAGGAGCCGCCGGGCACCACCGGCAGTATGCTGGCGAGCTTACCGTGGAACACCTGACCGGGCAGCGCGTTAAACACCACTTCGGCATCATCGCCCGCTTCCAGTCGCAGCAGCGAGTTCTGGCGGAACTGCGCCACTATCTGCCGTTTTTGTTCCGGGATAAACACCATCACCGGGCGCAGCGGCAGTGCGGCGGCGTAGGTACCTGGGCGAATCAGCACCTGCGTGGCGTAGCCGTCGCTCGGGGCGCGAACCACCGTCTGGTCGAGGTTATATTTGGCTTCCGCCAGCTGCGCGCGCAGGCTGACAATCTGCGACTGCTCGCCGTTGACCATGCTGTCCAGTTGGCTCTTAATCTGCGACTGCTCGGCAACCGAGCCTTTGACCATCGCATCCTGGGCGAGATAGTTCTGCCGGGCGTTATCGATATCGCTTTCAGAGAAAGGGTTCACCCGTGCCTGGCTGCCCTTAAGATAGCGCTGGTAGTCTTTGTACAAGCGGTCACGCTCTGCGGAAACTCGCGTAGTATTGGCCTGCGCTTCGGAAAGCTGGCCCTTCAGGGTATCAACATTGTGCGTGGCGGTGACGAGGTCAGCCTGGAGGCGGTCAACCCGTGCCTGATAGCGGGTCGGGTCGAGTTTAAATAACACCTCGCCTTTTTTAATTAGCTGGTTATTTTTATCCGTCACTTCACTGACTACGCCGGTGACCTGCGGCGTAATTGGAATGGAAATTACCGCCTTCTGCGCCGTAAAGGTATAAGGGTGGTTATAGTTCATTAATAAAATAAGTCCGCTAACTAAAAAGACACCGCCTAATGCCGCGGTTGCCAGCGTCCATTGATTCACCGGAATACGGAATATTTTAAATACCGCCCACGCGAGCGCGACGTAGGTCAAAACAATCAGCAGATCCATGTTTATTGCTCCGCAGTCGTGTCAGCCGAGGGGCGAATTTCCGCCAGCTTTTGCTCAAGCTCCGTCACCCTTTGGGTAAGCCGGGCAAGCGTATCGTCAGCGGGCGACTGGGGCTCTGGCGCAGGAATATGCGACTGCATGCCCCACCCCCGGTCGGGCTGGTAGAGCGTCGCCCAGATCCATAAAAACGGCCATATCACGTGCAGAGTAAACAGACTAACCCACCCGGCGGTATGAATCGCATCGGCATGGGGATGGTTGCGTTTTTTCGCGATGTTATAGGGAATATCATGAATCATGATGATTCCGTAAAACAGCACCAGAAAGACGAAGATGAGCACACCCAACGCAAAATAGTTTAGAAACATACCTGCCCCAGATTCACGCTATTCGGGTTTTTGAGATGTTTGGCGGCCGAAGACACGACTGACCGATATGTTGAAAATAATGCTCAAACGCTATTTTCGCCATCACCCGGCGGGGTAATTTTTATTTCTGGAGAGAAGCAAGCATATCCCGGGTAATACCCAGTGCATTACCCGTTTGAGAAACAGCCCAAACCGACGCTATTTGTACTGCGAGTCTACCGGACGGTACAGGTTGCGATAGTAGGCCAGACGCTCAAGGAACATCTCGGCTTTATCTTCCGGAATATCGTCCGGCACGCGATCGTTATGCGGCTTTTTGTGCAGGTACTCGACAAACGCCTGGCTGGAGGCCATAAAATCGACCGCTTTATCGATAATCTGCGGAATGTTTTCACCCATTTTATTGCTCATCGCACATCCTCCTCATCGATTAACCTTATCTTAAGCATGGATAATCAATGCCAACCCGGTTAAGGAAAATGTGCGGATTTTTGTCACTTATTTTCAAAAAAGCGATCGCGCTAACTCATTTAAAAAATCACCTTTAAATTCATGCAAATATATCTATTACATGCTTATTATCACGTGATGTAACTTCTCGATTTTGTATAATTAACTACCAGAAATGAGCGACAACGCGCATACTAGAGGCTATTACGTCTATTTGTTATCAGATACCGGCAACATGAAAGAAATCGAAAAAAACGAAATTAAACGCCTGAGCGACCTGCTTGATGCTATTCGCCACCAGCAGGCAGCGCTGTCCCTGGTGGAAGGCGCCGAAAAGTACGCCGAGCTTGAAGTTGAAAAAACCAAGCTTGAAACGGAAATCGCGCGCCTGCGTGAAGTCCGTACTCAGAAGCTCAGTAAAGAAGCACAGCAGCTGACCAAACTGCCATTCAGCCGTGCGATTACCAAAAAAGAACAGGCCGACATGGGCAAGCTGAAGAAAAGCGTCCGTGGTCTGGTCGTTGTGCACCCAATGAGCGCGCTTGGCCGCGAAATGGGTCTGCAGGAAATGACCGGGTTCGCGAAGAGCGAGTTCTAAGTCACCTCTCCTGAACCTTCTCCCGCCGGGAGAAGGTTGTCTTTCCTCCCCCCAAAATCTCTCCCGCAATTGGCCCAACCAATTTCACAACCAAATCGCTATTGGTTCACAATTCCATTATTTCTAATCACAAACACGTTGCTAGAACATAACATTTAGTTAACCATTCATTGGCATTACCCCTACATCACCATATTGGCAGGGCCACTTTTACACAAACCGTGAAGCAGAGCTGAGCATAGACTCACCGCAACCGGCGCGTGTGGCCCCCTGGAGACCTGCATGAGCCTCTGGCAACAAAACTACGACCCGGCTGGGAATATCTGGCTGTCTAGTCTGATCGCATCACTTCCGATCCTGTTCTTCTTCTTCGCGCTGATTAAGCTCAAGCTGAAAGGCTATGTCGCGGCAAGCTGGACGGTATTTATCGCCCTGGCCGTGGCGCTGCTGTTCTACAAGATGCCGGTTGACCGCGCGCTGGCGTCGGTGGTTTACGGCTTCTTCTACGGCCTATGGCCGATTGCCTGGATTATTATCGCTGCCGTCTTCGTCTACAAAATCTCGGTGAAGACCGGGCAGTTTGACATTATTCGTTCGTCAATCCTCTCAATTACCCCGGACCAGCGTCTGCAAATGCTGATTGTTGGCTTCTCCTTCGGGGCATTCCTCGAAGGGGCGGCGGGCTTTGGTGCGCCGGTGGCGATTACCGCCGCGCTGCTGGTTGGTCTTGGCTTTAATCCGCTGTATGCCGCAGGCCTGTGCCTTATCGTCAACACCGCGCCAGTGGCGTTCGGTGCGATGGGGATCCCGATTCTGGTTGCCGGTCAGGTTACCGGGCTCGATAGCTTCCACATTGGCCAGATGGTTGGCCGCCAGCTGCCGTTCCTGACCATTATCGTGCTGTTCTGGATTATGGCGATTATGGACGGCTGGCGCGGCGTCAAAGAGACCTGGCCTGCCGTGATGGTCGCGGGCGGTTCGTTTGCTATCGCTCAGTACCTCAGCTCCAACTTCCTGGGGCCGGAACTGCCGGACATCATCTCTTCACTGGTTTCTCTGGTCTGTCTGACGCTGTTCCTCAAGCGCTGGCAGCCGGTACGTATTTTCCGCTTTGGCGATATGGGCGCTTCGCAGGTCGATATGAACCTGTCGCGCACCCACTACACCGCAGGACAAGTGGTTCGCGCCTGGTCGCCGTTCCTGTTCCTGACCGCCACCGTAACGCTGTGGAGTATTCCACCGTTTAAAGCACTGTTCGCACCGGGCGGCGCGCTGTATGACCTGGTGATTAACATTTCGGTACCGTACCTCGACAAGCTGGTTGCGCGTATGCCACCGGTGGTAAATCAGGCCACGGCCTATGCAGCGGTGTATAAGTTCGACTGGTTGTCGGCAACCGGCACCGCGATTCTGTTTGCCGCCCTGCTCTCCATCGTCTGGCTGCGCATGAAGCCAAAAGACGCCATCAGCACCTTCGGCTCCACGCTGAAAGAGTTGGCGTTACCGATTTACTCCATCGGCATGGTGCTGGCGTTCGCCTTTATCTCGAACTACTCCGGCCTGTCGTCGACGCTGGCACTCGCGCTGGCGCATACCGGCCACGCCTTTACCTTCTTCTCACCGTTCCTGGGTTGGCTTGGCGTGTTCCTGACCGGTTCAGACACCTCTTCCAACGCCCTGTTCGCCGCGCTTCAGGCGACCGCCGCGCAACAGATTGGCGTGTCGGACGTGCTGCTGGTTGCCGCCAACACTACCGGCGGCGTGACCGGGAAGATGATTTCACCGCAGTCCATCGCCATTGCCTGTGCGGCGGTTGGCCTGGTGGGCAAAGAGGCTGACCTGTTCCGCTTTACCGTGAAACACAGCCTGATCTTCACCTGTATGGTGGGCGTGATTACCACGCTGCAGGCTTACGTCTTAACCTGGATGATTCCGTGATAATACTGCCCAAACGTCTGTCAGACGATGTCGCCTGCCGCGTGCGGGCACTGATTGAAGAACAGCAGCTGGAGGCGGGCATGCGATTGCCCGCCGAAAGAAAGCTGGCAGCCCAGCTTGGCGTCTCGCGCAACTCTCTGCGCGAAGCGCTGGCGAAGCTGGTGAGCGAAGGACTACTGCTCAGCCGTCGCGGCGGCGGCACCTTCGTACGCTGGCAGCATGAGGGGTGGTCTGAACAGAATATTGTGCAACCGCTGAAAACCCTGCTGGCCGACGACCCGGACTACAGTTTCGATATCCTTGAAGCCCGCCACGCCATCGAAGCCAGCACCGCATGGTACGCCGCGATGCGCGCGACCGATGCCGACAAAGAGAAAATCCGCCTCTGCTTTGAAGCCACCCAGAGCGACGACCCGGATCTCGCCTCGCAGGCCGACGTGCGTTTCCATCTGGCCATCGCTGAGGCATCCCATAACGTGGTGCTGCTGCAAACCATGCGCGGCTTTTTCGACCTCCTGCAGTCCTCGGTCATTCAGAGCCGCGAGCGCATGTATCTGGTGCCGCCGGTCTTTGCGAAGCTGACCGAGCAGCATCTGGCCGTACTGAACGCCATTACCGCTGGCGATGCCGAAGGCGCCCGTCAGGCAATGATGGCGCACCTCGGCTTTGTCCACACCACCATTAAACGTTTTGATGAAGACCTGGCCCGCCAGGCACGGATCACCCGCCTGCCCGACGACCACACTGAACTTTCCAGGGAGAAAAAAGCATGATTATTTCCGCCGCGAGTGACTACCGCGCCGCCGCCCAGCGCATCCTGCCACCGTTCTTGTTCCACTATATTGACGGTGGCGCGTATGCGGAACACACCCTGCGCCGCAACGTGGAAGACCTGTCAGATGTGGCGCTGCGCCAGCGTATCCTGAGAAATATGTCCGACCTGAGCCTCGAAACCACGCTGTTCAAAGAGCAGCTTTCTATGCCAGTCGCCCTGGCACCGGTTGGCTTATGTGGTATGTACGCCCGTCGCGGTGAGGTGCAGGCCGCCGCCGCCGCCGATGCCAAAGGTATTCCGTTTACGCTCTCCACCGTTTCAGTCTGCCCAATTGAAGAAGTGGCGCCAACCATCAAGCGCCCGATGTGGTTCCAGCTGTACGTGCTGCGCGATCGCGGCTTTATGCGCAACGCGCTGGAGCGCGCCAAAGCGGCGGGCTGCTCAACGCTGGTCTTTACCGTTGATATGCCAACCCCAGGCGCGCGCTATCGCGACGCCCACTCCGGCATGAGCGGCCCGAATGCCGCCATGCGCCGCTACTGGCAGGCCGCCACCCATCCACAGTGGGCGTGGGACGTAGGCCTGAACGGTCGCCCACACGACCTGGGCAATATCTCCACCTACCTCGGCAAGCCAACCGGGCTGGAAGATTACATTGGCTGGCTGGCGAATAATTTCGATCCGTCCATCTCGTGGAAAGACCTGGAGTGGATCCGCGAATTCTGGGATGGCCCGATGGTGATCAAAGGGATCCTCGACCCGGAAGATGCCCGCGACGCGGTGCGCTTCGGCGCCGACGGGATCGTCGTCTCCAACCACGGCGGCCGCCAGCTCGACGGCGTGCTCTCCTCCGCCCGCGCGCTGCCGGCGATTGCCGATGCGGTGAAAGGCGATATTACGATCCTGGCCGACAGCGGTATCCGTAACGGCCTGGACGTGGTGCGCATGATTGCGCTGGGTGCGGATAGCGTGCTGTTAGGCCGCGCGTATCTGTATGCGCTGGCGACACACGGCCAGGCGGGCGTGGCTAATCTGCTGAATCTGGTTGAGAAAGAGATGAAGGTGGCGATGACGCTGACCGGAGCGAAATCGATTAAAGAGATTAGCCGTGATTCGCTGGTGCAGAGTGGAGAAGTGGCGCAGGCGTTTCAGATGATTAAGCAAGGGAGCGCGGCGTAGGTCCGTGCGGTTTTTCCCCCTCACCCTAGTAGGGGCGAGGGGACGAAACGGCGTACGCTGTTCGAGTGAGGGTTTCCCTAAATTCTGCTATCCTGCCCCGCAATCCAAGGGGGCAGCATGCTTAACATCGTTTTATTCGAACCTGAAATCCCACCCAATACCGGGAACATCATCCGTCTGTGCGCCAACACCGGCTTTCGTCTGCATATCATCGAACCGATGGGTTTTGCCTGGGACGACAAGCGCTTACGCCGCGCTGGGCTGGACTACCACGAGTTCACCGCCGTGACACGCTATGCCAATTACGCCGCCTTTGTTGAGAGCGAAAACCCGCAGCGTCTGTTTGCCCTGACCACCAAAGGTACGCCCGCACACAGCGCGGTAAGCTATCAGGACGGTGACTATCTGATGTTTGGCCCAGAAACGCGCGGGCTACCGGCGACCATTCTGGACGCGCTGCCGCCGGAACAAAAAATTCGGATTCCAATGATGCCGGACAGCCGCAGCATGAATCTGTCGAACGCGGTGTCGGTGGTGGTGTATGAGGCGTGGCGCCAGCTGGGGTATCCGGGCGCGGTATTGCGCAGCTAGCACCTTGCCCGGGCTACATTTGAAGGTAGCCCGGCCGAGCGAAGCGACGCCGGGAAAACAGCAACGTTAAATTCCGTCGCCGTACTCAAAGCCGTGGTTAATACCGTTGAAGTGCTGGTCCATATCCATCGCCGGTTTATCCGACTCCGGCTTGCCGACGATACGCGCCGGTACGCCCGCAGCGGTGGTGTGTGGCGGCACCGGCTGAAGCACCACCGAGCCCGCGCCAATCTTCGCACCGCGACCCACTTCAATATTGCCGAGGATCTTCGCCCCAGCCCCAATCATCACGCCTTCACGAATTTTCGGGTGACGGTCGCCGCTGGTTTTACCGGTCCCGCCGAGGGTCACGGACTGCAGGATAGAGACGTCGTTTTCAATAACCGCCGTTTCGCCCACCACAATACCGGTCGCGTGGTCGAGCATGATGCCACGGCCAATCTTCGCCGCGGGGTGAATGTCCACCTGGAACGACACCGAAACCTGATTTTGCAGGAAAATGGCCAGCGCGCGTCGCCCCTGCGCCCACAGCCAGTGGCCGATACGGTAGGCCTGTAAGGCGTGGAAGCCTTTCAGGTACAGCAGCGGCGTAGAATATTTGTCGACCGCCGGGTCACGGGTGCGCACGGCCTGAATGTCACAGGCGGCGGCGGCGATCATTTCCGGGTCTGCGGCGTAGGCCTCTTCCACCACTTCGCGAATAGCGATAGCGGGCATAATCGGCGAAGCCAGCTTATTGGCGAGCATGTAGCTTAAGGCGCTGCCGAGGTTTTCGTGCTTGAGTAACGTCGCGTGATAAAAACTGGCGAGCATAGGCTCACAGTCCGCCAGAGCCCTGGCTTCCGCTTTAATATTGTTCCAGACAATTTCCAGTTCTTCACACGACATTGCTTACTCCAGACATATTGGAACGATCGGCAAGTCTGCGCTTGCCGGATCGTCGGGATGACAAAGGTTTCCTGCGTTTTTAGCTGCCGCTATGCTCATCCTTGCGTGCACGACCTAATAAGGTCAATGCTGCCTCGCGCGCGTTTTTTCCGCAATATAATACCTGATAAATTTCCTCGGTTATTGGCATTTCGACACCTGTGCGGTGCGCCAACTCGCGGACTTCTTTGGTATTACGGTAACCTTCGACCACCTGGCCAATACTGTCCTGCGCTTCCTGAACCTGTGCGCCTTTCCCCAGCGCCATGCCGAAACGACGGTTGCGCGACTGGTTGTCGGTACAGGTCAGCACTAAGTCACCGAGCCCCGCCATGCCCATAAAGGTCACCGGGTCAGCCCCCAGCGCCACGCCGAGGCGCGACATTTCGGTCAACCCACGGGTAATCAGCGCCGTACGTGCATTCGCGCCAAAGCCGATACCGTCGGAGATACCCGCGCCAATCGCAATCACGTTTTTCACCGCGCCGCCCAGTTGGACGCCAATGAAATCCGGGTTGCTGTAGACGCGGAAGCTCTTGCCGCAATGCAGCAATTGCTGCAAATCGTCGGCAAAGACCGGGTCCGTGGCCGCCAGCGAAATCGCCGTTGGCATACCTGCTGCCAACTCTTTGGCAAAGGTCGGGCCGGAAATCACCGCCAGTGGTATCTCGTCGCCCAGCGCTTCACGCGCCACGTCCTGCAGCAGGCGGCCAGTATCAGCCTCCAGCCCTTTCGTCGCCCAGAGCAGGCGCGCGTCAGGACGCAGCAGCGGTTTCATCTGGCGCAATACATCGCCAAATACGTGGCTTGGCACCACCACCAGAATATCGCGGCTGGCAGCCAGCGCGGTCGCTAAGTCGCTTTCCAGGTGGAGGGTATCAGGGAACGAAACGTCGGGAAGGAATGCCGCATTGCAGCGATCGTGCTGTAAGGTCGCGACATGTTTGGGGTCGTGGCCCCAGAGTACAACCTGGTGGCCGTTTCTTGCCACGGTGATGGCAAGAGCGGTGCCGTACGAGCCGGCACCGATCACAGTCATTGAAGCATTAAATGCGTTCATCAGGCATCCTGATGTTGTTCTGCACCTTCGCCAGCCTGCTGTTGCAGATAGTTCATGAACAGCGCATCAAAGTTAACCGGCGCAAGGTTCAGCTGTGGGAAAGTCCCACGGGAAACCAGGCTGGTGATGCATTCACGCGCATACGGGAACAGGATGTTCGGGCAGTATGCACCCAGGCAATGAGCCATCTGAGTCCCTTCAATACCTTCGATGGAGAAGATACCCGCCTGCTGAGTTTCGCACAGGAACGCCGTTTCTTCGCCAAGGGTCGCCGTTACGGTGACACGCAGCACCACTTCATACACGCCTTCAGCCAGCTGGTTGGAAGCGGTATCAAGATCAAGTTTAACCTCTGGCTGCCAATCTTTCTGGAAAACGTGTGGTGCATTTGGTGCTTCAAAAGAGACATCTTTGGTGTAGATGCGCTGAATCTGGAAAGCCATTTCTGCGTTGTTTTGTTCTGACATGTGTAAAAACCCTTTCGTGTTGTCCTTAAAAAAAGCGGTATGCCTCACGCCCGCTCAGGTCAGGCGTGAACGCTTCGCAAAGCATTAGCGCAGCAGGGGATCGAGTCCACCACGCGCATCAAGCGCGTACAAGTCGTCACAGCCGCCAATGTGCTGTGCATCAATAAAAATCTGCGGAACCGTGGTGCGGCCGCTGCGCTGAATCATCTCTTCGCGCTTTTCGGCATTACCATCGATTGGCAGTTCCTGGAAGGCAATGCCTTTTTCAGACAGCAGCGCCTTCGCACGATGGCAATAAGGACATGTCGCTTTGGTATAGATCTCAATCTTAGCCATGACAGCTCTCCTGACTTTACCCGATGAATGAGCCGGAATTATTTGCCGCGAACCAGAGGCAGATTTTCACCGCTCCAGCCTGCGATACCTTCTTTCAGTACGAAGACTTTTTCAAAGCCGGCTTTCAGCAGCGCGCTCGCAGATTCCGTCGCCTGCATGCCGGAACCATCGGCAACGATAACCGGCTTGTCTTTATGTTTTTCCAGCTCGCCCACGTTGTTGGCTTTGATTTCAGCTGGCAGCAGGTTTACAGAACCCGCGATGTGGCCTTTACGGAAATCGTCACGCTGACGCAGGTCAACCACCACCGCGTCTTCTTTGTTAATCAGACGGGTCGCTTCACCACGGTTGATGACCTTAACTTTAGACATCAGCCCCTTAAAGGTGGTGACCAGTACGGCCGCCAGCAGCGCGATCCACGCGATGCTCAGGACAGGGTGACGACCAACAAATTGCATAATCTCTTGCATGGGGGGTAACAGCTCCCGACGTGTAATGTTTAAAAACCAGGGATGGAGTATACCTGCGGCGTGGCGCAAATACAGCCAGCGCGCGCGATGTAATGCGTTTTCTGCGGAGTGCTACGGAAAAAAGGGAGGAATTGTGCGTTTTTCAGCGCGCATCTCCCCGCTTTCTTTGATCTCTCGTTGTTATTTTATCGATTCAGCTGTAGTAAAATTACGCAAATTTTCTGTCTTTAGAGCATGAGGTTGTCGCAATGTCGGTTACTAAAAAACCTATGGTACTGGTGATTCTGGATGGCTACGGCTACCGCGAAGAGCATCAGGATAACGCTATTTACAGCGCTAAAACTCCGGTTATGGACGCGCTGTGGGCAAAACGTCCACATACCCTGATCCACGCTTCTGGCCTGGAAGTCGGTCTGCC
The DNA here is from genome assembly GCF_036759925.1 of Kluyvera sp. CHPC 1.2972. Classification (NCBI taxonomy): domain Bacteria; kingdom Pseudomonadati; phylum Pseudomonadota; class Gammaproteobacteria; order Enterobacterales; family Enterobacteriaceae; genus Kluyvera; species Kluyvera sp. CHPC 1.2972. The sequence goes on along the minus strand of NZ_JAPKIB010000002.1, from coordinate 211,345 downwards.
AGACGGTCAGATGGGTAACTCTGAAGTCGGTCACGTGAACCTGGGCGCAGGCCGCATCGTGTATCAGGACCTGACCCGTCTTGACGTTGAAATTAAAGAGCGCACTTTCTTCGCTAACCCGGTACTGTCCGGCGCGGTAGATAAAGCGGTTGCTGCGGGTAAAGCGGTACACATCATGGGCCTGCTGTCCGCCGGTGGCGTACACAGCCATGAAGACCACATTATGGCAATGGTCGAACTGGCCGCTGAACGTGGCGCAGAAAAAATCTACCTGCACGCCTTCCTCGACGGTCGCGACACCCCGCCGCGCAGCGCTAACGGCTCTCTGCAGAAGTTTGAAGAGAAATTTGCCGCGCTGGGCAAAGGTCGTGTAGCCTCCATCATCGGCCGTTACTATGCGATGGACCGTGACAACCGTTGGGATCGCGTTGAACAAGCCTACAACCTGCTGGTTGAAGCCAAAGGCGAATTCCAGGCTGACACCGCGGTTGCCGCGCTGGAAGCTGCTTACGCTCGCGATGAAAACGACGAATTCGTGAAAGCGACCGTTATCCGCGCAGCCGGCCAGGCCGATGCCGCGATGGAAGATGGCGATGCGCTGATTTTCATGAACTTCCGTGCTGACCGCGCGCGCGAAATCACCCGTGCATTCGTTAACGCTGACTTCGATGGCTTCAAACGTCGCAAAGAAGTGAAGCTGGGCGATTTCATCATGCTGACGGAATACGCAGCAGACATCAAAGCACCTTGCGCTTATCCACCAGCCTCACTGGAAAACACCTTCGGCGAGTGGATGGCGAAGCATGAGAAAACCCAGCTGCGCATCTCCGAAACCGAGAAATATGCGCACGTTACCTTCTTCTTCAACGGCGGCGTAGAAGACCCGTTCAAAGGCGAAGATCGCATTCTGATCAACTCCCCGAAAGTGGCGACCTACGACCTGCAGCCGGAAATGAGCTCCGCTGAGCTGACCGAGAAGCTGGTTGCGGCTATCGAAAGCGGTAAGTACGACACCATCATCTGTAACTACCCGAACGGCGATATGGTTGGTCATACCGGCGTGATGGAAGCGGCGGTGAAAGCGGTTGAAGCGCTGGATCATTGCCTGGATGAAGTCACTCGCGCCGTCGAGAAAGTGGGCGGCCAGCTGCTGGTTACCGCTGACCACGGCAACGCTGAACAGATGCGTGACCCGGCTACCGGCCAGGCGCATACCGCACACACCAGCCTGCCAGTTCCGCTGATCTACGTTGGTGATAAAGCCGTGAAAGCGGTGGAAGGCGGCAAGCTTTCCGATATCGCGCCAACCATGCTGACGCTGATGGGGATGGAAATCCCGCAACAGATGACTGGTAAGCCGCTGTTCATCGTGGAATAATCCCTCCCCATGAGGGGAAAGGCGATTTATTCCATTAAATGGGCCGAAGCGACGCTTCGGTCCACGTTCTACGCCAGCGCGCTCAGCGCTGGCGTATTGCTGTGCGCCGCGCCCGCCCATGCGGACGATCGCTCACAGCTCCAGTCTATTCAGGCCGATATCGCCGCGAAAGAGCGTGCGGTACGCCAACAGCAACAACAACGCTCCACCCTTCTCGCCCAGCTAAAAGCGCAGGAACAGGCCATCGCCGCCGCCGCGCGTCAGCTACGTGATACGCAAAATTCGCTGGCTCAGCTCAACACGCAAATTGCCAATATGAACGCCTCCATCGCTAAGCTGGAAAAACAGCGTGCCGCGCAGGAGCGTAATCTGGCCGCGCAGCTTGATGCTGCGTTCCGCCAGGGTGAGCATTCAGGCATTCAGTTGATTCTCAGCGGTGAAGAGAGTCAACGCGGGCAGCGCCTTCAGGCCTACTTTGGCTATCTGAACCAGGCGCGCCAGGAGACTATCGCCGAGCTTAAGCAGACGCGTGAAGAAGTCGCGGCGCAAAAAACCGAGCTGGAAGAGAAGCAGAGCGAGCAGCAAACGCTGCTGTATGAGCAGAAGGCTCAGCAGGCCAAACTCGAAGCGGCGCGTAATGAGCGTCAGAAAACCCTCTCTGGGCTCGAATCCTCCATCCAGGCGGGTCAGCAGCAGCTCGGTGAAATGCGCGCAAACGAATCCCGTCTGCGTAGCAGCATTGCCCGCGCGGAAGCTGCCGCCAAAGCCCGTGCCGAACGTGAAGCGCGTGAAGCTGAAGCCGTACGCGGCCGCCAGCAGGAAGCCACCCGTAAAGGCACGACCTACAAACCTTCCGAAAGTGAACGCTCGCTGATGGCCCGCACCGGCGGCCTGGGCGCGCCACGTGGCCAAGCCTATTGGCCGGTTCGCGGGACAACGCTGCACCGTTATGGCGAACAGCTGCAAGGTGAACTACGTTGGAAGGGGATGGTTATCAGCGCATCGGAAGGCACTGAGGTGAAGGCCATCGCCGATGGGCGCGTCATTCTTGCCGACTGGCTCCAGGGCTACGGTCTTGTGGTGGTGGTTGAGCACGGTAAAGGCGATATGAGCCTGTACGGTTATAACCAAAGCGCGCTGGTTAGCGTAGGCACACAGGTGCGCGCCGGTCAGCCTATCGCTCTGGTGGGCAACAGTGGTGGTCAGGGCAGACCGTCACTCTATTTCGAAATTCGCCGTCAGGGTCAGGCGGTCAATCCACTGCCGTGGTTGGGAAGATAAGTTTTGCTTCAATTTCGCAGGGTAGTTCTGCTCGGTGCGCTGGCATTAGCCGCACCGAGTTACGCCGGTAAATTATCCATCGTTATCGATGACTTTGGTTATCGTCCGCAGACGGAAAATCAGGTACTGGCGATGCCATCCACCATTTCCGTCGCCGTGTTACCCAACGCTCCTCACGCACGTGAAATGGCCACCAAAGCCCACAACAGCGGGCATGAGGTACTGATTCACTTGCCGATGGCGCCGCTCAGCAAGCAGCCGCTGGAGAAAGACACGCTTCGCCCGGATATGAGCAGCGATGAGATCGAGCGCATTATTCGTGAAGCCGTGGATAAAGTGCCGTACGCCGTCGGGCTGAACAACCATATGGGCAGCGCAATGACCTCAAGCCTGTTTGGGATGCAAAAGGTGATGCAGGCGCTCAGTCGCTATAACCTCTATTTCCTCGACAGCATGACCATCGGCAACAGCCAGGCCATGCGCGCCGCGAACGGTACCGGCGTGAAGGTGATTAAACGTCGAATCTTCCTGGACGATACGCAAAACGAAGCGGATATCCGCGTGCAGTTTAATCGGGCTATCGATTTAGCGCGTCGCAACGGGTCGGCCATCGCGATTGGTCACCCGCACCCAACCACCGTCCGCGTTCTACAACAGATGGTCTACAATCTGCCGTCGGATATTACTCTGGTGCGTCCAAGCAGCCTGCTCAACGAGCCGCAGGTTGATACCTCAAGGCCAAACAATAGCCTGCCGCCTCAAAGCCTGCCCACCGCACCGCGCAATCCGTTCCGCGGCGTGACGCTCTGCAAGCCGAAAAAACCGCTGGAGCCGGTGTACGCCAGCCGTTTCTTCAACGTATTAAGCGAGAGCATCACCCACAGCACGCTGGTGCAGTATATGCAGCTGCAGTGGCAGGGGTGGAACAACGGAGCATAGAACGATACCGGGTATCCTGATGAGCGGGCTGCCCGGCAATTAACCTCGCATTTTCAGCCACAGTTTGAAGAAGAACCACGCACTGTGAATATCGGTTATTCCTTTTGCCAGGTCAGCCAAGCTTATCACTTCATTGAATTTCTGCCGCACGGCCACTTTATCTTTAATTTTACGGCGATATAAGCCGAGGAAATGCCCGCTCTCTTTTAACGCATGAACCAGTAATGAGCGACGAACATCCGCATATTCAGGGCGTTTTGCGTAGACAATCAGCTTGCTGATGATATCAATATAGCTATAGGCGCGCGGATCATAGTAACGCGTATGGTTAGTAATAGACTCGGTATTTTTTATATAGTAATAGTCAGGCATTTCTGAAACATAAAAAATGCCATTGGCAAGGGCAAGTTCTGTCGTCCACAAAATGTCCTTATGGCTGCTGCCAATATGGAAATCAATATTGTGCCTCTTGATATACTCAGAGCTGACGATTTGTAGCCAGATGTAGTGCGGCCACTCCTTAACCTTAACCGCATGATTAATCCACTTAAAACCGGGCTGAGGCTGATTATAGACCTGCCGAGAATGAACATGATGACCATGGTGCTGATGGCGCTCTCGAGTAAACATCCCGTTCGAAATCAGGACATCGCAGCGATTGTCTTCCGCTAACTTATGGCGGGAATAAATCATATCCGGATGAATTTCGTCATCCGCATCCAGGAGAATCAACCATTTTCCCTGATGGGCCGCTAATCCAGCATTACGAGCAACATATACGCCACTATTTTGCTGGGAGATAACTTTCAGACGATCGTCGTTTATTGAAGAGAGGATGCTTTGCGTATTATCCGTAGAGCCATCATCAATGACGATGAGTTCCAACGAAACCCTGTGTTCAGCTAAAACAGCATCAACAATTTGCTGGATACTCTTTTCACCGTTATAAACCGGAATAATAACGCTAACATCAATTGTTTGGCTGGCCATGCTCGCCCTTCGCTTTAAAATGAAACTGGCGATAGCCTACTAGAGAATGAGCCGAAAATAAAAGGCCTGGAGAGCTATCCAGGCCTTTTATGATTAATCCCAGCTCAGCACAACTTTACCCGACTGACCTGAACGCATAGCGTCAAAGCCCTTCTGGAAATCGTCAATACCGAAACGGTGGGTAATGATCGGAGACAGGTCCAGACCAGACTGGAGTAACGCCGCCATTTTGTACCAGGTTTCAAACATTTCACGACCGTAGATACCTTTAATAAACAGCCCCTTAAAGATAACTTTGGTCCAGTCGATGGACATATCTGATGGTGGAATACCCAGCATCGCGATACGCCCGCCGTGGTTCATGGTATCGAGCATAGAGCGGAACGCTGGCGGTGCGCCGGACATCTCCAGGCCCACATCGAAGCCTTCGGTCATGCCCAGTTCAGCCATCACGTCGTTCAGATTCTCTTTGGAGACGTTAACCGCACGGGTAACGCCCATTTTGCGCGCCAGCTCCAGACGGTATTCATTAACGTCGGTGATCACCACGTTACGCGCACCCACGTGTTTTGCCACGGCCGCCGCCATCACGCCGATTGGGCCTGCACCGGAGACCAGCACATCTTCGCCCACCAGGTCGAAAGAGAGCGCCGTGTGCACCGCATTACCGAATGGGTCGAAGATAGAGGCCAGATCGTCAGAGATGTTGTCCGGGATTTTGAAGGCGTTAAACGCCGGGATCACCAGATACTCCGCAAAGCAGCCCGGGCGATTCACGCCCACACCGATGGTGTTACGGCACAGGTGCGTACGACCGGCACGGCAGTTACGACAGTGGCCGCAGGTGATATGGCCTTCGCCGGAGACGCGGTCGCCGACCTTAAAGCCACGCACTTCCTGGCCAATACCCACCACTTCACCGACGTACTCGTGGCCCACAACCATCGGAACGGGAATCGTCTTCTGCGACCATTCATCCCAGTTGTAGATATGCACATCGGTGCCGCAGATGGCGGTTTTGCGAATTTTAATCAGCAGGTCGTTATGGCCGAGTTCCGGTTCAGGAACATCGGTCATCCAGATCCCTTCTTCCGCTTTCAGTTTGGATAACGCTTTCATCTCACACCCTTAGGCAATCACGCCCAGTTGTTTACCGATGCGGGTAAAGGCTTCCACCGCACGTTCAATTTGTTCCGTCGTATGCGCCGCCGACATCTGGGTACGAATACGCGCCTGGCCTTTCGGTACGACCGGGAAGAAGAAGCCGGTTACGTAGATCCCTTCTTTTTGCAGTTCACGGGCAAAGTTCTGCGCAATCACGGCATCACCCAGCATCACCGGGATAATCGCGTGATCGGCACCTGCCAGGGTGAAACCTGCCGCGGTCATTTTTTCGCGGAACAGACGCGCGTTAGCCCACAGGCGATCGCGCAGTTCAGCGCCAGACTCAACCATCTCCAGCACTTTGATAGACGCCGCGACAATGGCTGGTGCCAGAGAGTTGGAGAACAGATAAGGACGAGAACGCTGACGCAGCCACTCCACTACCTCTTTGCGGGCAGCGGTATAGCCACCGGACGCACCGCCGAGCGCTTTACCCAGCGTACCGGTGATGATGTCGACGCGGCCCATCACGTCGCAGTATTCATGGGAGCCACGGCCATTTTCACCGACAAAACCGACGGCGTGGGAATCATCGACCATCACCAGCGCATCGTATTTATCCGCCAGGTCGCACACCCCTTTCAGGTTGGCAATCACGCCATCCATGGAGAACACGCCGTCGGTCGCGATTAACACATGACGCGCACCGGCTGCACGAGCCTCTTTCAGGCGCTCTTCCAGTTCAGCCATATCGTTATTGGCGTAGCGGAAGCGCTTCGCTTTACACAGACGCACGCCGTCGATGATAGACGCGTGGTTCAGGGCATCGGAGATAATGGCATCTTCTGCACCCAGCAGCGTCTCAAACAGGCCGCCGTTGGCATCGAAGCAAGAGGAGTACAGAATCGCATCTTCCATACCGAGGAAACTGGCCAGCTTCTGCTCCAGCGCCTTATGGCTATCCTGAGTCCCGCAGATAAAACGAACGGAAGCCATACCGAAACCGTGGCTGTCCATGCCCGCTTTCGCGGCGTTAATCAGTTCAGGATGGTTCGCCAGGCCAAGGTAGTTGTTGGCGCAAAAGTTGATAACGTGGCTGCCATCGCCCACGGTGATATCCGCCTGCTGAGCGGAGGTGATAATACGTTCTTCTTTAAACAACCCTTCCGCACGAGCAGTGTCCAGGTCGTTCGTTAACTGTTTGTAGAAATCACCACGCATTGCAACTCTCCAGATCCGGTAAAATTTGGCACATATTACCCAAAGCTATACGCTGATACGAGATGATGCATGTCTGAATGAATTATTTGCAGCATAAATCACGTGGCCTGATGTTCACGGCACGGCGAAAAGCTGAAGGCTTAGCAATGTGATGATATGATAAAGGGTATTCGTGCCCGGGATTGTCCAGGGCCTATTCATTTCAAAGGTTACAGTTATGATTATCGTTACCGGCGGCGCTGGCTTCATTGGCAGCAACATCGTGAAAGCGCTCAATGACAAAGGCATCACTGACATTCTGGTGGTGGATAACCTGAAAGATGGCACCAAGTTTGTAAACCTGGTCGACCTGGACATCACTGACTATATGGATAAAGAAGACTTTCTGATCCAGGTGATGGCCGGCGAAGAGTTCGGTGAAATCGAAGCGGTCTTCCATGAAGGCGCTTGCTCCTCCACTACCGAGTGGGACGGTAAGTACGTGATGGATAACAACTATCAGTACTCCAAAGAGCTGCTGCACTACTGCCTGGAACGTGAAATTCCGTTCCTGTACGCCTCTTCCGCTGCCACCTATGGCGGCCGCACCAGCGACTTCATCGAGTCCCGTGAATTTGAAAAGCCGCTGAACGTGTACGGCTACTCTAAATTCCTGTTCGACGAATATGTACGCCGCATCATGCCGGAAGTGGACTCGCCAATCGTCGGCTTCCGCTACTTCAACGTCTACGGCCCGCGTGAAGGTCACAAAGGCAGCATGGCGAGCGTGGCATTCCACCTGAACACCCAGTTGAACAATGGCGAGAGCCCGAAACTGTTCGAAGGCAGCGATGGCTTCAAGCGTGACTTCGTCTACGTTGGCGACGTTGCAGCCGTCAATCTGTGGTTCTGGGAAAACGGCAAATCCGGCATCTTTAACCTCGGCACTGGCCGTGCGGAATCCTTCCAGGCTGTCGCAGATGCCACCCTGGCGTACCACAAAAAAGGCAGCATCGAATACATTCCATTCCCGGATAAGCTGAAAGGTCGCTATCAGGCGTTCACTCAGGCCGATCTGACCAACCTGCGCGCTGCAGGCTACGATAAGCCGTTCAAGACCGTCGCCGAAGGCGTAACGGAATATATGGCCTGGCTGAACCGCGACGCGTAAGAAGTTAGCATGAAAATACTGGTGGTCGGCCCGTCATGGGTGGGCGACATGATGATGTCGCAAAGTCTCTATCGCACGCTCAAGGCGCGCTATCCCCAGGCGATAATCGACGTGATGGCACCCGCGTGGTGCCGTCCGCTGTTATCGCGGATGCCGGAAGTCAATGACGCGATCGCCATGCCTTTAGGGCACGGCGCGCTGGAAATTGGCGAACGACGCAAGCTCGGTCATAGCCTGCGTGAAAAGCGCTACGATCGTGCGTACGTCCTGCCTAACTCGTTTAAATCGGCGCTGGTGCCATTCTTTGCGGGTATCCCGCTGCGTACCGGTTGGCGCGGAGAAATGCGCTACGGCCTGTTAAACGACGCGCGGGTGCTGGATAAAGACGCCTGGCCGCTGATGGTCGAGCGCTACGTCGCGCTGGCTTATGACAAAGGCGTGATGCGCTGCGCCAAAGATCTGCCGCAACCGCTGTTGTGGCCGCAGCTGCAGGTCAACGACGGTGAGAAATCCCTGGCCTGTAACGCGTTCTCACTGTCCAGCGAACGTCCGATGATCGGCTTTTGCCCCGGTGCTGAGTTTGGCCCAGCAAAACGCTGGCCACACTATCACTATGCGACGCTGGCAAAACAGCTTATTGATGAAGGCAACCAGATTGTCCTCTTCGGCTCAGCAAAAGATAACGAAGCTGGCAACGAGATCATCGCGTCACTGAGTGACGAACAAAAAGGCTGGTGCCGTAATCTGGCCGGGGAAACCCAGCTGGAGCAGGCCGTCATTCTGATTGCCGCCTGCAAGGCTATCGTCACCAACGATTCCGGCCTGATGCACGTTGCCGCCGCGCTTAACCGCCCGCTGGTCGCGCTCTATGGCCCAAGCAGTCCTGACTTTACGCCACCGCTCTCTAATAAAGCACGCGTGATTCGTCTTATCACCGGTTATCACAAGGTACGCAAAGGTGATGCCGCTCAGGGCTATCACCAGAGCCTTATCGATATTACCCCGGCCCGCGTGCTGGAAGAGCTTAATGCTCTGCTATCGAGCGAGGAAGCCTGACGCATGCGGGTTCTGATCGTTAAAACATCCTCCATGGGTGACGTGCTGCACACGCTGCCTGCGTTAACCGATGCCATGCGCGCCATTCCGGGCATCCGCTTTGATTGGGTTGTGGAAGAGGGCTTTGCTCAGATCCCTTCCTGGCACGAAGCCGTCGATCGCGTGATACCAGTGGCGATTCGCCGCTGGCGTAAAGCGTGGTTTTCTGCACCTATCAAAGCCGAGCGTAAAGCCTTTAAAGCGGCGGTTCAGGCCATCACCTATGATGCGATCATTGATGCTCAAGGGCTGGTAAAAAGCGCCGCACTGGTCACCCGGCTCGCCCATGGCGTGAAGCATGGAATGGACTGGAGTACCGCGCGTGAACCGCTGGCGAGTCTGTTTTACAATCGTCGGCACCACATCGGCAAACAACAGCACGCCGTCGAGCGCACGCGTGAGCTGTTTGCGAAAAGCCTAGGGTATGCAAAACCGGAAACGCAGGGGGATTATGCTATTGCGCAGCATTTCCTGCGTGATGCGACAGCGCCCCAACAGCCCTACGGTGTCTTCCTGCACGCCACAACGCGTGATAATAAGCACTGGCCGGAACAACACTGGCGCGAACTGATCGGTCTGCTAGCGGAGAGTGGCCTACGCATCAAGCTGCCCTGGGGAGCACCTCATGAAGAAGCCAGAGCTAAGCGGCTGGCTGAAGGGTTTGATTATGTGGAAGTGTTGCCACGTCTGAGCCTTGAACAAGTAGCACACGTGCTGGCTGGGGCAACCTTTGTCATCTCGGTAGATACTGGGTTAAGCCATTTGACCGCGGCGCTGGATCGGCCAAATGTGACGCTGTATGGGCCGACCGATCCAGGGTTGATTGGGGGGTATGGGAAGAATCAGGTGGTGTGTTGTGCGGAACATGCTGATTTAAAAAATCTATCGGGCGGCGAAGTATTTGGGGTCATCGGCCAACTCCCTCATATTTCATGATAAAAAGTATCCTGACGGAGACTTTTTATCATAGTGATAGCAATATATTATTCTCGCGCATCCAAGTTATATATCGACACAGAATCATGCTTATCAAATAATGAAAAAGAATCGAGAATATCACCTCGGATAAGGTCAGTTTTGAGTAAAATAATATTAACGTTAGGCAAATTCATAACATTGAGCTGACAAGTGCTAGCAAAACCAACCACATTTACAGTGAAGCCCTGAGCAGCAAGGTTGTAAATATAGTCTTCCGATATTGAGTCCGGATATACTTCTTGCATGAGAAATTTTTCATCTGCCATTTCTCGTGGGTGTCGTAAATAAACAAGATTATTAAATTTCTTATTTAACGAATACAAACGCTCAGTCAACAATGAAAGATTCTGGTTATTCTTAACCGCTAAGATATCTTTGAATCTCGAACCAACAAAAACATTCATTACTTTATTAGCAGCATGATTGCTGTCAATAATACGATGCTCAAAAATGTCCAGTTTTATGACTTTCCCTTTGACGTTCAAGGTCCTGTTCTTATCAAGGATCGTAAAATGTTGTGTGCTACGCTCTATTATTTTCTTAATGCTGAACGTATTTTTGAACAGAACTCGACTTATTAGATATTTTAGTTTCTTCTTTTCTTTATTTTTATAATTAACATCGACTATGGTATTTATATTCAAGATACCATCATCGAAAGTACTGATGTACAATTCGTTATTAAAACGAGATAAAATATATTGAACTGTTAAGTCATTCGCATTAGCCAGATAAATAAAATCACCTGCATTGACGATTTTCTCAAGATAAGAAAATATTTTTCTCAGATTTAGAAAATCATAATCCATATTTGCCACGCAATGTGTATCAAAATGCCTAGCGAGATTAGATGTGATATATGGCTTGACTCCCGCCTTAGTTTTTAGATAAATAGCGTGAAAACGGTCGCCGTCATATTGTCTCTTAATTGCAAGAGATACTTTTAATTGCAAAGGTGAACATACGATGAAAATATGATTATTCACAGTGTTTTCACTCATTATTTTTTGATATATAAATAAATTACGGCCTCAAGATACCACTCAGATTTACTTTTAACTTTTCATAAATATAATGGGGCGCTAATGCTGATATCCCGGTTTTGGCGATAATCTGTTTGGCATTCAGATAATTTGGCCCGCAGAGATCATCAGTGTTATACCCATCATTGTAAACAGAACTATAAAAAACTAACGATGGTTTATTATAACTATTTGCCACATGTACAAATGAAGTATCCACCGATACCACAAAGTCACTCATAGAAAGTACCGCGGCGGCACACATAAAATCAGGCGCCTCAAAGAAGTATGCGTTCTCGGGAAGAGTTATCGATGCTAGCTTGCTCTTTTCCATCAACAGAATAATGCTGATATCCGCATGATCTGCAAGTAACGCCAAGGTCTCGTTGATCTGTTCGCTGCAAAAACTGCGCTTATCCGTTGATGCATAAGGGCAAAAGGCGATTTTAATCGTCTTCGCAGGCAATGACGTAAGATAGGCATTAGCCGTTTCGCGAGTTTCAGGAGCAAAGGAAAGGACATAGTTTTCAGGCAATACATCTTGCTTATCTAAGCAGGACCGTAAAAAATGAAGGTAATAATCTGTTATATGGATTTTTTTTGTTGATGGGATATAGTTATCATTATATTTCCCCGGTATTTTAACGTCAAAACCACTCAGTGCTTTATACTTTATTTGAGCCAGTAGCTTTATATATTTATGTGTAAAATACCATCCGCAATGACTGTACGGATCAATTACCCAATCATAAATCTGGTCCCGATACTTCGCCGTTTCACCGTAAATAATGACATTATGAATATCACTGTTATTTTGAAAAAGGGGAACTATCTTTTTAGCCGTAATAACATCGACATCAATATCTGCGTTTTTTAATGCCCGCAGGAACGATGTCGCCATAATCGCATCGCCAAGACCAATGTTAACCAACAGCAAACAAACTTTTTTATTCTCCAGATTCGAACGTTCGGCTACTGGTCGAGGTAGCTTTACCGATGCGAACAATGCTTTTAATTTATAGATGATGTTATTAAGCCGCATATATTATAACTTATGGTTAATGTTATTTAGTTTACGTAGCTATCGTACCAATTTTAAATAAAAATAATGGAGATAACTTTTTATTCCATTAGCAAGCCGACCTTGTTTGAAATAATGTTTAGCACAATAACGGGCATAATTTGCATTAGTAGGTCGCATTAAGTCAGTGTTTTTCCATGGCGATTGATCTCTCGCTTGTAAAAACGCCGTTGAACTCGCATATCCCGTCCAGGCATGCCATGGTTTAGATGGCCCAACATAATGAATAAAAACAGTTTTATCATTAATTGGATTGGTGAAATTATCTTTTAACTCATAGTTCAAACTAAACTGAGTATTAAACTTAATATCAATAAATTTGACTTTACCAGCCAGAATGATATTTAAGATATCCTGATCGAGATACGAGAGTTTTTTCACCATCTCGCTATCGGAGAGTATCGCTAAGGCTTTAGAAGAGACCTGTTCACGCGCCCATCCAGCAATATTCAACAACAATAACCCCGCGTTGAAATATCCGTGCTCCAGGGCTGAGCACCCTAGTCCATCAGCCCGTTTACGCCACCATGTCACATCTCTTTCAGGCACCACGGCGGCAACATTATCCCCCACATCGAGAGACATCAGCTCATGAATGCTGCCTTTACACATAATGTCTGCATCCATATACAGAACACGTTCTTCTCGTCCAATAAAGTAGTCACCAATAATAAAACGGAAGTACGTCGCAATCGACCAGTTCTTCGTGGTCGGAAATGCCCGTAAACGATCGCAGTTAATAATATGGATTTCAATATGCGTAGAATATAATTCAGCTAATTCTTTGAATTTTTCTAATTCTTTATCGATGATATTATCAATAAATATATGAAAAACAAAACTCGACTCACGATTGTTAATCAACACCGAAGTTATCGATACACCACAACCGAAAAGAAAGTTTTGATCGATGCCATAGCAAATATTCAAAGGCGATGTCGCAGGTAACCCGCCAGAGCAATCGAAAGAAAATGTCTTCACGATAAATTCGGAAGGCTTTAAAAATTGAGAATCCATATGATAACCTTTCAGAAATTACAAAGACTTACGAATTGTTCTTTCTTTTATTTTTTCTGCTTTGCCTTGGGCATGAGCAAATAGACCTTGCTCAGCATGCAAGATCTCTCTCAGCGGCTGATTAAAATAAATGCAAAGGAATCTAAAAATATCCCGCTGGGTCAATCCGATTTCTAATGATGAAAAGTATAGCCCAATCAAATCTTTATCTCGCCAGCGAGCAGGTACAGCAGCACGCATTTGGGCGCGATGTAAGTCAATAACCGATATTTTTAAATCCTTCTGCTGACCGCTAAAAGGGAGATGCAACAGAAAATGGCAGATATAACAATCACGATGATTAATACCGCCCAGATGCATTTTACGCACCATGGTCGCTACACGCTCAATAATCATGCGTTTTACCTGAACGGCGGGAGGATTAACAACCCAATCCGCACAATAGTCTTCCAGACTAATCGTTGGCGTCAGATCTTCGGTAATAATAAAAGACGTTCGGGTTAAAGGATTCCAGCCTTTTTCACCAAAACCCACGCCCTGCATAGTATCAACACCCAAGTCGCGCAGGCGGTGAATTGCATTCCACTCACGATCGGCGCCTAGCACAGGCATGCGGAATGAGAGCAGGTTTTTTACAACCTCTTTCAGAGAGGTGCCTCGATGCCATTTCAGGAAAAAGCTTTCCCCTGAGAGCTCAAAACGCAGCGTACGACGAGTTTCAAGTTCTCTGAACACCTCGCCTTGCAGCAACTTAACTTCCTCAAATGCATCTTTACCGCGCCATAATGTGGCAAGCGGCTCGTTCAATTCAACCATCCAAACCACCTATTATGATATCTGCCGCTTTTTCAGGCAGACTATACAGATCCTTAGTATCTGCATAATATCTCGCATTCCCTGCCCATTCTTCGCGTAATGAGGGATGTTCCAGTGCCTTGAGCAGAGACTCATTAAGCGCCTTCTGAAGATAGGGTTCTTCGATCACACAGCCACACTGGGCATCAGCAATAAAGTGCGCATACCCACAAACGGCAGTTGTCAGTACCGGCAAACCAGCGGTAATCGCTTCAAGCAACACAATCCCTGCCGCTTCCTGATATGCGGGATGCAGCAGTATATCCGCAGCCGCCATCAACTCCGCAACATCATTGCGCCCGGAATAGAAACGCACATGACGGCTAACACCGCATTTTTCGGCCAGGGCTTCGAACTTACGTGGATTGTCCTGGCCCACAACGTATAAAAGCGCATTTTCCCTTACCGCTTCGGGTAATGAGGCCAATGCAGCAATGGAACGATCCACGCCCTTACGCGTAAAATCTGAGCCAATTTGCAGCAATAAAAACTGCTGCGGGCTAATATCATTCTTTTGCCGAACTACCTGCCGAATATTAGCAGGCTGATTACTATATTTTCTATCGGGATAAATACCCGGCGGCAGCATATGAAAACGAGCAGATTCGGTGTGATAGTGCTTTTGAAAATCGGCAATTTGCTTATCGGTTAACATTAACAGCTGCGTCGCTTTGCCCGATTCGAAGGTTTCGCGCTCAAACGCAGCAAAGTGCCGATAGCGCGGCGTCAAGCGATAAAAGACCCCTTTCTCCTGCGCGACCTTTTCCGCGTAGCAGACATCCGCTGCATAATAAATATCTAAGCCGGGCATTTTATTAAAGCCCACAACACGATCAACCGGATTCGCACGCAAATGGTTCTGAACCCATAAATAGTATTCAGCATTCCGCCCATGGTTCGTATGGGATTTAACCGGAACAAGAATCAACTCAAAGAGTTCCGGGTCATCCCCTTCCCAGGATTGCGTATAGATTCGTACCTGGTGCCCACGTGCTGCAACGGTTTGTGCAATACGCATAAAGTCACGCTGCAATCCACCAAAGGGGAAATATTTATACAGACAAAATGCTACGATCATAATTCTTCGCCTGTGGCAGGTGCGCGCTGGTTTTTAGATAACATTGTCTCAGCAGCTGAAATGACATCTTTGGCAGGAATAACCGAGAGATACATTTTACCACGATCCAGTTGATCTCGCGATGGCATCGCCTGGTAGTCCCCGGCCCAGAACTGGATCATATTATTTGACCATGGTCGCCAGAATACATGGTTCGTCGCGCCGAACAGGCAAATTAACGGTGTATTTACCGCTGCAGCGATATGCCCAGGCGCAGAATCCACACCAATGAATAGATCAGCATGGTCAATCAGCGCCGCCAGTTCAGGAAAGGTTAGCTTGCCAGCCAGAGCAGTCACTGGCGGAGTTTGGCAGCCTCCTGCAATCGCATTGATACAGTCAAGATCCTCGCGACTGGGCCCAGAAGTGAGAACCACCTGTAATCCACGCGCATGCAGCGCATCAATAAGCTGAGAAAATTTATCGTTATCCCAACATTTGAAAATCTGTCGTGCTGTCGGTTGGATCACCACATAATGCTCGCCGACGCAAGACTGAGCTAACTCGCTACGCACCCGTTCCCAGCAGGATGGGTTATAGCTCATCGTGGTCTTCATTACGTTGGAATCCAGGCCAAGCGGGGCAAGCACTGAAAGGTTGCTTTCGACAACGTTGGTACCTTTCTGCGCGGCATGATGAGTAAAGCTATTACGCCAAAAGGCATTCCGCCGATGTGAGTAATCGTGTGAAATCCGCACTGGCGCATTCAGCATTCTCACCAATACCGCCATCATCCATTGATCTGCCATATTAATGACAATATCATATTTATTCGAACGTAATGTTTTGATTAATTGAATGAAATTGGAAATTTTTTCGCTAGTCTTCTTTTTTTTATTTTTTAAACCATATAGCGCATTGATTTCAGGATTCTCAGACAAAATCGGAATGGTGTCCTGATAGAGCAGAACATCAATTTTAGCATCGGGATAATGACGTTTTAGCGTGCTAATGACCGGGGTCGTCAACAACATATCCCCGTGAAAACGCAGTTTAATAACCAGAATTCTTCTATATGACTTTTCCACAAGTAACCCTTCGTTGAGATAATCCAGTGAAAAGTGGACAAAAAAGCACGCTACCGCCCCAGGCTTCACAGCTACCTGAATGCTGAAATACATACCATGCCAATTATATTCTGCCTATTATATCACTACTTAACTAATTGTTCGATATATAATATTGGTAGAAAACCGTGTTATTCATCACGCTGATTATTGTATTTACTTGCGAATATAAGGGCCATGATAGAGTACAGAAAATAGATCTCCATAAATGTCTTTTCGAAAAGACAATAAACCAAAAAATATCCTATAAACGAAGCCAGCAATGACACATTGAAAATATTTTTTTCAGTTTTAACCGATTGCACCATGTCCTTCAGCACGATTGCCATTGACGCAACAAACAAAATTAAGCCACCGAATCCTATATTATATAAAACTGTCAGAAATAACGGTTCATCCAGGTTGTATTTTTTGGTCTTCCAGTTGAAAACGCCGCCATTCTTTGGTGCATTATGATCTATCAAATAAGCATCAAATGTCGAGTTACCATAGCCGATCCCAAAAATAGCATTCTTCATGCTATACATTACTAAGGGGTAACGCCCAGTAATAATTTTATCTCGCCCCGAAGTAATATTGGCTAAATGTGTAGATTGATCTATTTTATGCTTAACCTGAGGAAAAGTGTTGTATGCCAGGGTTAACCCTGCGCCAGTAATAACGGCCACACTGAGAAGTACCAACGCAAGCGCTTTAATATTTTTTACGCAGATAAAAAATATAATTGCTGCTTCAACGGCCAGAGCCAGAATACCGCCACGACTTCCGGTATATAACAAAAATATAAAAGCTGAAAATGACACTACCGCTAGCATCATTTTCATATATATTTTTTTGATCAGAACAGCACCAACCAATGCAAAAGGGAATAGCATTACAACATAAAATGCAAACCCATATCGTAACTGTAAATAAAGAGGCTGAGGTGCATCTTTGATGTAACGAATAACTGGCACCGCCATTATAATATAAGTCAGCGTGAATATCGCACCAACAACATATATTCTTCTTAGCACCAGAATATCTTTATTAAAACTGACAAAAAATAAAAATAAAACGAAAGGATATCGCCAATCTTTAAAGAATAAATTAAAGGCATCTTTCACTTCATTCTTATAGGTGAAAAATGCAATACACACAATGCACCATAGAGAGAAAACAACCAGAGATTTCCTTTTTTTAAGAAAATCCCCTATTGCATTTTTAATATTTATATTTTCTTTTCTGACTTGATACAATGACAAGATAACCATAAGCCCCGTTGCTACATTCAACACACCGCGGTTATCGATTGTGAATAATCCGAATATCATCAACAACAGTGTCAGTTTAGCTAGCGATAAAATATTTAGCCGACTAACCGTTCCTGCTATGTCCATAATTTCTCTACCGACCTAGTTGCCAACTCATTGACAGTTATTGAAATATAAATTATACTATAGAATAGTATTAAACATAAAATTTTTTATGTTTAATAGCCCTTTACCGCATGATAAGCATACTTAAGCAGTGAACATAGCATCTGTGTACTGCACAAGGGTTTAAAATTGAAACAGAACATAATAAAACACATTAAGGATGCTCATACTCACCAGAACGACAATGTTGAGTCGCGAGTCAATATAACTTATGGTGCCGATGATCTGTTTCTGTACGGAACGGGCGTGTCTATTACCTCATTGCTCTTAAATAATCCAGAGACTCCCTTTCATTTTCACATCTTTTCTAACAATGTGTCATTGAGCAACTATCATTTATTTGAAAAACTAGCTCAACAATATCATACAAAGATCACTTTTTATATATTAGACGATGACATTTTAAAATCATTACCGACCGCCTCAAAATCATGGAATCATTCTATTTACTTTCGTTTGATTGCCGTCGATTATTTCGCTAGTAAGTTAGACTCTATTATCTATCTTGATTCAGATATTATTTGCAAGAAAAACCTATCCTCATTGCTTTCTGAATCTTTTGGTGATGCAGCGCTCATTGCTGTACATGATAATTACGTTGACACATCAAAAATAAAAGAGATCATCCCAGAACTATATTTTAATTCTGGTTTTTTATATTTTAACCTCACAAAACTGCGACAGTCCGATCTGACAGAAAAAGTCATTTCCATTGTCACTAAAAACAATTTCTCGCATCCAGATCAAGATGCTCTTAATATAATTTTCAACAGTAGCGTAAAAATCGTCGATCACCGATTTAACTCATTTTTCAATATTGATAGTCTCATAAAAAATAAAAGAAAAAAATTCAAAATAACACCTGACACAATTTTTATTCACTATGTTGGTGTCACTAAACCCTGGCACGAATGGGCCCAGTACTATAATGATGTGAATTATTTCAAAGTCGCTCGGGATAACTCCCCGTGGGCAACAAGTCCTTTGCTATGCCCATCAACATATAAACAGCTATCAAGAAAAAGCACGCATCTAAGAAAAAATGGACAGTTATTTTATGCTTTCATCAGCTATATAAAATACTTAGCTAAAAAGCATTTTTAGCATATTTTATGATACATTAACGAGTAATAAAAGCATCACATCCTCCGCATCCGACGTGGACAATCCATCTAAAACAGCAAAAGTAATGGAAAAATCCTGGATAAATACATAGAATCCCCAGCACATCCATTAGTCAGCTAACGCCCATGCTTGAATTGCTTTACACCGCCCTTCTCTACCTTATCCAGCCTCTCATCTGGGTACGGCTTTGGGTGCGCGGACGTAAGGCTCCAGCCTATCGCAAACGCTGGGGTGAACGTTACGGTTTCTATCGCCAGCCACTTAAGCCTGGCGGCATTATGCTGCACTCCGTTTCTGTCGGTGAAACCCTGGCAGCCATCCCACTGGTTCGCGCGCTGCGTCATCGTTATCCCGATTTACCGATTACGGTGACCACCATGACCCCAACTGGCTCCGAGCGTGTTCAATCCGCCTTTGGTAAAGACGTTCAGCATGTCTACCTACCTTATGATTTACCAGATGCCCTGAATCGCTTCCTCGATAAGATTGACCCTAAGCTGGTGCTTATTATGGAAACGGAACTGTGGCCGAATCTGATTGCTGCGCTGCATCGCCGCCATATCCCACTGGTTATTGCCAACGCCCGCCTTTCCGAGCGCTCCGCCGCCGGTTACGCTAAGCTTGGGTCGTTCGTGCGCACGCTGCTGCAGCGTATTACGCTGATTGCGGCGCAGAATGAAGAAGACGGTAAGCGCTTTGTCGCGCTGGGTGCAAAAAATAATCAGGTAACGATCACCGGCAGCCTGAAATTTGATATCTCGGTAACACCTCAGCTAGCAGCACGAGCTGTCACGCTGCGCCGCCAATGGGCGCCGCATCGTCCGGTATGGATTGCCACCAGCACCCACGATGGTGAAGAGAGCATTATTATTGCCGCACACAAAGCGCTGCTGCAGCAATACCCCGACCTGCTGTTGATTCTGGTGCCTCGCCATCCTGAGCGTTTCCCGGATGCTATCAATCTCACTCGCCAGGCCGGTCTGAGCTATACGACTCGCTCGTCCGGTGAGGTCCCTTCTGCCACCACGCAGGTGGTGATTGGTGACACGATGGGTGAACTGATGCTGCTGTACGGCATTGCCGATCTGGCGTTTGTCGGAGGCTCACTGGTTGAACGCGGCGGGCACAACCCGCTGGAAGCGGCCGCCCACGCTATTCCGGTGCTGATGGGGCCGCATACCTTCAACTTCAAAGATATCTGTGCTCGTCTGGAACAGGCCAGCGGCCTTATCACGGTTACTGATGCCGCCAGCCTTGAGAAAGAAGTGGCTTCGCTGTTAGCCGATGAAGACTATCGCAGTTTCTATGGTCGTCATGCCGTTGAGGTTCTCTACCAGAACCAGGGCGCGCTGCAGCGTCTGCTGCAACTTCTGGAGCCTTACCTACCACCGAAAACGCATTGAGGATGGCTATGCAAAAACGGGCAATTTATCCAGGCACCTTCGATCCTATCACCAACGGTCACCTTGATATCGTGACCCGTGCCGCCTGCATGTTTGACCATGTTATCCTCGCTATCGCAGCCAGCCCCAGTAAGAAACCGATGTTCGACCTGAGCGAACGCGTAGCGCTGGCCCAACAGGCAACATCGCATCTTGATAACGTCGAGGTGATGGGCTTTAGCGACCTGATGGCAAACTTTGCGCGCACGCAACAAGCCAATATTCTGATTCGCGGCCTGCGCGCCGTGGCTGACTTCGAGTATGAAATGCAGCTGGCGCATATGAATCGCCACCTGATGCCGGAGCTGGAAAGCGTCTTCCTGATGCCGTCCAAAGAGTGGTCGTTTATCTCATCTTCGCTGGTGAAAGAGGTGGCACGTCATAATGGCGATGTGACCCACTTCCTGCCGGTAAACGTGCATCAGGCGTTGATGGAGAAGCTGAAGTAGGCTTCGGTGTCGTTCCCGGCGGCGCTTCGCTTGGCCGGGCTACGTGTAGGTGTTATTTCTGGCACTGTTTGCAGTAAAACGTCGCCCGCTGAGCATGCTTGCTCGCCACAATCGGCGCCCCACATATCCGACACGCTTCCCCTTTACGTCCATATACCTGCAATTCCTGAGCAAAATAGCCCGGCTTACCGTCGCTTTGCAGGAAGTCTTTTAGCGTCGTCCCGCCTTGCTCAATCGATCGCGCCAGCACCGCTTTGATCGCGTCAACCAGCCGTTCACCCTCTTCTCTTGAGAGCGAGGACGCCAACCGATCCGGGTGGATCCGTGCGGCAAACAGCGATTCACTGGCGTAGATATTCCCCACGCCCACGACCAGCTTGTTATCCATCAGCCAGGGTTTGATCGCCGTTTTCTTCTTAGCACACTTCGCCAGCAGATAATCGGCGTTAAATTCCGCGCTGAGCGGCTCTGGGCCAAGATGTGCGAGCACGCTGTGCCCTTCCAGCTCCGTGGTCCATAGCCAGGCACCAAAGCGACGTGGGTCGGTATAGCGCAGCACTTTGCCGTTACTCATCACCAGGTCGACGTGGTCATGTTTTTCTGCGGGGAGTTCTTCAGACAGGATACGCAGGCTGCCAGACATCCCCAAATGAATGATTATCCAACCATCGGGCAGTTCAAGCAGAAGGTACTTTGCACGTCTCTGAACGCTCAGGACGAGCTTATCGCTTAGGCGGTAGATTTCATCAGAGACAGGCCAGCGCAGGCGACCGTTGCGAATCACAGCGTACTGGATGGTGGCACCGACCAGGTGAGGTTCAATACCCCGGCGGCTGGTTTCAACTTCAGGTAATTCAGGCATAGCGTCTCCAACTCAAATACATATCTCTCTATTATGGGGACGCGCAGAAAACAAAAAACCCCGCCGAGGCGAGGTTTTTCGTGACATCGAAACTAAAATTATTTGATTTTAGCTTCTTTGTACAGAACGTGCTGACGGACAACTGGATCGAACTTTTTCAGTTCCAGTTTTTCCGGTTTAGTACGTTTGTTCTTCGTGGTGGTATAGAAGTGACCAGTACCAGCAGAAGAAACCAGCTTGATTTTCTCGCGAATACCTTTAGCCATGATTTATTTCCTCTTTAAGTACTTAGTACTTTTCGCCACGGGCACGCAGTTCGGACAGAACTGTATCGATGCCTTTCTTATCAATAACACGCATACCTTTAGCAGATACACGCAGGGTGACAAAACGCTTCTCGCTCTCAACCCAGAAACGGTGAGAGTGCAGGTTCGGCAGGAAACGGCGTTTAGTCGCGTTCAGTGCGTGGGAACGGTTGTTACCGGTCACCGGACGCTTGCCAGTAACTTGGCAGACTCGGGACATGTCTATTCTCCAAAAATCAAATTAGCTCGAGCTTCGTATGGGGTATCGGCGCCTCGTCAGGCTTTACAGCCCGGTCATCGCGTAGTTCTAAGTGAACTCTCGATTGCCAGGCCCAAATGCCAAACCCGAGATTCTCAAAGGTGGCGTAGTATACGCTGACACGAGGATATGCTCAAGTCCCGAACAGACAAAGATCCCGGTGGATCGCGTAATTATCCGCTAAATCCAGCCTCGTTCGGCAAAAGAAACATACTCACCGCGGCCAATAACCAAATGGTCTAGTACACGTACATCCATGAATTGGCAACACTTTACCACTCTTTCGGTGATAAGTCTGTCTGATTTACTCGGTTCGGCATTTCCTGACGGATGATTATGCGCGAGGATCACCGCCGCGGCATTCACTTTGATGGCTTCTCGTACAATTTCACGCGGGTGAACCTCCACATGATTCAACGTTCCGGAAAAAAGTCGACTATGTTTCAGGACCTTGTGCCGGTTATCCAGGAAGATGACCACAAAGATTTCCCTTTCTTCATCAGCCAACTGGCTTTGTAAAAATTCTCGCGCCAGCTCCGGGCTCAACAGGGAATCCTCTTCCAGAACCCGCACGCTGAAGTAGCGACGCGCCAGTTCAGCAATACCTTTGAGCTGAGCATATTTGGCAATCCCCATCCCATCAATCTGGGTCATCTCCTCCTCGCTGGCAGAGAGTAGCCGGTAGAGCGACCCAAAATGCCGAAGCAGGTCGTGGGAATAGCGCATCACGCTTTTTTCACGCGTCCCCGTGCGTAAAAACAGCGCCAGCAATTCGGTATCTGACAGCGTCTCAATGCCATACCGCTGCATCTTTTCCCGCGGCATCATCGCTTCTGCACTCTCCATAACGGCCTCCTTCCGATAGCTGCCGCCATGCTGTCACAACGCGTATCGCGCCGCACGACCGAGATCTTGCGCTTGCGTAGCGCCTCGCAAAGTGTCGATGTCACAAGCGCACGACCCCGAAAGGATTGTGATAAAATACGCGGATTCTGGTGTCCCCCTAACAGGAAAGAATCATGATGAGCCTGGCCGGTAAAAAAATTGTTCTTGGCGTCAGCGGCGGCATTGCTGCCTACAAAACGCCGGAACTCGTACGTCGCCTGCGCGACCGCGGCGCAGACGTACGCGTTGCCATGACGGAAGCCGCAAAAGCTTTCATCACCCCGCTGAGCCTGCAAGCCGTCTCCGGCTATCCGGTTTCCGACAGCCTGCTTGATACTGCCGCTGAAGCAGCAATGGGCCATATTGAGCTGGGGAAATGGGCTGACCTCGTTATTCTGGCGCCCGCAACGGCAGACCTTATCGCCCGCGTGACCGCGGGGATGGCAAACGATCTGGTCTCAACCATCTGCCTCGCCACGCCGTCTCCCGTTGCCGTGGTGCCTGCCATGAATCAGCAGATGTACCGCGCTGCCGCCACTCAGCACAATCTTGAGGTATTAGCCTCGCGGAATATGCTCATCTGGGGCCCGGACAGCGGCAGTCAGGCCTGCGGCGATATTGGCCCGGGACGCATGCTCGACCCGCTGACCATCGTCGATATGGCGGCAGCGCACTTTTCGCCCGTCAAAGATTTGCAACATCTGAACATCATGATTACCGCTGGCCCAACCCGCGAGCCGCTGGATCCCGTACGCTACATCACCAACCATAGCTCCGGGAAAATGGGCTTTGCGATTGCCGAAGCAGCCGCACAGCGCGGCGCCAACGTCACGCTGGTCAGCGGCCCGGTATCGCTGCCAACCCCAGCCTTTGTGCAACGCGTTGACGTGACAACCGCCGAAGAGATGAATGCAGCCGTTCAGGCTAGCGTCATCGGGCAGCATATTTTCATCGGCTGTGCCGCCGTCGCGGACTATCGCGCCGCCGTGATTGCCGACGAAAAAATTAAAAAGCAGGACACCCAGGGTGATGAATTCACAATAAAAATGGTGAAAAACCCTGACATCGTTGCCGGCGTTGCAGCACGAAAAACCGAGCGACCTTACGTCGTAGGGTTTGCCGCCGAAACGAATAATGTGGAAGAATATGCGCGGCAAAAGCGTAGTCGCAAGAACCTTGATCTGATTTGTGCCAATGATGTTTCACAATCAAATCAAGGCTTTAATAGCGATAATAATGCATTGCATCTTTTCTGGCAGGACGGCGAGAAGCGTTTACCGCTCGCCAGTAAGTCACTCCTGGGCCAACTATTATTGGACGAGATCGTTACCCGTTATGATGAAAAAAATCGACGTTAAGATTCTGGACTCGCGTATTGGTCAGCAGTTCCCGCTGCCGACCTATGCCACTGCTGGCTCAGCAGGCCTTGACCTGCGCGCCTGTCTTGATGACGCCGTAGAGCTGGCGCCGGGCGAAACCACTTTGCTGCCAACCGGTCTGGCGATTCACATTGCCGACCCTTCTCTGGCCGCCGTGATGCTGCCGCGCTCTGGCCTGGGCCACAAGCACGGTATCGTGCTGGGCAACCTGGTCGGGCTGATTGACTCCGACTATCAGGGTCAGCTGATGGTTTCCATCTGGAATCGTGGGCAAACGACCTTCACCATTGAGCCGGGCGAACGCGTTGCGCAAATGGTGTTTGTTCCTGTCGTACAGGCCGAGTTTAATCTGGTCGAATCGTTTGAAGCTACCGATCGTGGCGAAGGTGGTTTTGGCCACTCCGGGCGTCAGTAACTCGCCCTAAGGCGCACCCGCCCAGCGCGGTGCGCCCGTTTTTACGTATCTCACGGTGTCATAATGCGAATACATCACTGCAAATTATGATTGCGGTCGCCGTGTGGATGCTCGCCTGACAATTGTTTTATTTTCAGGGGTATTTTAGAACATGGCAGAAAAGCAAACTGCGAAAAGGAATCGTCGCGAGGAAATACTTCAATCCCTGGCGTTGATGCTTGAATCCAGCGACGGTAGCCAGCGTATCACCACGGCCAAACTGGCCGCGTCCGTTGGTGTTTCCGAAGCAGCGCTGTACCGGCATTTTCCTAGCAAGACCCGCATGTTCGATAGCCTTATCGAGTTTATCGAAGATAGCCTGATTACCCGTATCAACCTGATCCTCAAAGACGAGAAGGACACCACTACACGCTTACGCCTGATTGTGCTGCTTATTCTTGGTTTTGGCGAACGCAACCCGGGGCTGACCCGTATTCTGACCGGCCACGCGCTTATGTTTGAGCAGGATCGCCTGCAGGGACGAATCAACCAGCTGTTTGAACGTATTGAAGCTCAGCTGCGCCAGGTGTTACGCGAGCGGAAAATGCGGGAAGGTGAAGGCTACGAAACGGATGAAACGCTGCTGGCAAGCCAGCTGCTGGCCTTCTGTGAGGGTATGTTGTCGCGCTTTGTTCGCAGCGAATTCAAATACCGACCAACGGACGATTTCGATGCCCGTTGGCCGCTGCTCGTTGCGCAACTGCAGTAACGCGTTCAAATAACCCGGCATCTGCCGGGCTATTTTTTATACGCCGTATGCCTCGCGATAAGCGCGTACCGACGCCAGATGTTCGGCCATCTCTGGTTTTTCTTCCAGATAAGCAATCAAGTCTTTCAGCGTGATGATCGAGATAACCTCACAGCCATAGTCACGTTCAACTTCCTGAATAGCGGAAATTTCGCCGCGCCCACGCTCCTGACGATCCAAAGAGATCAGCACGCCGGCAAGCTTCGCGCCATTGGCCTGGATAATCTCCATTGATTCACGGATCGCAGTGCCCGCAGTGATCACATCGTCCACCAGCATCACGCGTCCGGTCAGCGCGCTGCCCACTAGGTTGCCGCCTTCACCGTGGTCTTTCGCTTCTTTGCGGTTAAAGCAATATGGATAATCACGGTCGTGATGTTCCGCCAGCGCAACCGCAGTGGTGGTGGCAATCGGAATACCTTTGTAGGCAGGGCCAAACAGTAAATCGAACTCAATACCGGAATCCACCAGCGCTTCGGCATAAAAACGGCCTAACAGTGCCAGATCGCGCCCGGTATTAAACAGCCCGGCGTTGAAGAAATAGGGGCTCTTGCGCCCGGATTTCAGCGTAAATTCGCCAAACTTAAGTACCTGCTTGTTAAGCGCAAACTCAATAAACTGGCGCTGATACGGTTTCATGGATTCGCTCCTCATCTCACTTTATTACGGACAAAAAAAAGGGCGACCACGTCGCCCTTAACATCAATTTTCTAACGCCGCTTTCTGCGTCGTGATAATAGATTCGATTCCCCCTCGGGCTAACGCCAGCAGGGTGAGTAACTCTTCGTGGCTGAACGGCTCACCCTCGGCGGTACCCTGAACTTCAATGATGCGCCCGTCTTCGGTCATCACCACGTTCATATCGGTTTCCGCCGCCGAGTCTTCAACGTATTCCAGGTCGCACAGCGCTTCGCCGTTTACGATACCCACGGACACCGCGGCAACCATTCCTTTCATTGGGTTGGTTTTCAGCTTGCCCGCGGCAACCAGTTTACCCAGCGCATCGGCCAGCGCCACGCAGGCACCGGTAATAGATGCCGTACGCGTGCCGCCATCGGCCTGGATAACGTCGCAGTCCAGCGTGATGGTGAATTCACCCAGCGCCTTCAGGTCTACCGCCGCGCGCAGTGCGCGAGCAATCAGACGCTGAATTTCCATGGTACGACCGCCCTGTTTACCTTTCGCCGCTTCACGCGCATTACGCGTATGAGTCGCACGTGGCAGCATGCCGTATTCGGCAGTGATCCAGCCCTGGCCCTGACCTTTCAGGAAACGCGGTACGCCTTCATCAATGGAGGCGGTGCAAAGTACTTTGGTATCACCAAATTCGACCAGCACGGAGCCTTCAGCGTGTTTTGTATAATTACGGGTCAGGGTGACGGGACGCACCTGGTTGGCACTACGACCTGCTGGACGCATGATAGATATCTCCGGCTTGAAACGAATGTGGCGCGCATTATACACAAAATCATTCAAGCTGTATCAAGGCGGCAAGGGAGCGAGCCCAACTCAGAGACAGCTTGTAAGGTGACGCGCATACGGATTAACGGCGCTTATTCCTATCCTCATAAGCCCCCGGAGGCTATAATCCCCCCATCTCTCCTTTAAAAACAGGAACGTCTATGATCCGCAGCATGACCGCCTATGCCCGCCGTGAAATCAAGGGCAGTTGGGGCAGCGCCGCTTGGGAACTGCGCTCTGTTAACCAGCGTTATCTCGAAACCTATTTCCGTCTGCCGGAGCAGTTCCGCAGCCTTGAACCCGTTGTCCGTGAACGTCTACGTACCCGCTTAACGCGAGGCAAAGTAGAATGCACCCTGCGTTTTGAGCCAGATGCTAGCGCGCAAGGCGAACTGATCCTCAATGAAAAATTGGCAAAACAACTAGTTAGCGCCGCGAACTGGGTCAAAATGCAGAGCGATGAAGGAGAAGTTAACCCTGTCGACATTCTGCGCTGGCCAGGCGTGATGGCCGCACAGGAGCAGGATCTGGACGCTATCGCCGCCGAGATCCTCAATGCACTGGATGGTACGCTGGACGACTTCATCGTGGCTCGTGAAACCGAAGGTCAGGCGCTGAAAGCCCTGATTGAGCAGCGTCTGGAAGGCGTCAGCGGCGAGGTGACCAAAGTCCGCGCCCATATGCCGGAAATCCTGCAGTGGCAGCGCGACCGTCTGGTTGCCAAGCTGGAAGACGCAGAAGTTCAGCTTGAGAACAACCGCCTGGAGCAGGAACTGGTGCTGATGGCCCAGCGTATCGACGTTGCCGAAGAGCTGGATCGCCTCGAAGCGCACGTGAAAGAAACCTACAACATCCTGAAGAAGAAAGAGGCCGTTGGCCGCCGTCTGGACTTCATGATGCAGGAGTTCAACCGCGAGTCGAACACTCTGGCGTCAAAATCGATCAATGCGGACGTGACCAACTCCGCTATCGAATTGAAGGTACTGATCGAACAAATGCGCGAGCAGATTCAGAACATCGAATAATTCTAATCAGTTACTTTCAAATTTATGCCCGCCATTGCGCGGGCATTTTTAATTCAGGTAGTTTCTTTTTCCCCAAGTAAATTGCATCATTACTCACCCTTATATAAAGGGTGATTATGGAATGAGGCGATACACAAGACGTTTTTAACCAGATATTTTCCACCTTCATCTATCTCCTTTCAGATGCCAGGGCTATCTGCTTATGCGTTCAGATATCGATCTAATTATATCTTAAGCATTGGTGGCTAGACTGGCCGCCTCCATCTCAAATAAAGTTAAACCTATGCAATTCACGACTACTCAGAGTACACCAGCCTTTAGCTGGAAAGCCCTTGGCTGGGCCGTATTGTATTTTTGTTTCTTTTCAACGGCTTTACAGCTTGTTATCTACGCGACAGGCTATAGTGGGTCTACCGGTTTAAGGGATTCCATTCTCTTTAGCTTATTATGG
Source organism: Kluyvera sp. CHPC 1.2972 (assembly GCF_036759925.1). NCBI lineage: Bacteria > Pseudomonadati > Pseudomonadota > Gammaproteobacteria > Enterobacterales > Enterobacteriaceae > Kluyvera > Kluyvera sp. CHPC 1.2972. The sequence goes on along the minus strand of NZ_JAPKIB010000002.1, from coordinate 182,787 downwards.
CTAGTGCCGGTATTTCTGTTCCCGAAGAAGACTCGCATCATCGGCGCCATTATTGGCGTTGTGCTCTGGGCGGCGTCCCTGGCGGCTATCAGCTATTACGTTATTTACGGTCAGGAGTTTTCGCAAAGCGTTTTATTTGTGATGTTTGAGACCAACACTAATGAAGCAGGCGAGTTCTTAAGCCAGTATTTTAGCCTTAAGATTGTCCTGGTGGCGGTGGTCTACTCCATTGTTGCCGTGCTGCTCTGGACACGCCTGCGCCCGGTTTATATCCCAAAACCCTGGCGCTGGCTCGTCTCTTTTGCCCTGCTCTATGGACTGATTCTGAACCCACTGGCGACCGGCGTGCTGATGAAAGACAAACCCGTTGCAGACGTGTTGGACGGTATGTCAGGCCGCCTTGCCCCAGCAGCCCCCTGGCAGTTTATTACTGGCTACTACCAGTATCACCATCAGTTAGACAGCCTGACCCGGTTGCTCAATGACAACCACGCGCTGCCGCCGCTGGCCAACCTGAAAGACAGCTCAGGGAATGCCCCTCGTACGCTGGTACTGGTCATTGGCGAATCCACACAGCGTGGGCGTATGAGCCTTTATGGCTATCCGCGTGAAACCACGCCTGAGCTGGATGCGCTGCACAAGTCAGATCCTAACTTCACCGTTTTCAATGATGTAGTGACATCACGCCCTTACACCATTGAGATCCTGCAGCAGGCGCTGACCTTCGCTAACGAGCAGAGCCCAGACCTGTATCTGACAAAACCATCGCTGATGAACCTGATGAAACAGGCGGGCTATAAGACCTTCTGGATAACCAACCAGCAGACGATGACGTCACGTAACACCATGCTGACCGTGTTCTCAAAACAGACCGACCAGCAGTTCTACATGAACCAGCAGCGTACCCAGAGCGCCCGTGAATACGATTCTAACGTTCTGGCACCGTTTAAAGAGGTTCTGTCAGACCCGGCGCCGAAGAAGTTTATTATCGTGCATCTGTTAGGTACGCATATTAACTACGAGTACCGTTACCCAGAAAACTGGAACAAATTCTCGGGTAAAACCGACACAATGCCAGCTGGGTTAAGCAAGGATGAGCAGAACACGTACAACAGCTACGATAATGCCAACCTGTACAACGACTACGTTGTTTCCACCCTGATTAAGGACTACAAAGCAACGGATCCGAATGGCTTCCTGCTGTACTTCTCCGATCACGGGGAAGAGGTTTATGACACGCCGCCGCATCAGACGCAGGGCCGTAATGAGCTTACGCCAACGCGCCATATGTACACCATTCCGTTCCTGCTGTGGACGTCAGAAAAATGGCATCAGGATCATCCTCGTGATTTCTCTCAGGATGTTAACCGCAAATACAGCAGCTCTGAGCTAATCCATACCTGGTCCGATCTGGCAGGGTTAAGCTACGACGGTTTCGACCCAACCCGTGCGTTGGCCAGCCCACAGTTTGTTGAAGCTACACGCTGGATTGGCAACCCATACGATAAGAAGTCATTGACCGATTACGACAAGCTGCCATACGCCGAGCAGACCGGTAATCAGTAACGCCCCACAAGCCGCTCCAACCGGAGCGGCTTTTTGCAGGTTATCCCACGCATCATTCTCTCCACGCAACGGCTTACATTTTCTAATAACAAAAATCAGAAATGAATCCCATTAAACCCATAATTACAGCATTTATATGTAGTTTATGAATTAGTTATTCTTATCCAAAATCGCTTGCCTTAGAAAATCTCAATCGTGACATGGCGCACAAATCGCTACCCTCCAGCCATTCTTGTTGGGAGCGAACATGTTACTGCACATCCTTTACCTTATCGGTATCACCGCGGAAGCGATGACCGGAGCCCTGGCTGCCGGGCGCCGCCGCATGGATACCTTTGGCGTTATTATCATTGCCACCGCCACCGCGCTGGGCGGGGGTTCCGTTCGCGATATGCTGCTCGGTCACTACCCGTTAGGCTGGGTACAGCATCCCGAATACATCATTACCGTTGCTATTGCTGCGGTACTGACCACCATTATGGCCCCGGTCATGCCACATCTGCGTCGCCTGTTTTTGGTTCTTGATGCTGTGGGTCTGATTGTCTTCTCAATCATTGGCGCGCAAATCGCACTGGATATGGGAGAAGGGCCGATTATCGCCGTCATCGCCGCCGTCATTACCGGCGTATTTGGCGGGGTGCTGCGCGATATGTTCTGTAAACGTATTCCGCTCGTCTTCCAGAAAGAGCTTTATGCCGGTATCTCGTTTGCGGCAGCCGTACTGTACGTGGCGCTTCAGCAGTACGTCAGCAATCATGACGTGGTAGTGATCTCCACGCTGCTCTTCGGCTTTACCGCAAGGATGCTAGCGCTCAGGCTCAAGCTTGGGCTTCCGGTATTCCACTACCGGCACGAAACACACTAGTTAAACCCCGCGACCCCGAGCGCTCTCAGCTTTTCGACAAGCGAGCCCACCGTGGGGTCATGAATAAACGTTGTCAGGCTACGCGCTTTCTCCGGCCCGATGCCCGGCAACGTTTGCCAGCGTAATTCATCACGAGCGAGTAACTGTCGCCAGGTACTATCGTCGAGCGCTTTTAAGGCCGCGTTTGGCAACGGCACGCCTATTGCTTTAATCCAGCGGCGAAAGGGCTGTCGGCGCGTCATATCAAAGCGGTGCCACACCTGCTGCGCTCTTTCTGCGGTCATGCCGGGCGTGGACTGAAGCTGAGTTAGCGTGAGTCCAAGCCAGGAGAAGACGTGCTCAAACGAGTGCGCCGTCGCAAGCCGCTGCCACCCCACTTCACCCACCCCCTCTATATTGAGCACCGCCGGTGACCCGAGCCAGGCGAGGCGTGCCAGGAATTGCTCCCGGCATGCAACCGTACGGTAAAAACAGGTGAGTGAGTGAAAGTCGGCCGCAGGCGGTACGGGTTTCGTACGTTCAAGGGCACGCCAGACGACGCTTTCCAGCCGCGGGATACCCTGTCCGGCAAGACTAATCAGTAGTTGATCGCCTGGGCTAATATCCAGGCTTTCCCAGCGCGCCACCGAACCAATATTGACCCGCTGTACCCGCTTATCGTCGAGCATGATGGGCTGCAGTTCGGCCACCACGGAGATCTTTCCGGTACGCCCTATCGCAAAGTGAATACCGCTGACCTCCGCCACCTGTGATACTGGCTGATACTTCCAGGCGATAACCCAATCCCCTTGCGTTGGCAGCCATCGACTTCCTTCAGGCTCTTTATCCGTACGGACAACCACACCATCCGTAGCAAAGGGCAGCGGCGCGTTAAACCAGCGCGAACGCCAGTCGGCGACCTCCTGAGCACTTGTGACTGAATGGCTATAGCGCGCGGCAAGTTCGAATCCGGACGCGGAAAGGAGGTTCAGTCGTTCATGCATCAGGGCCGGGCCATTAGGCCACGCCCAGATAAACAGTGACAGCGCGGAAAGTGGCTGGCTATCACTCTGGCGCATCAGCATTCCTGCCACTTTTGAGCGCGCGTTCATTCCCCCCATTTTTTTCTGTACATGTCCTTCCGCGCGTAAAAATATCTCACCTTGCAGAACGCTGTTTGCCAGCGCACCGCTGACGTTTTGCGGAATAGCGGGAATACGCCGGGCTTTTTCCGTCCAATCTTCCCCACTTAGCCCATCACCCCGGCTGACCGCTTGCTTCAGATGTCCATCCTGATAGACCAGGGTAACCGCCACGCCATCCACTTTCGGCTGCACCCACATCCCTTCCCGGCCCTTCATCCACTCGCCCACCGCCCTGACATCCGCCAGCTTGCGCACGCCCGTATGTGCTACCGGATGTTTCACCGTCTCGCTCAGCGGCGGCAAGCTGGCTTGCTCCACGGCCGTTACACCAAAGCAGCGCTGCCACTGAGCGAGACGCGCAGAGAGTTGGTCGTATACGCCATCGCTAACCGTACTCTTCCCCTCCTGCCAGTATGTTTTATTCCACCCACTAATCTGACTTTCGAGCTGTGCTATCTCCTGCCCCGCTCTGGTGGGCGACCAGGCAGGACAGGCCGCCTGTACCTGCAACGTGAACAGCAAGCCCATGCCAATCATCCATGCTTTCATGTTCTTCCCCTCGCCAACGAATAGCCCCTTTGTAGCGCAGTGCTTTTCACCCTGCGATAAGGGATTCTGCGTTTATCGAGCCGGATTCAGGGAAAACGCGTTTGTTGCAGCAACACAAGGAGAAATCAGGAAAACGGTACGCAAAATGAAAGAAACTGGCGCAAAAAGTGTGACAAAGACTACGTCGCGTGGCAGCGCCGTGTATAATAGGCTCGTATGTAAGTTCTCTTTCGATAATCACATACAAAAGACACTCATGGCTCAAGGCACGCTCTATATTGTTTCCGCCCCTAGCGGCGCGGGTAAATCCAGCCTGATTCAGGCTTTATTGAAAACCCAACCGTTGTACGACTCCCAGGTATCTGTTTCACATACCACGCGCGCGCCGCGTCCGGGTGAAGTGCACGGTGAACATTATTTCTTTGTGAATCACGACGATTTCAGAACGATGATTGGCGAAGGGGCATTCCTGGAACACGCTGAAGTCTTTGGCAACTATTACGGCACCTCGCGTCAGGCTATTGAGCAGGTACTGGCGACCGGCGTTGATGTCTTCCTTGATATCGACTGGCAGGGCGCTCAGCAAATCCGTAAAAGCATGCCGGGTGCGCGCAGCATCTTTATTCTGCCGCCATCCAAAATTGAACTGGACCGTCGCCTGCGTGGCCGCGGCCAGGACAGCGAAGAGGTGATCGCAAAACGTATGGCTCAGGCAGTTGCAGAAATGAGTCATTACGCGGAATATGATTACCTTATCGTCAATGATGATTTTGATACCGCGCTGGGCGATTTTAAGACCATCCTCCGGGCGGAACGTCTGCGTATGAGCCGTCAAAAGCAGCGACATGACGCTTTAATCAGCAAATTATTGGCAGACTGAACCCACTTTCAGTATCATGCCCAGTCCATCACTATCTGTGGAGCATTAAAGTATGGCACGCGTAACTGTTCAGGACGCTGTAGAGAAAATTGGTAACCGTTTTGACCTGGTACTGGTCGCCGCGCGTCGCGCTCGTCAGATGCAGGTAGGCGGAAAGGATCCGCTGGTTCCAGAAGAAAACGATAAAACCACCGTAATCGCACTGCGCGAAATCGAAGAAGGTCTGATCAACAACCAGATCCTCGACGTGCGCGAGCGCCAGGAACAGCAAGAGCAGGAAGCCGCTGAATTACAAGCTGTTACCGCTATTGCTGAAGGTCGTCGTTAATTACATAGCGGGTCGCCCTTGTATCTGTTTGAGAGCCTGAATCAGCTGATTCAAAATTACCTGCCGGAAGACCAGATTAAGCGTCTTCGGCAGGCCTATCTCGTTGCACGTGACGCTCACGAGGGGCAAACACGTTCAAGCGGTGAACCCTATATCACGCACCCGGTAGCGGTTGCCTGCATTCTGGCCGAGATGAAACTCGACTATGAAACGCTGATGGCTGCTCTGCTGCATGACGTGATTGAAGATACCCCTGCCACCTACCAGGACATGGAGCAACTCTTTGGTAAAAGCGTTGCTGAACTGGTAGAGGGGGTCTCTAAACTTGATAAACTCAAGTTCCGCGATAAGAAAGAAGCGCAGGCCGAAAACTTTCGCAAAATGATTATGGCGATGGTGCAGGATATCCGCGTCATCCTCATCAAGCTTGCCGACCGCACCCACAACATGCGCACGCTGGGCTCATTACGCCCGGACAAACGTCGCCGCATCGCCCGTGAAACGCTCGAAATCTACAGCCCGCTGGCCCACCGTTTAGGTATCCACCACATTAAAACCGAGCTCGAAGAGCTGGGCTTTGAAGCGCTGTATCCAAACCGTTATCGTGTCATTAAAGAAGTGGTGAAAGCCGCGCGCGGTAACCGTAAAGAGATGATTCAGAAGATCCTTTCTGAAATCGAAGGGCGTTTGCAGGAAGCGGGAATTCCGTGTCGCGTCAGCGGTCGCGAAAAACATCTGTACTCTATCTACTGCAAAATGGTGCTGAAAGAGCAGCGTTTTCACTCGATCATGGACATCTACGCCTTCCGCGTTATCGTCCACGATCTGGATACCTGCTACCGCGTACTGGGCCAGATGCACAGCTTGTACAAGCCGCGTCCGGGTCGCGTAAAAGACTATATCGCGATTCCAAAGGCCAACGGATATCAGTCCCTGCACACCTCAATGATTGGGCCACACGGTGTCCCGGTCGAAGTCCAGATCCGTACCGAAGATATGGATCAAATGGCAGAGATGGGTGTTGCTGCGCACTGGGCATACAAAGAGCACGGTGGCGAAAGCAGTACTACCGCACAAATCCGCGCCCAGCGCTGGATGCAAAGCCTGCTGGAACTGCAGCAGAGCGCCGGTAGCTCGTTTGAATTTATCGAGAGCGTTAAATCCGATCTCTTCCCGGATGAGATTTACGTTTTCACCCCGGAAGGCCGCATTGTCGAACTGCCCGCTGGCGCTACGCCGGTGGACTTCGCCTACGCCGTGCATACCGACATCGGTCATGCCTGCGTTGGCGCGCGCGTCGACCGCCAGCCTTACCCGCTGTCGCAGCCGCTCTCCAGCGGCCAGACGGTAGAAATCATCACCGCACCGGGCGCACGCCCGAACGCCGCATGGCTCAATTTTGTCGTCAGCTCGAAAGCGCGCGCCAAAATCCGTCAGATGCTGAAAAACCTCAAGCGCGACGACTCCGTCAGCCTGGGTCGCCGTCTGCTGAACCACGCGCTGGGCGGTAGCCGCAAGCTCGCGGAAATTCCAGCGGACCATGTTCAGCGCGAACTTGACCGCATGCGTCTTGCCACCCTTGACGACCTGCTGGCCGAAATTGGCCTGGGCAACGCCATGAGCGTGGTGGTGGCGAAAAACCTCCAGCAGGGTGAAGCTACCCCGTCAGCTCCAGGTGCCTCCGGGCACAGCCATCTGCCGATTAAAGGCGCAGACGGCGTACTGATCACCTTCGCGAAATGCTGTCGTCCAATCCCTGGCGACCCCATCATCGCCCACGTCAGCCCGGGTAAAGGGCTGGTTATTCACCATGAATCCTGCCGCAATATTCGCGGCTATCAGAAAGAACCTGAGAAGTTCATGGCGGTTGAGTGGGACAAAGAGACGGCGCAGGAATTTATCACCGAGATTAAGGTCGATATGTTCAACCATCAGGGAGCACTGGCCAACCTGACGGCAGCCATCAATACCGCGGCGTCCAATATTCAAAGTCTGAATACGGAAGAAAAAGACGGCCGCGTTTACAGCGCCTTTATCCGTCTGACCGCACGTGACCGCGTGCATTTGGCGAATATCATGCGCAAAATCCGCGTGATGCCGGACGTCATCAAAGTCACCCGTAACCGAAACTAGCGTTATGAACTTACAGCGTTATGCGCGTATTCGTGAGATGCTCGCCAGGCGTCAGCCTGACCTGACCGTCTGCATGGAAGAGGTCCACAAGCCTCATAATGTCTCGGCGATCGTTCGTACCGCCGACGCGGTAGGCGTACACGAAGTTCACGCGGTCTGGCCCAGCACCCGAATGCGCCCTATGGCATCTGCAGCGGGCAGTAACAGCTGGGTACAGGTGATAACCCATCCCACCATTGGCGATGCGGTTAGCCATTTAAAGCGCCAGGGCATGCAAATTCTGGCCACCAACCTGTCAGACACATCCGTCGATTTCCGTGAAATCGACTATACCCGCCCAACCTGCATTCTGATGGGGCAGGAAAAAACCGGTATCACCCAGGAAGCGTTAGCCCTCGCAGATCAGGACATCATCATCCCGATGATCGGCATGGTGCAGTCGCTCAACGTTTCCGTTGCCTCTGCCCTGATTCTCTATGAAGCCCAGCGCCAGCGTCAGAACGCTGGCATGTACCAACGCGAAAACAGCATGCTACCCGTCGAAGAACAGCAGCGTCTGCTGTTTGAAGGCGGCTACCCGGTGCTGGCACACGTCGCCAAACGTAAAGGCCTTCCTTATCCCCACGTCAACGAGCAGGGCGAAATTGAAGCCGATGCCACGTGGTGGTCCACTATGCAGGCTACGGAGTAACCGCCATGCAAAGCCGTCTGCTGGATGCCGTTCCGCTCAACACATTGACCGGCGTAGGCGCCGCGCAGAGTAGTCGGCTGGCGAAAATCGGTCTACACACGGTACAGGACCTGCTCCTGCACCTGCCGTTGCGCTACGAAGATCGCACCCAACTCTATCCTATCGGTGAACTACTTCCCGGCATCTACGCGACCGTGGAAGGCGAAGTCCTGAGCTGTAATATCACCTTCGGCGGCCGCCGGATGATGACCTGCCAGATTAGCGACGGCACCGGTATCCTGACCATGCGCTTTTTCAACTTCAACGCGGCGATGAAAAACAGTCTCGTCACGGGGCGACGCGTGCTGGCCTACGGCGAAGCGAAACGCGGCAAGTTCGGCGCGGAGATGATCCACCCGGAATACCGCGTGCAGGGCGACCTCAGCGAACCGGATCTGCAGGAGACCTTAACGCCGGTCTACCCCACCACCGAAGGCATTAAGCAGGCAACGCTGCGCAAGCTCACCGACCAGGCACTGGATCTGCTCGACACCTGCGCCATCAGCGAACTGCTGCCGCCGGAACTGGCACAGGGGATGATGAGCCTGCCGGAAGCGCTGCGCACGCTGCATCGCCCACCGCCGACGCTACAGCTCGCCGATTTAGAAACGGGTAAACACCCCGCACAGCAGCGCCTGATTCTCGAAGAGCTGCTGGCGCACAACCTCAGCATGCTGGCCCTGCGTGCGGGCGCGCAGCGTTTTCACGCTCAGCCTCTCAGCGAGAACCGTGAGCTGAAAGATAAGTTTCTGGCCAATTTGCCGTTTAAGCCTACTGGCGCACAGGCGCGGGTGACGGCCGAAATCGAACATGATATGGCGCTGGATATACCGATGATGCGTCTGGTACAGGGCGATGTTGGCTCCGGTAAAACGCTGGTTGCCGCACTAGCAGCGCTACGCGCCATCGCCCACGGCAAACAGGTGGCGCTGATGGCACCAACCGAACTGCTCGCCGAACAGCACGCCAATAACTTCCGCAGCTGGTTTGAGCCACTCGGCGTTGAAGTCGGCTGGTTAGCTGGCAAACAGAAAGGCAAGGCCCGTCAGGCGCAGCAGGAGGCCATTGCCAGCGGTCAGGTGCAGATGATTGTCGGTACCCACGCCATCTTCCAGGAGCAGGTGCAGTTTAACGGGCTGGCGCTGGTGATCATCGATGAGCAGCACCGTTTTGGCGTCCATCAACGTCTGGCGCTGTGGGAAAAAGGCCAGCAGCAAGGCTTCCATCCACATCAGTTAATCATGACCGCAACCCCGATTCCACGCACCCTGGCGATGACCGCCTATGCCGATCTGGATACCTCGGTAATTGACGAACTCCCGCCGGGCCGCACCCCGGTGACCACGGTGGCGATCCCCGATACCCGACGCCATGACATTATTGACCGCGTACGCAACGCCTGCACCACCGAAGGCCGCCAGGCTTACTGGGTCTGTACGCTGATTGAAGAGTCTGACCTGCTGGAAGCTCAGGCGGCGGAAGCCACCTGCGAAGAGCTGAAGCTGGCGCTGCCGGAGCTGAATATCGGCCTCGTCCACGGGCGCATGAAGCCCGCCGAGAAGCAGGCGGTTATGCAAGCGTTCAAACAGGGCGAGCTGCATCTGCTGATTGCCACTACGGTCATTGAAGTTGGCGTCGACGTTCCAAACGCCAGTCTGATGATTATTGAAAACCCGGAGCGTCTGGGACTGGCGCAGCTGCACCAGCTCAGAGGCCGCGTGGGCCGTGGCGCAGTTGCATCACACTGCGTGCTGCTCTACAAAGCGCCGCTGTCAAAGACCGCGCAAATGCGCCTGCAGGTGCTGCGCGACAGCAATGACGGCTTCGTGATTGCCCAGAAAGACCTCGAGATCCGCGGCCCCGGCGAACTGCTGGGTACTCGCCAGACCGGCAACGCCGAATTTAAAGTCGCCGACTTAATGCGCGATCAGGCAATGATCCCCGAAGTTCAGCGCCTGGCGCGCCATATTCACGACCGTTATCCACAGCAGGCCAATGCTCTGATTGAACGCTGGATGCCGGAAACCGAACGATATTCCAACGCGTAGCGATACCCGCAGCCCCTCCGGGGCTGTGCTAAACTTCGCACAATTTTACTTCCCTGGACGAGTTTGTAATGAGACGAGAACTGGCTATCGAATTTTCGCGCGTCACCGAAGCGGCGGCGCTGGCAGGCTACAAATGGCTGGGTCGCGGCGATAAGAACACCGCCGACGGCGCGGCGGTCAACGCCATGCGTATTATGCTCAACAAGGTCAACATTGACGGTACCATCGTCATTGGCGAAGGCGAAATCGATGAAGCGCCAATGCTCTACATCGGCGAGTCCGTCGGTACCGGAAATGGCGATGCGGTGGATATTGCCGTTGACCCCATCGAAGGCACCCGTATGACGGCAATGGGCCAGGCAAACGCTCTGGCGGTGCTGGCAGTAGGCGATAAAGGCTGCTTCCTCAACGCGCCTGACATGTACATGGAAAAGCTGATTGTCGGTCCTGGCGCGAAAGGCACTATCGATCTCAACAAACCGCTGGAAGAGAACCTGCGTAACGTCGCTCGTGCGCTGGATAAACCGCTGTCCGAATTAACCGTCACCATTCTTGCCAAGCCGCGCCACGACCAGGTTATCGTTGAGCTGCAAAAACTGGGCGTACGCGTCTTTGCCATCCCTGATGGGGACGTGGCGGCCTCTATCCTGACCTGTATGCCGGATAGCGAAGTCGACGTCATGTACGGCATTGGCGGCGCACCGGAAGGCGTGGTCTCTGCCGCAGTGATTCGTGCACTGGATGGCGACATGCACGGTCGTCTGCTGGCGCGTCACCACGTCAAAGGCGACAGCGAAGAGAACCGCCGCATCGGCGAAAACGAGCTGGCGCGCTGCAAGGCGATGGGTATTGAAGCAGGCATCGTACTGACGCTCGACGACATGGCACGCAGCGACAACGTTATCTTCTCCGCCACCGGCATCACCAAAGGCGATCTGCTGGACGGCATTACCCGCAAGGGCAATATCGCCACCACCGAGACGCTGCTGATCCGCGGAAAATCACGCACCATTCGCCGCATTCAGTCGATTCACTACCTCGATCGCAAAGACACTGAAATTCAGCGCCACATTCTCTAAATCATTTGATCAATAGAGCTTTCCGGCCCTTTCGGGCTGGAAATCTGCTCTCGTCGCGGTGATGATAAGCTAACGATATAGAGGGGAGATAGGCCATGGCTGACTGGGTTACAGGCAAAGTTGTTAACGTGCAAAACTGGACGGATGCACTGTTTAGCCTCACCGTCCACGCACCGGTTAAACCATTCACCGCCGGGCAATTTGCCAAGCTTGGGCTGGATATCGATGGCGAACGCGTTCAGCGCGCCTACTCATACGTTAACGCCCCACACAACCCCGATCTCGAGTTCTATCTGGTGACCGTTCCTGACGGAAAGCTAAGCCCACGCTTAGCGGCGCTCAAGCCCGGCGATGAGGTACTGGTCGTCAGCGAAGCGGCCGGCTTCTTTGTTCTCGACGAAATCCCCGACTGCGACACCCTGTGGATGCTGGCAACCGGCACCGCTATTGGCCCATATCTGTCGATTCTGGAAGAAGGCAAAAATCTGGATCGCTTTAAGAATCTGGTGCTGGTTCACGCCGCGCGCTACGCCGCCGACTTAAGCTATCTGCCGCAAATGCGGGCGCTGGAAGAGCGTTACGCGGGTAAACTGCGTATTCAGACGGTGGTCAGCCGGGAAACCGCGCCGGGCATGCTGACGGGGCGCGTACCGGCGCTTATTGAAAGCGGTGCGCTGGAAGCGGCGGTCGGCCTACCGATGAATGCCGAAACCAGCCACGTCATGTTATGCGGTAATCCGCAGATGGTGCGTGATACCCAACAGTTGCTAAAAGAGACCCGACAGATGACCAAACACCTGCGTCGCCGGCCGGGCCACATGACCGCTGAACACTACTGGTGATCGGCACGGTACTTCACGGCCTGCGTCTCTTTGCCGTATTTATTTTCGCCCTGGGTGCCAACAAACGCGCCCAGGTCGATAAGCATCATCACCATGATAAGCGTCGGGATAAAGCGGCCTACGCCCCACTGCCAGACGCCGGGCAGCATTGCCCAGTTTCCTGCCAATAGCATCCACGCCAGTATCATCAGCAGCGCCCAGATACCGGACTTACCCCGGTCGTGTAATCGTTTAATCGTCACCGCCGCCGTTGGCCACAGCAGACAGACCAGCATAAATGCCGCCGTTTGCAGGTCAACCAGCCCGCCGCCCGCGAGACTGAACAGCGCCACCATTGTCACCGCCCAGATGGCGATCCAGATCCAGAAGTCACGGCGGCCAATACGGCCTTTACCGGAAAATAACCATTGCTGTAGAGTCATGTCGCCTTTCCTTTGTCGTTGTGCCGCGTAGTTTACCCTGAAGCGGCTACATTTTGACAAGCGAGGCGGTTCCCGTTTTAATCGTCATCTGAAAAGAGGAGGACGATAAGCATGAAAAAATGGATAACGCTGTGTCTGGTGGGGCTTGTGGCCCTGGGCACCGGTCAGTCCGTGCTGTCGGCGCAGTCGCCTGCGGCCGTTGCGCCATATCTGCTGTCTGGCGCGCCGGTCTTTGACCTCTCCATCAGCCAGTTCCGGGAAAAATTCAATACCGATAACCCGACGCTACCGCTCGATGAGTTCCGCGCCATCGCGTCCAGCCGCGATCAGCTCAATATTACCCGAGCCGCCAGCAAGATTAACGAAAACCTCTACGCCTCAACGGCGCTGGAGCGCGGTACGCTGAAAATTAAATCGATTCAGATAACCTGGCTGCCAATCCAGGGGCCAGAACAGAAAGCGGCGAAAAATAAAGCGCAGGAATATATGAGCGCCCTGATGCGCGCCGTGATCCCGACGCTCACCAAACCGCAAAGCCTGCAAAAGCTGCAAAAACTGTTGGCGCAGGGCAAAGGTAAACGCTACGTCGCCAGCACCGAAGGCGCCGTACGCTATGTTGTCGCAGATAACGGTGAAAAAGGGCTGACCTTCGCCGTTGAACCGATTAAGCTGGCGCTATCGGAGAATCTTGAAGGGGAGAATAAATGATAAAAAGCAAAGCCTTCATGACATTCAATCTCTATACTGTTTCACAGACCATGCTGCCCTGACGGGCGGCCATATTCCTTAATTCGCTGATAAGCGTGGAGAATCGAAATGCGACATCCTTTAGTGATGGGTAACTGGAAACTGAACGGCAGCCGCCACATGGTAAACGAGCTGATTGCTAATCTGCGTACCGAACTGGCTGGCGTTGCTGGTTGTGGCGTTGCTATCGCGCCACCAGAAATGTACATCGATCAGGCTAAACACGCCGCTGCGGGCAGCCGCATCCACCTGGGCGCGCAGAACGTTGACCTGAACCTGTCCGGCGCATTCACCGGCGAAACTTCCGCTGAAATGCTGAAAGATGTTGGCGCAACCTACATCATCATCGGCCACTCAGAGCGTCGTACCTACCACAAAGAATCTGACGAACTGATCGCTAAGAAATTCGCCGTTCTGAAAGAACAGGGTCTGATCCCAGTTCTGTGCATCGGTGAAACCGAAGCAGAAAACGAAGCAGGCAAAACTGAAGAAGTTTGCGCACGTCAGATCGACGCGGTTCTGAAAACTCAGGGCGCAGCAGCCTTCGAAGGCGTGGTTATCGCATACGAACCAGTATGGGCTATCGGTACCGGTAAATCTGCAACCCCAGCACAGGCTCAGGCTGTTCACAAATTCATCCGTGACCACATTGCTAAAGCTGACGCGAAAATCGCTGAACAGGTTATCATCCAGTACGGCGGTTCCGTCAACGCAGGCAACGCAGCAGAGCTGTTCACTCAGCCTGACATCGACGGCGCGCTGGTTGGCGGCGCATCCCTGAAAGCTGACGCTTTCGCGGTGATCGTTAAAGCTGCAGAAGCGGCGAAAAAAGCGTAAGACATTAACGCGGAACTACCCCGGATACGGCATTCGCCTCGTCCGGGTTACCAGGTTCCCCGTAGCCCGGCCAAGCGTAGCGCCGCCGGGAAGAACCGGCCATTTGGCCGGTTTTTTTATAATTTCCCCAGCACCTGATACCACGCATAATCCAGCGGCAACAGCAGCAAATAGCTCACCGCCGCCAGCGCCAGACACAGCAGCATCCCCGCCCGCGCAGGCACCTTCCCTAACGCCATTGCCACCACGATTGGCGAGGCCTGATACGGCAGCAGCGGCGTAGAGTAGCCCAGCACCTGAATCATAATCACGCTGAGCAGCGGGAAGCCGGTGGCATCGGAGAAGCTCTGAGCAAAAGTCGTATACAGCGCAGGCACACCGTTGGCGGTCATAATAAAATTCAGCGCGCTGGTAATGCCGGTCAGCGCCAGGAAACTGGTAAATGGCGCGTCCTCACTGAGCGGCATAACATGCAGCAGCGCATTGCCTACCACCGCACCAATCCCGGTTTGGGTCACGGTGATCGCTAGCCCGAGAATCCCCGCCACGTAAACGCAGGCGCGAATGTTCACCCCGCTGGCAAATTCGTCGCCGTTGATAAATCCCACGCGCGGCAGCAACGTAATGACCGCGGCCACCAGCCCGGTCCAGGCTGGCCCTATGCCGTGCCAGCTCTCGCTCACCCATAGCGTTAAGACCACCGCTAATAACCACGCCAGGCGCTTCTCATCCCCGCTCATTGGCGGCAGCGGTTCCAGGTCGCGCGGCGGGTGTGGTTTTCCGGGAAACAGCCAGCAGATAAGTCCCACCAGTGCAGCACCCTTGAGCCAGCCCAGCACCGGCGTATGCAGCAGCAGATACGGCACGTAGTTGAGGTGGATGCCGTAGGCCCCCTCCGCCGCCCCGCTCATCACCAGATTAGGTACGTTTGCCGGCAGAATAGTGGCGGAAAGCTGGAAGGTGCCAAAGCCTACGGCCAGCGCCAGCCCGTACCACGCGCGAGTGCCATCTTCGATACCGGCACGCTTCGCCATTGCCGCCACAATCGGCATCAGCAGCGCAATACGCCCCATATTGGACGGCATCACAAACGCCAGCGCGTAGCTTAACAGCACCACGCTGCCGACCATCAGCAGCCAGGAGTCGGTGAGCCTTGAGGAGAGCGCCCGCGCGGCGCGATCCGCCAGCCCGGTTTTGCGAATGGCAATGCCGAGCACAAAACCGCTGAACACCAGCCAGAAGGCCGACGAGGCAAAGCCACCGAAGATAACGTCCGGCGGCGCGATTTTCGCGGTCATCGCCGCGGCGAAAAACAGCAGCGCAGTAATAAACTCCGGCAGCAGCGAGGTCGCCCACAGCAGGATAGTCACGCCAACGATGATAGAGGGAAGGAACAGAGGGTGGGAAAACCAGAGCGACATACCTGTCTCCTGTCGTTTTTTTCAGCAAGCATACGACGACAGGGTAGACAGGTAAACGCCAGATTAGGTGGGGTTATTGCAGGATTGCGCAGCGATGATCCTGAATTTCCTCGGCGGAGGCACGGTTCAGGGTCAGCAGATTACGCTCGGTCGCCAACAGCAACAGCGAGTCATCACTTTGCTTCACCAGCGCCAGCGCGAAACGCCCCATATGGTCGCGCGCTTCCGGGACCTCTTCCGCCAGCATCAGGAACGGACTGCGCTGCGCCAGCTCGTTTTCGGTGACGCGACGCGCCAGATATTCATGCCCCATCAGCCCGCCCGGCAGCGGTAGCCAGCGGCTACTAATGGCGGCGATATCGCCGTCCAGTTGCTCGCGAACGTCTTTGCGCAGGCAGGAAATATGGATGTGGAAATGGTTTTGCGTCCGCCCGGTTCGGGAGTTGATGGTCAGGGAGATCGCGCTATCCGGTACTTCCGAACCCCGTTTGTCGCTCATGATCATACGACGCTGCCACGCCTGCCAGAAGAAGTTTGGCGTCTGCGGGTTGAGCAGCAGCGGGCTTTCGGTGCCGTTGATGCGGTAGGTTGGCATCAGCAGATACTGCAGCGGGCCGTTGCGATCTTTAAAGAGCACATAGCCGCCTTTGGGGTTCACGTCGGCACAGGGTGCCGGGGTGCGATGATTGAACTGATTAGGCACACACTGGTCTAGCACAATATGGCGCAGCGCGTCCGGGTTACCGGAATGCAGCCAGTACCAGCCGCCCGCTCCCGCGGCAATCACCAACACCAGCAGCGCTGCCAGCAGGTATTTTATCCGTGTCATTTTATCTCCCCAAATCAAACAGAGGGGGAAGAGTAACGTAGATTTATGACCAACAGAACATTTCTAACCAGGTAGCCCGGCCAAGCGAAGCGACGCCGGGGATGTTCCGTGCAAAACCCGGCGTCGCATTCGCTCGGCCGGGCTACATGGGTTAACGCTTACTGATCTGGTCGAAAGTCCCACCGTTAGAGAAGTGATCTTTCTGCGCTTTGGTCCAGCCGCCGAACTCATCATCAATGGTAAAGAGCTTCAGTTTTGGGAACTCGCTTTCATACTTCTTCGCCACCGCCGGGTCACGTGGACGATAGTAGTTCTTCGCCGCGATCTCCTGGCCTTCCGGCGAGTAGAGGTACTTCAGGTAAGCTTCAGCCACCGCCGTGGTGCCTTTTTTCTCCGCCACCTTGTCGACCACGGAAACGGTCGGCTCGGCGAGGATAGATTCGCTTGGAGTAACGATTTCAAACTTGTCTTTGCCCAGTTCGTTCGTCGCCAGCAGCGCTTCGTTTTCCCAGGCAATCAGCACGTCACCGATACCGCGTTCTACGAAGGTGTTAGTCGAACCGCGAGCGCCGGAGTCCAGCACTTCCACGTTCTTATACAGCGCCTTCACGAAATCCTGCGCTTTGGCCTGATCGTTGTTGTTGTGGTGCAGGGCGTAGCCCCAGGCTGCCAGGTAGTTCCAGCGAGCGCCACCGGAGCTTTTCGGGTTCGGGGTAATCACGGAAACGCCCGGTTTAATCAGGTCGTTCCAGTCATGAATCTGTTTCGGGTTGCCTTTACGCACCAGGAACACAATGGTCGAGGTATACGGCGCGGAGTTATCCGGCAGGCGTTTGATCCAGTTTTTGTCGATGCGGCCACGTTCAGCAATGGCGTCAACGTCATAGGCCAGCGCCAGCGTAACGACGTCGGCATCAATCCCGTTAATCACGGAAGTGGCCTGCTTGCCAGAGCCGCCGTGCGACTGGCGAATCACCACGTTATCACCGGTCTCTTTTTTCCAGTGCGCGCTGAACGCCTTGTTGTATTGTTCGTACAGTTCACGCGTCGGATCGTACGACACGTTGAGTAATTGGATGTCCTTAGCCAGTACGCTGGTAGTAGCCAGCAAAAGAGTTAACCCTACGCCCCACTTATTCATCGCCCGCTCTCTTATCTGTTGTGTTGTAATGAGGCTAGCCTGCCAGAAATCTAACCAATGATTAAAGAATAAAAAAAGATTGATTATGCAGTTTTGAAATATAAGCAGGCACGCGAAATGCGCGTTTGCTCGAAATCACTCAGTGGGGAAAATAGGCGGGGAGGAACATCCCCAGGCCGTTATAAACTGCCCGGGGAGGAGTGGAATTAGACTTCTTCCATGCGGCCGAGCAGCGCCTGCAGACGATCCTGCCAGCCGCTCTGCTGTTCTTTCAGCTGGTTGTTTTCACGCTCCAGCTCTTCACGGCTCTGGTGTGCAGACTGTACATCCTGCGCCAGGGTGTTGTTCTTTTCTTTCAGCTCTTCGATTTCCATCTGCAACAGCGTGATGGTATCAATCGCCTGCTGAACTTTCGCTTCCAGTTTCTCAAACACTTCTAATGACATCGTCATAACCTCTCCTGATCTTGCAAGGCGTTGATATCGTCCCGGAACCCCGGCGACGCCTTAACGTAAATAAGCGCACGGCTTGCAGTCGATTGTATGGAGCGCCGTCGCGACTGTCCAGCGCCAGAGCCTGTAGATTGCGGTTGTCCGCAATTTTCGGCCTGGTCCTGGAGCGTTAGCGCACTTTCCCATTAAATTGTTAAATGTTTAGCGGCAAGAATGTTTCTCCCCTCACAGTTTTCGTTCCGATAATGTTCATTTATTGGCGCGAAAACGCTCATTTCTTGACGAGGCACACACATTTTGATTTCGATATTTCTCGTTTACGCTCGTTAACGATAAATTAACACTATGCCTACAAGGCAACATGAGTGTTACGAACGCCCATGAACACAATAATCATCAATTAGTCTTTAGGATTCCGATTATGAGCCAGACATCAACCTTAAAAGGCCAGTGCATTGCCGAGTTTCTTGGTACCGGGTTGTTGATTTTCTTCGGCGTGGGATGTGTCGCAGCGTTGAAAGTCGCCGGTGCGACCTTCGGGCAGTGGGAAATCAGTATCATCTGGGGTCTGGGCGTGGCGATGGCCATTTACCTGACTGCAGGGGTTTCCGGTGCACATCTTAATCCGGCCGTGACCATTGCCCTTTGGCTGTTCGCCTGCTTCGACGGGCGTAAAGTCGTTCCGTTCATCGTGGCTCAGTTTGCCGGTGCGTTCTGCGCTGCCGCACTGGTCTACGGGCTTTATTACAACCTTTTCCTCGACTTCGAACACACGCACAATATGGTGCGCGGCAGCGTCGAAAGTCTTGAACTGGCGGGTATTTTCTCGACTTACCCGAACCCACATATCAATTTTGTGCAGGCTTTCGCGGTAGAAATGGTGATTACCGCTATCCTGATGGGCGTAATCCTGGCACTCACCGACGACGGTAACGGTGTTCCACGTGGTCCGCTGGCTCCACTGCTGATTGGCCTGCTGATTGCGGTTATCGGTGCGTCCATGGGTCCACTGACCGGGTTTGCGATGAACCCTGCGCGTGACCTTGGACCGAAAACCTTCGCCTGGCTGGCAGGCTGGGGCGACGTCGCCTTCACCGGCGGCAAAGATATTCCTTACTTCCTGGTGCCGCTGTGTGCGCCAATAGTAGGTGCTGCGCTGGGTGCGTTCAGCTATCGCAAGCTGATTGGCCGTCACCTGCCGTGCGACACCTGCGAGGTTGAAGAGCCGAAGGCGGCCTCCAGCCAGAACCAACAAAATGCTTCGCTGTAAACTGACTACGGAACGTTCATTATGACTGACAAAAAATATATCGTTGCGCTCGACCAGGGCACCACCAGCTCCCGCGCCGTCGTTATGGATCATGACGCCAACATCGTCAGCGTGTCACAGCGCGAATTCGAACAAATTTACCCTAAGCCAGGCTGGGTTGAGCACGACCCAATGGAAATCTGGGCAACCCAAAGCTCCACGCTGGTTGAAGTACTGGCAAAAGCCGACATTAGCTCTGACCAGATTGCCGCTATAGGTATCACCAACCAGCGTGAAACCACCGTGGTGTGGGAGCGCGAAACCGGTAAGCCAATTTACAACGCCATCGTCTGGCAATGCCGCCGTACCGCGGATATCTGCGAGCAGTTGAAACGCGACGGTATGGAAGAGTACGTACGCAAAGCCACCGGTCTGGTGGTGGACCCGTATTTCTCCGGTACCAAAGTGAAGTGGATCCTCGACCACGTCGAAGGCTCCCGCGAGCGTGCGAAACGCGGCGAACTGCTGTTTGGTACCGTTGACACCTGGCTTATCTGGAAAATGACCCAGGGCCGCGTTCACGTCACCGACTACACCAACGCCTCACGTACCATGCTGTTCAACATCAACACGCTGGAGTGGGATGACAAGATGCTGGACGCGCTGGATATCCCGCGCGCCATGCTGCCGGAAGTGCGCAAGTCTTCCGAAGTGTACGGTCAGACCAACATTGGTGGTAAAGGCGGTACGCGTATTCCTATCGCCGGGATTGCCGGTGACCAGCAGGCGGCGCTGTTCGGCCAGCTGTGCGTGAAAGAAGGGATGGCGAAAAACACCTACGGTACCGGCTGCTTTATGCTGATGAACACCGGGGAAAAAGCGGTGGCCTCCAGCCACGGCCTGCTGACTACCATCGCCTGCGGCCCACGCGGCGAAGTGAACTACGCGCTGGAAGGTGCGGTCTTCATGGCGGGAGCCTCCATTCAGTGGCTGCGCGACGAAATGAAGCTGATTAGCGACGCGTTCGACTCCGAATACTTCGCCACCAAAGTGAAGGACACCAACGGCGTGTACGTGGTGCCAGCCTTTACCGGCCTCGGCGCACCATATTGGGACCCGTATGCGCGCGGTGCTATTTTCGGCCTGACCCGCGGCGTGAACTCGAACCATATTATTCGCGCCACGCTGGAATCCATCGCCTACCAGACCCGTGACGTGCTGGAAGCGATGCAGGCAGACTCCGGTATTCGTCTGCACGCCCTGCGCGTGGACGGCGGCGCGGTCGCCAACAACTTCCTGATGCAATTCCAGTCCGACATTCTTGGCACCCGCGTGGAGCGCCCGGAAGTGCGTGAAGTGACGGCGCTCGGCGCGGCCTACCTGGCCGGTCTGGCGGTCGGCTTCTGGCAGAACCTGGATGAGCTGCAGGAGAAAGCGGTGATTGAGCGTGAGTTCCGTCCGGGGATTGAAACCACCGAGCGTAACTTCCGCTACAGCGGCTGGCAGAAAGCGGTGAAACGCGCGTTAGCGTGGGAAGATCACGAAGGGTAAGCACTGAGCCTCCCCGGGGTCGGCGCAAGCGCCTCGCCCGGGCTACCTATCTAACGTAGCCCGGCCGAGCGCAGCGACGCCGGGGACGGCATCACCCATCAACCAAACATCGGCAACATCAAATACAGCTTAATCACCAGCGCGTTGACGATATCAATAAAGAACGCCCCCACCATCGGCACCACCAGAAACGCCATATGTGACGGCCCGAAACGCTCGGTAATCGCCTGCATATTGGCAATCGCCGTCGGCGTTGCGCCAAGGCCAAAGCCACAGTGACCCGCCGCCAGCACCGCCGCGTCGTAGTTTTTGCCCATCAGGCGGTAGGTGACGAAAATCGCATACAGCCCCATTGCCACGGTCTGCACCGCCAGAATCACAATCATCGGCAGCGCCAGATCCGCTAACTCCCACAGCTTGAGGCTCATCAGCGCCATTGCCAGGAACAGTGACAGGCTGACGTTACCCAGCACCGACACCGCCCGCTCGAACACGCGATAAAAGCCCATCAGCGCCAGACCGTTGCTGAGGATCACCCCAACAAACAGCACGCAGACGAACGTCGGCAGCTCCAGCGCCGTACCGGCGAGCAGTTGCGCAATGACTTTACCCAGCGTCAAACAGATGGCGATAAGCGCGATAGTTTCAATCAGCACCAGCGAGGTAATACTGCGCCCCACGTCCGGCTTTTCAAACGCCGTCGGCACCTCCAGATCGTCCGGCGTGCCGTTCGGCGACGACGAGTGTTTCACCAGATAGCGCGCCACCGGGCCACCAATCAGGCCGCCGAGCACCAGCCCAAAGGTGGCGCAGGCCATCGCTACTTCTGTCGCATTTTCAAAGCCATAACGTTCGATAAACAGCTTGCTCCACGCCGCCCCGGTGCCGTGTCCGCCGGAGAGCGTTATCGACCCCGCCAGCAGCCCCATCAGCGGGTCGAGCCCTAAGAGCTTCGCCATACCAATGCCCAGCGCGTTTTGCAGCAGCAGCAGCCCAACGACCACAATCAGAAACGTCCCCACCACCTTGCCGCCCGCGCGCAGGCTGGCAATATTGGCGTTAAGGCCGATTGTGGCGAAGAACGCCAGCATCAACGGGTCCTTCAGGCTCATATCGAAGTCGATTTCCCAGCCCATGCTCTTTTTCAGCACCAGCAGCGCTAGCGCGACCAACAGGCCGCCCGCAACGGGCTCGGGGATAGTGTATTGCTTAAGGAAGGGAACGCTCTGAACCAGTTTTCGTCCTAGCAGCAACACCAGCGTTGCGGCAACGAGCGTCGATAAGGTATCGAGATGAAACATAATTACAGCTCCTGACTAAAACGTATGATTCATTCACACGCGACCAATTTCCCATGTCGTCCACACCTCCTCATGAGGCGTTGGGCAAAAGTGTAAGCAAGAAAAAGGCGATCAGGGTAGAAAAACGTATTATTTGTCATCATTTTCGTTAACTTACCCCGCCAAATCCCTTTATTTTGCACGGCTATTTTCCGCAATAATTTGCCATCAGTGAAAGCAACCGATTGCTTTTACCAACCAGTCCGCTAAAATCGCCACTTTTCCACCACGGGATTACCTCTGAGATGTCTTCTAACACACTCGATCAAGCTAATGCGCAACCGATTGCGCATTCGCAGAACAGCGAATTAATCTATCGTCTGGAAGATCGCCCACCGCTGCCGCAGACCCTGTTCGCGGCGTTCCAGCACCTGCTGGCGATGTTTGTCGCGGTGATCACACCGGCGCTGCTCATCTGTCAGGCGCTTGGCCTGCCAGCGGAAGACACTCAGCACATTATCAGCATGTCGTTATTCGCCTCCGGCGTGGCGTCCATCATTCAGATCAAAGCCTGGGGCCCGGTAGGTTCTGGCCTGCTGTCGATTCAGGGCACCAGCTTTAACTTCGTCGCCCCTCTGATCATGGGCGGCACGGCGCTGAAAACCGGCGGTGCGGACGTGCCAACGATGATGGCGGCGCTGTTCGGCACCCTGATGCTGGCGAGCTGCACCGAGATGATTATCTCCCGCGTACTGCACCTGGCGCGCCGCGTGATTACGCCGCTGGTTTCTGGTGTGGTGGTAATGATTATCGGCCTGTCGCTGATTCAGGTGGGCCTGACCTCCATCGGCGGCGGCTACGCGGCGATGGCCGACCACACCTTCGGCGCCCCGAAAAATCTGCTGCTGGCAGGGATCGTGCTGGGCATCATTATTCTGCTGAACCGCCAGCGTAACCCGTACCTGCGCATTGCCTCTCTGGTGATTGCCATGGCGGCAGGTTACCTGATGGCGTGGTTCCTCGGCATGCTGCCGGAGAACGCTGCCCCGGCGAACAGCAGCCTGATTACCATTCCAACGCCGCTGTACTACGGCTTAGGCATCGACTGGAGCCTGCTGCTGCCGCTGATGCTGGTGTTTATGATTACCTCGCTCGAGACCATTGGCGACATCACCGCCACCTCCGACGTGTCCGAGCAGCCGGTTTCCGGCCCGGTCTATATGAAACGCCTGAAAGGCGGCGTGCTGGCAAACGGCCTGAACTCTTGCGTATCAGCCATCTTCAACACCTTCCCGAACTCCTGCTTCGGGCAGAACAACGGCGTGATTCAGCTGACCGGCGTTGCCAGCCGTTACGTGGGCTTCGTGGTGGCGCTGATGCTGATCGTGCTCGGCCTGTTCCCGGCGGTAAGCGGCTTTGTGCAGCACATTCCTGAGCCAGTACTCGGCGGCGCAACGCTGGTGATGTTCGGTACCATCGCCGCTTCCGGCGTGCGTATCGTCTCCCGTGAGCCGCTGAACCGTCGTGCGATTCTGATTATCGCGCTGTCGCTGGCCGTTGGTCTGGGCGTTTCTCAGCAGCCACAAATTCTACAGTTCGCGCCGGACTGGCTGAAAAACCTGCTCTCTTCCGGCATCGCTGCCGGGGGTATCACCGCGATTATCCTCAACCTGGTCTTCCCGCCGGAAAAAGCGTAATCCCGTCGCGGCAGTGGTTTCGCCACTGCCGCTGACATCGAATAATACGATTCCCGCCTTGAGGAATGCGCATAAATCATGCATAACAGGTTTATGTGCCCTTCTCAGGACGGAAGATCATGAAATTTCTTGGAAAGCTCATTATCTGGCTGTTGATCGCCCTGCTGCTGGTGATCCTGGCCTTCTATTTCTTGCTGCAAACACGCTGGGGCGCACGTCACGTTAGCCAGTGGCTGAGCGATAACACCGCCTATCACATCACGTTTGACGCGATGGACCATCGCTTCTCTTCACCTTCACATATCCTGCTGAAAAACGTCACCTTTGGCCGCGACGGCAAGCCCGCCACGCTGGTCGCCAAAGCGGTGGATATCGGCCTGAGTTCGCGCCAGATAACCGACCCGCTGCACGTCGACACCATTTTGTTGCAGGATGGCACATTGAATCTGTCGCCTTCCACCGCGCCGCTGCCGTTTGCCGCAGACCGCCTGCAACTGAGCAATATGGCGCTAAACAGCCCGGAAACCGGCTGGGAACTGAGCGCCCAGCGGGTCTCTGGCGGCGTGATGCCGTGGGCACCGGTGGCAGGCAACGTGCTGGGCACCAAAGCCCAGATTCAGATGAGCGCCGGTTCGCTGTCGCTTAACGGCGTACCGGCCACCAATGCATTGATTGAAGGCTCGCTCAATAACGGTGAGGTGACCTTAACTACCGTGGGCGCGGATATGGCGCGTGGCTCGCTCACCGGCAATGCACGGCGCAACAGCGACGGCAGTTGGGTGGTCGATAATCTGCGCCTTAATGATATTCGCATGCAAAGCGACAAGTCGCTGCTTGATTTCCTGGCCCCGCTCACCACCGTGCCATCGTTGCAGATTGGTCGGCTGGACATTACCGACGCGCACCTGCAGGGGCCGGACTGGGCGGTCACCGACCTCGACCTCAACTTGCGCAACCTGACCCTCAGCCAGGGCGGCTGGCAGAGCGACGATGGCAAAATCTCGATGAACGCCAGTGAGTTTATCTACGGCTCGCTGCATCTGCTCGACCCGATCCTCAACGCCGAGTTCTCACCGCAAGGTATTGCGTTGCGTCAGTTCACCTCGCGCTGGGAAGGTGGCATGGTGCGTAGCTCCGGCAACTGGTTACGCGCCGGTAACGCGCTGGTGCTGGACGACGCGGTTTTCGCCGGACTGGAATATACGCTGCCGGAGAACTGGAAAACGCTGTGGATGGAACAGCTTCCGCCATGGCTGCAAAGCGTGACGCTGAAGAAATTCGGTGCCAGCCGCAACCTGGTGATTGATATCACCCCGGACTTCCCATGGCAGGTTACCGCGCTGGACGGTTACGGTGCCAACCTGCAGCTGGCGAAAAATCGCCAGTGGGGCATCTGGGGCGGCAGCACGACGCTGAACGGCGCAGCGGCGACCTTTAACCGCGTTGATGTTCGTCGCCCATCCATGACGCTGAACGCCGATGCTTCAAACGTGAATATCACTGAACTGAGCGCCTTTACCGAAAAAGGCATTCTGGAAGCCACCGCCACCGTGGCCCAGCAGCCACAACGCCAGACCCGCGTGACGCTGAACGGTCGCGGCGTGCCGCTGAACCTACTCGAGCAGTGGGGCTGGCCCGCGCTACCGATTACCGGTGACGGGAATATTCAGCTGACGGCAAGCGGGAATGTGCAGGCCGATGCGCCGCTGAAACCGACGGTGAACGGGGAGCTGCATGCGGTGAATATGGATAAGCAGGAAGTGATCCAGCAGATGCAGGGTGGGGTGATGAAGTAGCCCGGGCGAGGCGTTCACGTCGACCCCGGGGTTGGCTCGGAGCCGCCCCGGCGGCGCTGCGCTTGGCCGGGCTACAAAGAGATCGTGCGAGTGTTCCCCTCTCCCCCGCGGGGAGAGGGTTAGGGTGAGGGGGCACCCTCAATACTAAAGCGTAATTACCAGCTCATTACCCTGCGCCGTCACCACCACGCCGAGCTCACTGCCCGCCTGAACCCCGCCCTGCACGCCAGCCACCTGCTGGATGTTGCGCAGACACAGCGTCCAGCCGCTCGCCTTGCCGTTGCCCGTCACGGTAATCACGTTACCCTGACGCTTCGCGGTCAGCGTGTAGATAACCGAACCGTCCTGCGCTGGCACTTCGCAGACCGCCTGACGGCCGTCTTCCAGATGGAACAGCTGGAATGCGGTCCCTTCATGCCAGGCGTAGTTCGGCACCTGGTTATTGTTGCCCAGCGCCAGCAGGGTGTTGTCGCGTATGTACACCGGCAGACTCATAAAGTCATGCTGCTGTTTATGCCAGCGGCTGCCCTGCACCTCGTCGTTATGCCACAGGTGCGTCCAGCGGCCTTCCGGCAGGTAGAACTGCACGTCGCCCGCTTCAGTGAACACTGGCGCTACTGCCAGAGAGTCGCCGAGCATGTACTGACGGTCGAGGTAGTCGCACGCCGGGTCGTCCGGGAATTCCAGCATCATGGCGCGCAGCATTGGCGTGCCCTGCTCGTTCGCCAGCGCCGCCTGACGATACAGATACGGCATCATGCGGCACTTCATTTCGGTGAAGTAGCGCACCACGTCGCAGGACTCTTCGTCGTACGCCCATGGCACACGGTAGGATTTGCTGCCGTGCAGGCGGCTGTGGCTGGAGAAGAGGCCGAAGGCGCACCAGCGCTTGTAGACATCCGCCGGAGCGGTGTTTTCGAAGCCGCCGATATCGTGACTCCAGAAGCCAAAGCCGGACAGGCCGATCGACAGGCCGCCGCGCAGGCTTTCCGCCATCGATTCGTAGTTGGCATAGCAGTCGCCGCCCCAGTGCACCGGGAACTGTTGCGCGCCCACCGAGGCGGAACGGGCAAACAGCACTGCTTCTTTCTCGCCGAGGTTCTCTTTGAGCACGTTCCACACCAGCTCATTGTAGATGTAGGCGTAGTGGTTGTGCATTTTCTGCGGGTCAGCATCGTTGAACCAACGAACGTCGGTCGGGATGCGCTCGCCGAAATCAGTTTTGAAGCAGTCGACGCCCATCTCCACCAGGCCTTTCAGCTTGTCGGCGTACCACTGACAGGCTTCCGGGTTGGTGAAGTCATAAATCGCCAGGCCCGGCTGCCATTTATCCCACTGCCAGACAGAACCATCCGGGCGTTTGAGCAGGTAGCCCTTCTCTTTCAGCTCCTGGAAGATAGGGGATTTCTGGCCGATGTACGGGTTAATCCACACGCAGACCTTCAGCCCTTTGTCTTTCAGGCGCTGGATCATGCCTTTCGGGTCCGGGAAGGTCACCGGGTCCCATTCGAAATCGCACCACTGGAAGGCTTTCATCCAGAAGCAGTCGAAGTGGAAGACGTGCAGCGGCAGGTCGCGCTCCGCCATGCCGTCGATAAAGCTGTTAACCGTCGCTTCATCGTAGTTGGTGGTGAACGAGGTGGTCAGCCACAGGCCGAAGGACCAGGCCGGTGGCAGCGCCGGGCGGCCGGTGAACTGGGTATAGCGGTTCAACACCTCTTTCGGGGTTGGGCCGTCGATAACGAAGTATTCCAGATGCTCGCCTTCGACGCTGAACTGCACCTTGGAGACTTTCTCAGAGCCAATCTCGAAGGAGACGTTTTCCGGGTGATTCACCAGCACGCCGTAGCCGCGGTTGGTCAGGTAGAACGGAATATTTTTGTAGGACTGTTCGGTGCTGGTGCCGCCGTCGCGGTTCCAGGTTTCGACGTTCTGGCCGTTGCGCACCAGCGCGGTGAAGCGCTCGCCCAGGCCGTAAACGGTTTCACCTACGCCGAGGTCCAGACGCTCGAACATATAGTTGCGATCGTCGTTGCTGTCCTGCACGTAGCCGTTGTTTTTCAGCTGGCTGCCGGTAATACGCACGCCGTTGCGCAGGAAGTCCAGCGACCAGAATTCACCTTTGGTGACGCGCACGCTCAGGTTGCCGCTTTTCAGCTCGGCAAACTCAGCGGTGTTCTGGATGTGTACCTTCACATCTTTCAGCACGTTCAGCGGGTAGTGCGGGCCTTTATCCAGCGCGCCCTGGAAGTGCTCAATGCGCACGCCAACCACCCCTTCCTGAGGAGAGAAAAAGCGAATGGTGAACATCGGCGTATCCAGCTGCCACGTACGTTCCCGCACATCGCGCGGCGCCACGTACACCACCAATTCATTGCCATGCTGTTCAACATCAAACACCTGGACAGGATGAATTAAGTTGAGACCCGGTTGGGTCATCCAGTTTCCATCACTGATCTTCATAGTTCGTCCTCTTAATTCCCGAGAGATTGTTTCATAGATACGTTTTCAAAATCCTGCTGAGTGCGGTGCGCCCCGCTCGCCAGTTCAGCCATCATCTTGACCAGGAACGGCGTTTTCAGGGTATAGAAGCGCTTCGCCACAACGGCGCTCAGCAGGTAGCAAATCGCCGGTACGATAGTGAACAGGGCAATAATGATGCTGATGGTGGTTGGGTTCTGCACTTTGGCCGCGGCGTCATAACCGCCGCCGGCCAGCATCCAGCCAATCATCGCACCGCCCAGCGCCAGGCCGAGCTTCAGCACGAACAGCGTGCCCGCGAAGCTAATGCCGGTGAGACGTTTACCGTTACGCCATTCGCCGTAGTCAACGGTGTCGGACATCATGACCCACTGAATCGGGGTCACGAGCTGGTGCAGAACGCCAATCACGAAGATAAAGGCAAACATGATGACGCTAGCGTTCATCGGTACAAAGAACATCGCCAGGCTCAGGACCGCCAGAATGGCGTTGGTCCACCAGAAGACGCTCACTTTGCATTTCCAGTCGGTCAACGGTTTGGCTAACGCCGAGCCAATCAGGTTGCCGACGCAGTAGGTGGTGAGGAAGGCGGTAAACAGCGCCGGGGAACCCATAATCCAGGTGACGTAATACATCATCGCGCCGCCGCGTACGCAGACCGCCATGATGTTGAGGATGGTAAGCAGGCCGACAATACGCCACTGGTCGTTGTGCCAGATGTCGCGCAGGTCTTCACGCATGGAGTTATTGGTTGGCGGCGCTTCCACGCGCTCTTTGGTGGTGAAGAAGCAGAATGCCAGCATCAGGAACGCCACTACGGAGAGCACCGCGATACCGCCCTGGAAGCCCAGCGCTTTATTATCGCCGCCGATCAGATTCACCAGCGGCATCATTAATACGGTAGAGAGCATGCCGCCCGCCGTCGCCAGCACGAAGCGCCAGGACTGCAGCGAGATACGCTGCGTCGGGTCATTGGTGATCACCCCGCCCAGCGCGCAGTAAGGGATGTTGACCACGGTGTAGAACAGGGTCAGCAGCGTGTAGGTGATCGCCGCATAAATCAGTTTGCCGTTATGGCTGAAATCCGGGGTGCTGTAGGCCAGCACGCAGACCACGCCGAACGGCAGCGCGCCAAACAGCACCCACGGGCGGAACTTGCCCCAGCGGCTGCGGGTACGGTCAGCCAGCAGCCCCATGCACGGGTCGGAGATTGCATCCAGCGCGCGCGCCAGAAGGAACATGGTGCCAACAAAACCTGCGGGTATACCGAAGATATCGGTATAGAAGAACATCATGTAAAGCATGACGTTATCGAAAATGATATGGCTGGCGGCATCGCCCATGCCGTAGCCGATCTTCTCTTTGACAGATAATACTTCGCTCTTCATCTTTCAAACCCTTTTCGCACCGAAGCCACCTTGGTACCGGTTACATGTTTTTTAAACCATCCGCCGTATAAGGTGAATTGCGATATCTCGTTATCAAATTACGTTTCTTAATTTATGTGATCTGGGTTGGTGGGTAGAGTGTGTCGAAGTGTAACTTGCGGATTTTGTAGGAATTTCTATCCATGCCGTGCGGCAGATATAAAAAAGATGGCGAAAAATGTAAGTAAAGATGTGGTAACCGTTTGAAAGTGGCTATAATGCGCCCCGCCTCCATGTAGCAATGCAGGCGCGGAAGATCGTCGTCTCCGGTGAGACGATTGGACTTAATTTCCAGTGGTAGCCGCCTGCGGCTCCCGGCAGGTTCGACTCCTGCGATCTCCGCCAAAATTCGCTCACTTTTCCGCCAAAGTATTTACCCGTTTTATCTATACTCTCCCTTAGCGTTATCGCTTTCCGTACTGATACTGTCCCGGCTCGTTTACGCCGTAAGCCTGCGCGGCCAGCGGTTGATAAACACAACGCGAAATGGCCGTGAAATGGTCAAATATTCGGTTATGGCGCTGGTTTTTACGCCATTCATCGGGCAAGAAGTGCGGTAAATTGTGTGCGGTGTTACAGGTTAAAAATGTAACCCTAAGAAAAAGCAGGGTTTTATCTGGAGAGTCCAAAAGTGACCGGGCTGCGGGACGAAAAATGTGCCCTGGGGGGATGTGGTAAATGATTGAAAGTAGCTATAATGCGCCCCGCCTCCATGTAGCAATGTAGGCGCGGAAGATCGTCGTCTCCGGTGAGGCGGCTGGACTTCAAATCCAGTTGGGGCCGCCAGCGGTCCCGGGCAGGTTCGACTCCTGTGATCTTCCGCCAATTATAATGACATATCAGTTCTATATTAAAAAACTTCTGTTTATTCAATACTATTTACCTCTATTACTTTTACAGGTGAAATAATGAGTGGATTCTTCGGTATGGAATACAAAGATATTGTAATGACAGCAGCAGTGATAATAGGACCAATACTGGCTGTCGAAATACAAAAAATCTTAGAGCAATTTCGTGAAAAAAAACAAAACCGTTTTAATATATTTAGAACATTGATGTCAACCAGGTCACAAAGGCTTCATAGAGATCACGTTCAAGCATTAAACATGATTGACATAGAGTTTTACGGGCGAAAAATTCCTTTAATTAAAACACGATTCCAAACTAAAAAAGAACAAGCAGTAACTCATGCCTGGAAAAGCTACAACAACCACTTAAATAAAGCAAAAGAATACCCTGACATAAACATATGGATATCAAAATCTGACGATTTATTTACTGATCTTCTATACGCAATTGCTCAAGCCATGAATTATGACTTTGATAAAGTTCAGTTACAAAGAGACTGTTACAGGCCAATTGCACATGGGGATTTAGAAACCACACAGGCTAACATATTAAAAGGCCTAGAGGATATTTTTTCTGGTAAAACCTCTTTGCCAATGACTATCACAAATATTCCATTCAACGAAACAAATAAAAGAGATGAGGAGACCCAGGCGAGTAACCAAGATCTAAGAAACAGTTAATTTTAGCCCTTTGGTTCAATCCCTTTATTAATGAGTGCTTCTCTCGCTAGTTCCTTCAACCAACTGGCGAGGCTAACCCCTTCCTCCGCCGCCACAGCATCCAACTGCTCCTTCAATGCCGGATCAATACGCATCTTGAACTGCGGTGATTGCCCGCCGCCTTTTGGTTTTTTTTCGCGCGATATGATTGACATGAGGCCACCTATCCATCTATTCTGACATATATAGGAGGCCACCTAAACCTCCTTTGCTAGACAACGCTCTGATGTGCAGGAACACAACCAGAGCGTCTAACCTCACCAACTATCAAGGAGTTGATTATGGCTGACTCGCATTCTACCCCAGACTTACCCGCAGCAAACACCGAGCGCACAATAATTGTGGGATATCGCCCGCAGGGTGCAAACAAAAACACGCCAAGCCTCACCCTTTCCGGGAAGTGGCTGCGCGAGGCCGGGTTCGAAACCGGACAACAGGTTAACGTAAAAGTGATGGAAGGCTGCATCGTCCTTACGGCCTATGGCGAACAGGAGCAGAAGTTGCTGGCGGAGTTGAAGGAGACGCAGTTGAAGCTGAAAGGGATTGAAGCGGCGGTTTCGGCGAGGCATTAAAGGTAATGATGAACCTGTAAGTCTGCCTTACAGGTTCTGATTTCTGGCATACTGAGCGCATTACCGCATTGTGAGTCACATGGAATCGGAGGCGACATGGCAGAGAAGCATTTACCCCAATCCCCGGCAGGCGAGTTTATTATGTTTGCCAGCGGTGATGGGAAAGTACGTGTGGAATGTCGCTTTGAGTCTGAAACCATCTGGTTATCTCAGGCTTCAATAGCTGAACTCTACGATAAAGATGTTCGAACCATTAACGAGCATTTAATCAACATTTTTTCCGACGGTGAACTTGGTCAAAATTCAACTATCCGGAAATTCCGGATAGTTCGCCAGGAAGGAAAACGTCAGGTATCCAGAGAGATAGAGCACTACAATCTCGAAGCAATACTCGCCGTCGGCTATCGCGTCCGCTCGACTCGCGGCACGCAGTTCCGCCAGTGGGCCACTCAAACGCTGCAAGAGTTCCTGATCAAAGGTTTTGTGATGGACGACGAGCGGCTAAAAAATCCGCCGGTAGGCTCATCTGCCGTGCCTGACTACTTCGATGAAATGCTCGAACGCATCCGCGATATTCGGGCCAGCGAACGTCGGGTTTATTTACGCGTCCGCGAGATTTTTGCCCTGGCTGCTGACTACCAGCCCTCGCTCAAAGAAACCACACAGTTTTTCCAGACTATCCAGAACAAGCTGCATTTTGCCTGCACCGGGCAGACAGCAGCCGAGTTGATTCACCAGCGAGCCAATGCCAGCCTACCGCATATGGGCCTGACCAGCTACAAAGGCGAAGAAGTCCGTAAAAGTGATATCACAACCGCGAAAAACTATCTCAGCCAGGAGGAAGTGAGCGAGCTTAACCGCGTCGTGAATATGTGGCTGGATTTTGCTGAAGATCAGGCGCGTCGCCGTCAGCAGGTCTTTCTGCACGACTGGCAGGTGAAGCTCGACCAATTCCTGCAGTTTAACGATCGTGACGTTTTGCATGGTGCGGGTAAGGTCAGTAAAAAAGCGGCAGATGATAAGGCTCGGGCAGAGTACGAGCAGTTTGCAGAACAGCAGCGACGCTTAAAAGAGGCGGAAGGTGAGAAGGATATTGCCAATTTGCTGCAATGGAAGAAAGAAACGAAAAAGTAGTGTAGGAAGCCAGTAATTCGATAATGTGCTCACGTGCACCGCCCGATGGCGCTGCGCTTATCGGGCCAACGGGTACGGTGCAATGGTAGGCCGGGTAAGCATCGCGTCACCCGGCAAAAAAGCGACACCCGAGCCTACTATTTTTAGGGAATGATCCGAAAAAGCGATACGCGACGTTATTATCATATTTAATTAATACTACATATTGTTTTATATTAAATAAAATATGCTTCTATTTATTCCCCGTATGTAATATCGATTATTTCATTTCAAATAATCACTTAGCCTTTAAATATATCATATATTTTATATCTCACATTTATCACCCAATAAGGTGATGAGCGATCTATTTTTAATAAATATTCTTTAAGGCAAATTGGCAGAATCCCGCTACCTACTCTACCTTTATATAAGAAACAAACACTCCATACCTTATTGTTTTATCACTAAAAAACAATTCCCGTGTAGAGGTTGATATCATGAACGCGCCTATCAAGTTCATTATTTTCGGTCTTTCATGCGCTTTTATTTCTACCGCGCAGGCCGATCTTACTACCAGTACTTTTCAGGTACTACTCACCATTACTAAAGCCTGTAGCGTAACCTCGGGTACGCCCATTACGTTTACCCCCGTAGCCTCAACGTCAGGCAGGGTAACGGCACATGCCGATATTTCCGTTAACTGCTCCAAAGACACGCCTTATACGATTGGCCTGTCCCCTTCCAATGATGATCTAAATGGGTCGGGGCTGCTGGCAGGCACGCTCAGTACCAACAATGACAAAGTGCCCTACCAGCTGGCTAAGGATACAACAGGAACCGTCTGGGGAAGCGATGTCGGCACTAGCAGCATTATTGTATCGAGCAAGGGCACCGGGGGGCCGCAACCATTCACTGTTTATGCGGTTGTCGCCAACGCGAACTTCACAGCGGATAGCTACAGCGACACGGTAACCGTTAAGCTTAACTATTAGTTCAGGGATAGCATATGGACTGGAAAAAGCGTGCACTTATCTGCCTGTCTGGGCTAGCATTTTTCAGCGCTCACGCCTCTGCTAGCGGCCTGCAGGTGAGTCCGGTCACTCTCAGTTTGCAGCAAACCCAGCGCGCGGAAGGTATCTGGCTGAGCAACTCAGGAGATAGCCCTATCAACGCGCAGGTGCGCGTCTTTCACTGGAGCCAAAATGGCTACGGTGACCAACTCGCGTCCTCACAGGGGCTGGTTATCAGCCCGCCGATGCTGACCATTCCGCCTGGCGGTAAACAGCTTATTCGCGTGATCCGCACCGGTACGCCCACAAAGGTTGAAGATGCCTATCGGTTATCGATTAACGAACTGCCGTTATCCAGCACAAAGAAAAATAACCTGCAGTTTGTCCTTCATTATTCCGTACCCGTTTTTATCCAGCCTCCAGGCGTCGAAAATACCCTCGCAAAATTACAGTGGCAGATACGCCACAGCAACGGGGATGCATTTCTTGAGGTGAATAATCAGGGCAATGGGCACGCCCAACTCTCTGAAGTCACTCTTATTACGGCATCGGGCAGCCGCAAAAATATCACGCCCGGATTATTAGGCTATGTCCTACCCGGCTCGACAATGCGCTGGGCATTACCAAATGGCGCAAGCCAGGGAGAAAAGCTAGAAGTTACGGTCAATGGCGAAAAAACGGTACAAACGCTATAGCGGACTGCGCCTTACATTAATTCTAATATTTATCAATGTGTTATTGTTAGCAAGGAGCACATCTGCGGAAATGAAAACCTCTGATTCACCGCAGGATGATTTGATTTCAGATGGGAAAACCCTGGTCGGGGTCGACCTCTATCTTGACGTCACTCTGAACCGTAACCCTATCGGGATTGCACGCTTTGGCTTTGACAATAACAACCTGTACGCCAGCGCTGATAGCCTACGTAAAATCGGCCTAAGAATTCCGCCCGAGACGCCAGACCCGGTTAATCTGAAGGATATTCCGCAGCTACAGGTCGACTACGATGCTAACCAGCAAACGCTGGCGCTAACGGCTCCGCTTTCTCAGCTGGATATGGGCACCACGCAGCTAAATCAACAGGATACCTCCAGCCCTAAAGCTAACACTTCGCGGGGGATGGTGCTGAATTACGACCTGTATGCCTCACAGGAACAGGACGAAAAAAACAACGCCAGCGCCTATACCGAACTGCGCGCCTTCAATACCCTGGGCGTGCTGAGCAGCACGCAGATTGCCCGCTATAGTAGCGACAGCAATGACTTCAGTCAGGCCAACGGGATGACCCGGCTGGACACCAGCTGGCGCTCGTCTTTTCCTGACCAAATCCTCTCTGTTACCGTCGGCGATACGCTCACCAGCGCGCTGAACTGGTCACGCCCAACCCGCATTGCCGGACTACAGGTAGGCACTGACTATAGCCTTCAACCGTACACGCCCACGACGCCGCTCCCCTCATTTTTCGGCTCCGCCACCCTGCCCTCCAGCGTGGAGCTGTATATGAACGGCGTGAAGTACTACAACGGCGAAGTTCCGGCTGGGAATTTTGAGATTAACAGCTTGCCCAGTATCAATGGTGCAGGTAATGCTCAGGTCACCATGACCGATGCGCTTGGCAAAACCACGGTGCAAAACTTCTCGTTTTATAACGATCAGTCGCTTTTACGTCAGGGCATTACCGAATGGTCGGCGGAGGTCGGGGTGGTGCGCAATGATTACGGCTATCGTTCATTTGACTACGCGAGCACACCGGCCTTCAGCGGCACCTGGCGACACGGTTTCAGCAATGGTTTTACCGCAGGTGCGCACGGCGAAGCGACCGAAAGTCTGGTCAATATGGGAGTGAGCAGCGACTGGATCCCTGGCAACAGCAGCGGCACCATTTCCACCGCACTCGCCATGAGCACCGATGCCGGAGAAAACGGCCTGCTCTACAGCGTGGGCTATCGCTGGAACAACGGGCACTTTAGCTTCAGCACTGCGACCATCGCCACAATGAATGATTATCACGATGTCGCCACCCGTTACGGACAGGCGCCGCCTTCGTTGAACCAGAGTACCGTGGTCGGTTACAGCACCGAAACACTGGGCAGCATGAGCCTCGGCTATTTGCAGTTCCGTTCGCCCGGTGAAAGTACCCAACGCTATGCCAACGCGAACTGGTATAAGTCTTTGACCGATCGCGTTTATCTCAATATTGGGCTGAACCAGAACGTCGATAACGGCCGTGACCGCAACCTCTACCTGATGCTGAGCGTATCCCTCGATAACAATATCAGCGCCAGCAGTACCGTACAGCGTAATAATGACCAGATGAGCTATGCACTGAACGCCAGTAAAGCGCAGCCATCGGATGGTGGTTGGGGCTGGAATCTGGCGCTTAATCGCCAGGATACCCAGCAAAATGGTCAGGGTGAACTGGGGTATCTGGGGCGTTATGGCAAAGTATACGGCGGCTATAGCACGCTATCAGGTAGCCAGTCCGGCTACCTCGGCGCTGATGGTTCCCTGGTCATGATGGGAGGAAGTCTGTTTGCGGCGCAGACCATCAGCAACGGTTTTGCCGTGGTTTCAACCGACGGCATTCCTGACGTTCCGGTGCTACTCCAGAACAATCCTGTCGGGATCAGTAATAGCAGCGGGATGCTATTAGTCACCTCGCTTAACAGCTATCAGGAAAATGAGATCAGCATTAACCCGTTAGATCTCCCCGCCAATATGCGGATCGATCCGGTTAACGCGATGGCGATCCCTGCCGATCGCTCCGGCGCCATGGTGAATTTTACCGTCAAACCCGTGAAGTCTGCGCTGATTATCCTGCAGGATGCACAAGGCCACGTTATTCCAGAAGGCTCCACGGCCGTTCTGACCAGCGCTCATGGGCAACGTGCAGTGCTGGGATTTGACGGTATGGTCTATTTCGACACGCTGGACATGCACAACACACTGCGCGTCACCACCAGCACGGGCGCTTGCTCTGCACAGTTCGACTACCCGGAGAAAGCGCGGGATATCCCACAGATTGGCCCGCTAACCTGCCAATAAGGAGCTGAACCCATGTGGTTAAAAGTGATAATTCTCGTGGTAGTGTGCGGCTTTTTTCCCCTCAAGAGCTACGCCTTGGCCTGTACCGTTGTCCCCGCGAAGCCTGACATTACGTTTCCGGCAATCAGCCCGCTCACCACCGGGGATATCGAGACGAACAACAAATTCGACTATACCTGTACCCGAGGCATTCTTGAGCAGCTACTGACGGCAGCCACTCTCTGTTTCAATATTTATGCAACGGGCACGTCGACAATCTCTACGCGGAAGATGACGCTAACGTCGGGAAGTGCAACGCTTAACTATCAGTTGTACCAGAATACTGGGGGCGTAAACCCGTGGGGAAATCAGGATGCTGCGGGCTCTACCTATCCCTACGTGCGCATCACGGGGTTAAATCTCGCTCCCGCGACGGGCAGTTTTACGATTTACGGCAGAATTCCAGGAGGGCAAAAAACCACGCCGCCGGGGACTTATAAGGACTCCTACTCGTCAGTAACCGCAAAGATTACCGCCAATACCGATTTGCTATTACCCGTCTCCAGCTGCGGCACGACCACCGTGGGATCTTTTGCTTTTGATGTTACCGCCACCGTGAATAAACAGTGCAACGTCGGCAAGGCCAAAGATATCAACCTTACGGATATCGACCATACACAGACCAATATTCCTGGGAGCACTTCTTTTACGATAGCGTGCACCTACACAACCCCCTACTCCATCGGCCTCTCCACGACCAATGGCAGCACAACCGGCAGTGGTAACATGAAAAGCAACACTACCGGCAATACCGATCAGGTGCCTTACCAGCTCTACTCAACCTCGGGTACCAATGGCGTCGTGTGGGGTAATATTATCAGCACCAATACGATATCGGGCGTCGGCACCGGGCTGGATGTCAGCAAGAGTATTTTTGTCATCGTTCCCGGTGCTAACTACAAACCCGATACCTACGCCGACACCGTCACCATCAACGTAACCTACTAAAGAAAATCTTTATCGATAACGTATACTGAAGCCATCATCCCCCAGAAGGAATCCGTATGCGTTCGTTAAACCGCCTCAAATGGCTGCACGCCTTTGAAGCCACCGCCCGTCACGGCAGTTTTACCGGCGCGGCGCAGGAGCTGGGCGTGACGCCCGCCGCCGTGGGGCAACTGGTCAGGGCGCTGGAAGATTGGGTTGGGCACCCGCTGCTGCATCGCACGCGCTCCGGCAAAGAGCGGCTGACGCTGGTGAGCGAAGCGCAGGAAGCTCTGCAGGACATCACCCAAGGGTTGGATAAGCTCGAGTCCGGGCTTAACAAACTGCGGGGCCGCCGGGCGCGTTCGGTGGTGGTGGTGACCGCCTCGCAGGTGCTGATGATGAACTGGCTGATGGAGCGCCTGAACCGCTTCTCTGAAGCGCATGATGCGATCGACCTACGCCTGAACGTCACTGAAAAACTGATGGATGTCTCCCACGGCGAGGCCGACGTCGGCATCCGTTGCGGGCAGGGCGATTGGCCGGGTGTGGATAAAACCTGGCTGATGGATGAAGAAGCGGTGCTGGTCTGTAACCCACGACTGGTGCCGCCGGAGAAAACCGCCTGCGGCGTCTGGCTCTCGCAGCAAAAGTTGATTCACGACGATACCCCACACCCCGGCGCTAATTTCCCCAGCTGGGACGAGGTGCTCAGCACGCTAAACGCCCCAGCAGCAAAAGAGAGCGGGCTGCATATCAACTCCACCTCGGCGGTGATCCTTGCCGCATTGAGCGGGCGCGGCGTGGCGATTGTGCGCCATGCGCTGGTGAAAGCGTTGATGAGCACTGGGCAGCTCACACAGCTGCACCCCGACCATCGCTGGCCGCTCACCTGGTCCTATTATCTGGTCACGCCGCAGCATGCGGTCATGCGCCCGGAAGTGCGTATTTTCCACGACTGGCTGACGGCGGATATCGCGGCGGAAAACGGAGCCGCGTAGAAAAACTATCCTGCACCGCAAGAAGAACTGATTTGTGGCTGTGGCCATGGCTGCTGATAATTCAGGCAACCCAACTGCCACTATGAATACAGGAGAACATCATGGCCTGGTTGCAAATCACCCTCGATATCAGCCCCGAAAACCGTCCCGCCGCGGCGGGCGTTTATCAGCAGTACAAAGCGCCATTCCTCAATACCATCGCCGGAGCAACGGCCAAAGAGCTGCTGATCCGCGAAGAAGACGTGCAGGTATTGCACGGCTTTAACACCCGCGAGCAGGCACAGGCCTACCTCAGCAGCGACCTGTTCACTCAGGACGTGGTCGAAGCGCTGAAGCCGTATCTGAACGGTGCGCCGGACGTGCGTATTTACGATGTAGCTTAAGGGAATTACCCCTCACCCCGGCCCTCTCCCCCGTGGGGAGAGGGTTAGGGTGAGAGTGAGGGGGACAGCACCCATCACTCTACCGTCGGATAATCCAGATACCCCGCCTTCCCACCACCGAAGAACTGCTCCTTCACCGGTGCATTCAGCGGTAAATCATGCTCCAGACGATGCGGCAAATCCGGGTTAGCAATAAACGGACGGCCAAAGCCAATCAGATCCGCCCAGCCTTTTGCCAGCGCCTCTTCGGCACGGGCTTTGGTGTATTTACCGGAGTAAATCAGCGTGCCGTGGAAGATAATCCGCAGCGCTTCTTTAAACGCGGCGGGCATCACCGGCGCATCATCCCAGTCAGCTTCGGCAATATGAATATAGGCAATGCCCATCTCGCTCAGCACGCTGGCTGCCGCCAGATAGGTCGCTTCCGGCGTATCATCGCGAGAGCCCATCAGCGTGGTCAGCGGCGCGAGACGAATCCCCACGCGCTCTTTGCCAATCGCTTCAGAGACTGCGGCTACCACCTCTTTCATAAAGCGCAGACGGTTTTGCAGCGAGCCGCCGTATTCGTCGTCGCGCAGGTTGGCCTGCGAATCAATAAACTGATTAATCAGATAGCCGTTCGCCCCGTGCAGTTCAATGCCGTCAAAACCAGCGGCAATGGCGTTACGCGCCGCCTGAGCATAGTCGTTGACGATAGCCGGGATCTCATCGGTACGCAGTGCGCGCGGCATATCATGCTGTACCATCGCACCGACGCCGCTTTCCGGGCCACGGCCTTCCACGTCAACAAACACCTTCACGCCTTCGGCCTGAATTGCGGAAGAGGAGACCGGCTGCGCGCCGTTCGGCTGCAGAACGTTGTGGGAAACACGGCCGACGTGCCACAGCTGGGCGAAGATTTTCCCGCCCGCCTGATGCACGGCGGTGGTCACTTTTTTCCAACCTGCAATCTGTGCTTCAGAGTACATACCCGGCGTCCAGGCATAGCCCTGGCCCTGCTGGCTGATTTGCGTGCCTTCGCTGATGATAAGCCCGGCGCTAGCGCGCTGCGCGTAGTAGTCGGCCATCATGTCGGTCGCCACATCGCCGGCACCGGCGCGAGAGCGGGTCATCGGTGGCATCACGATACGGTTAGCCAGCGGCAGGTCGTTCAGAGAATATTGATTGAATAACATGCTGTTTTCCTCCGCTTATTTGTACAGTTCGGCGCTCATGGTCACGGTGTTGCCCATGCGTGCGCTGGTGATTTTGTAGTCGGAGGCGTTCATCTCTTTCGCTTTCTGCGCGATAGCCGCTTCAGCGGAGTCCAGCGTAGAGGCGGTCGCCGTGACGCTTTGCGCAGAGGCGCTAAAGGCAGCAACGGAGAGAAGGGAAGCAGCAAAAATCGTGGTAAGGGTTTTCATGGTCGTATCCTGTTCGGTAAGGGACGTTACGCTCGGTAACGTGATGCGAAGAAGGATACGACCGTTGACTGATTACATAAATGGTATAAATCGCAATAGACTATTATCAATATCGCAATAGTTGAAAGGCTACAGACCCGCCCACCACAGGCGTATTTTCATGCCCCAGTAGCTCGTCCAGCCGGTCGTCGCGCTAA
Source organism: Kluyvera sp. CHPC 1.2972 (assembly GCF_036759925.1). Classification (NCBI taxonomy): domain Bacteria; kingdom Pseudomonadati; phylum Pseudomonadota; class Gammaproteobacteria; order Enterobacterales; family Enterobacteriaceae; genus Kluyvera; species Kluyvera sp. CHPC 1.2972. The sequence continues at coordinate 142,055 of NZ_JAPKIB010000002.1, read as the reverse complement.
CCGGTTTGCCTTTGTCGATAACCACTAGCGTCGGCGTCACCTCGACCTGCCAGCGCTGGGCCAGCTCACCGCGCGCGTCGTTCACCACCGGCATGGTCAGCTGTTTTTTCTGCATCCACGTCGCCAGCCGCGCATCGTCGCCGGAACGCAGGGCAATACTCACCACGTTGCCGCCCTGCTCCTTCAGCTTCTCAACCGACGGCGAGGTAAAGCGGCAGATGCTGCACCAGGTCGCCCAGACATAAACCAGCAGCGGGCGGGTCTCGCTCATCGCGGCGAAATCCAGCTGCTGGCCGTCTATTGTCTGCATGGTCGTGCCGGAGAAGGTGTCGGGCAACGTCGGGCTGCGGAAGCGGTCAACGCCCCACATCAGCACCGCCGCCAACAGTAATAGCACTATCATTTCGCGTAGCCAGCGGTATACGCGGCGGCGCTGGAAAAATTCGCTCATCAGGACCTCGTTATAGTACGAGGCGTATCTTAGCGAGCCCGCCAGTTTAGTGCTGTAAAGAAGTGTCTTGCGAAAACGCGAGCATTGGCAGCACCGCGAAGATTAACTGATATCCGCAACCGATGAGCGAGCCACCAGGCGCCCGGTAAACGCACGCCCTTCCGGCACAAACACAGAATGCCCATCAATTAATGCGCGAATACGCTGAACGCAGTGCTCCAGCAGTTGTTCAACCGGATAGGCGATACAGGTCAAAGGCGGATAAACCAGCGAGGCCAGCGGAGAATCTTCAAGGCTCACCAGCGACACTTCCTGTGGGATCGCAATATTGAATTCACGTAATAAACGCATCGCTTCGGCGGCGTAACAGTCACGTTTGGCGATAATCGCCGTGTATTTAGTGAAACTATTGATAAGCGTCAGCAGCGCCTGCTCAATATTGTTGTCAGCCATCACCAGCAGTTGACGATTGAACGGCAGCGAATAGTTTTGCAGCACGCTGCGATAGCCGTCGAGCATCTGCTTGCTGGCAACATCGCTTTCATTGTCCATCAGCAGCGCGATATTACGATGCCCCTTGCCCAACACATAGCGGCAGGCGCTTTCGGTGGCAAACGCGTAGTTGTAACCCTGGCTGGCGCTGCCTTGCGCGGAAAACGCATCGAAGGCGATCACGTTACTCGCAACATCACCGCTGTTACGGCTCAGAGTAACGACTGCAACGCATTGATGCTGCAGACTTTCCACCACAGCCTGCTGCTCAGCCGCGTCGTTTACGTACTGAATGATCAACGATTTATTCAGCGCTTTCACCGCCTGCGATAGCTGCGGCAGCAGCGTGGCGCTAAACCCGGCTTCGTTCGCGGGCAGCACCATACCGACGTAGCTCGAGGTGTTGCTCGCCAGGTTCTGCGCCGCAAAGCTTGGGCGGTAGTTAAGCTCTTCCACCGCGCGTAATACGGCCTCGCGGCTCTCTTCACGAACGCCACGCGTCCCCGTCAGCACGCGCGAAACGGTGGCACGGGAAACGTTGGCTAGCTTTGAAACATCATCAATAGTAGGCATGGTGTCGTCTGTATTACGGTTTTCTCCCTATACTAACATAAATGCGTTCAGGTATTCGCCAACTCCCCGGCGCGAAACGGCCGGGGAGACAGAGGCTTAATGACGCGTGCGATAGAGCTCAATCAGCTCGCCCACCAGTTCTTTGGCCAGAATCGACGTCATCAGATGGTCCTGCGCGTGCACCATCACCAGCGTCATTTTGGTTTTACCCTCACCTTCATCAGCCTCAATCAGTTGAGTCTGTACCCGATGCGCTTCGCGGGCAAAATGCTGCGCCTGCCCCATTTTTTCATCTGCATCGGCGAAATCACCGGCTTTAGCGCTGTTCAGCGCTTCGTAGCACAGGCTGCGCGACTGGCCAGCATTAATAATAATGCCCATCACTTGCTCTTCTAAATCCATAACGTCCTCTCAATCAACAAAATCAGGCGGCCTCAGACTGCCCAACGCGACCTTCCGTTTCCGCATCACCGCTTTCTTGCGACAGCAGCTGTTTCTCGTAAGCCTTCAGGAACGGGTAGTACATGACGGCAGCCGTTACCATACAAATCAGGCACATAATGATAGGGCTGAACGACCAGTTCGCCGCCCAGGATGCACCGATAGGGGCCGGTGTGGTCCACGGCGTCATCGACACCACACGGGAGACCAGACCAAAGTCGAGGGCAAAGTAGGCCAGCGTCGCATTCACCATCGGCACCAGGACAAACGGAATAAAGAACAGCGGGTTCATGATGATTGGCGCGCCGAACAGAATCGGCTCATTGATGTTAAACAGCCCTGGCACAACGCCCATGCGGCCAATCGTACGCAGGTGAACCGCTTTGCTACGCATCAACAAAATGGCTAGCGGCAACGTGGAGCCCACGCCGCCAATCAGCAGGTAGTGGTCCCAGAATCCTTGCACGTAAATATGGGGAATGGCGGTACCGGCGGCCATGGCGGCCTGGTTAACCGACAGGTTTGCCATCCAGAATGGGTTCATAATGCCGGTAACAATCAGCGCGCCGTGAATCCCGGCGAACCACAAAATCTGACATACCAACACCGACAACAGAATCGCTGGCAGCGTATCGGAGGCGGCAACCAGTGGTTTCACCAGCGACATAATGGCTTCCGGGATAATCATTCCCAGCTGTGCTTCGATAAACAGGTTCAACGGATGCAGCGTCAGCGCCACCGCCAGCACGGGGATCAGAATCTCAAAGGAACGCGCCACGCCGGTCGGCACTTCTGGTGGCAGGCGAATGGTGATGTTGTGACGACGCAGGAAAGCGTACAGCTCGGTGGTGTATATCGCGACCAGCAGCGCCGTGAAGATACCCTGCCCGGAGAAGTAAGCCACGGAGATCTGTCCGTCTTTCAGCGGCGCGGCAACCAGCAAAAAGCCCATCAGCGACAGCATCCCGGACGTCAGCGGGTCCAGGTCGTGATGGCGCGCAAGACTGGCAGCCACCCCAACGGAGATAAAGAGCGTCATGATGCCCATGCTGAAATTGAACGGCAGCATCAGGCTCTCACGGTGGTCCAGCGAAAATTGCAGCCAGGCGCGAGCAAAACCCCAACTGGTATCCGGTGAAAACGGCGGGAAGATAAACACCAGCATAAACGAGCCGACAATCATAAACGGCAGCGCGAGGATAAAACCGTCACGAATGGAGGTCACGTATTTTTGCTGGCCAACCGCCCCGGCCATTGGCGTGATTTTTTGTTCTATCACATTGATTAATTTAGCGTACAGAGAGCTCATCTTTTATCCCTTAGTTATTGTTATCAATTAATGACAGGGCAAAATCTAAAACCGCACCGCCTTTCTGCATGCCGTAATCCATCATGTTGATCGGCTCCACCTTGATGCCGTAGGCGTTGGCTTTTTGCTGCAAATCTTTCTGCATGTACTTCACCTGCGGCCCCAGAAGCACCACCTGATACTGGCCCACTTGCTGTTCAAATTCGGCAACACCAAAGGCGTTGATATCCACTTCCAGGCCGCGCTTTTCCGCCTCTGCCACCATTTTTTTAACCAGCAAACTGGTGGACATCCCCGCGGAACAACAAAGCATAATTTTCTTCATGGAAAACTCCTGACTGAGTAGTAATGATGAGCGGACTATAATCACGAGGAAACAAAACGGAAAGCGCTTTCCGTACATGAATCCGTTAAATGTGAGCGCGATCACCGGTTGCAGGCTTTCACTTTATTGGGATGTAGGCGATGATCCTCGTACCTCCGTTCGATATAAGGTTCGCCATGAACATTCAGTTTATGAATGTTGCTGTGACGCTGATTGAGCAGCGCGTTACGCCTTTCGCCAATCTTCTGACCCGTAGCCAGCACATCACCGCCATGCGCGACAGCTTTGCGCTGGCCATGCCGTTCGTCATTGTTGGCAGCCTGATGGTGCCGTTGATCTTCCCGCCGTTTGCTATCAGCGGCGCGTGGTATCTGGCTATTCGGCCCATGCTATTGCCTACTTTTGAGCTAACGATTGGCCTGATTGCGCTGATCATCGCCTTCGGTGCCAGCGCCAGCTTAGGCAAGCAGTACCAGCTACCCGAACGGCTTTCCGGGCTGACGGGATGCCTGGCATTTCTGGTGTTCATCGGCTTTAAGGAAAATGCGGGTAGCAATCTCTTTCTGGGGGGGATGGGAATATTTAGCGCTTTAATTTCAAGCTTTTACTCTGTTGAAGTGATCCGGCTCTTCTACCGAAAAGGCTGGTGTATTCGCTTGCCGGACGAGGTGCCGATCATGACCCGCAACGGCTTTCAGCTGCTGACGCCGCTGCTGGTGATCATGCTTTCTATTACGGCGATGAACGCTGGGCTGAAGCTCAACACCGGGATGATTTTGCCAGAGCTTATCAGTGAAGCGCTGCGACCGCTGATCATCGCCTCCGATACGCTAACTGCGTTACTTATCTCCTTACTTATCTGTAACTTACTATGGTTTGTTGGTATTCACGGCGCGCTGATCATCACCGGCATCATGAACCCGTTCTGGATGACCTATCTGTTTGAAAACCAACAGGCGCTGGTGAACGGTATCACGCCGTTGCCGCATATTTATCTGCAGGGATTCTGGGATTTCTATCTGCTGATTGGGGGTATCGGTTCCACCCTGCCGCTGGTCTTTATGGCGCTCCGAAGTCGCTCTCGCCAGCTAAAAAGCGTGGGCAAAATTGGCCTTATCCCTTCCCTCTTTAATATCAATGAACCGATACTTTTTGGTTTCCCGATAATACTTAACCCACTATTTTTAATCCCTTTTATTGGCGTACCGATGATTAACGCCTGCATTGCCTGGTATCTGACGCACCTCGGCGTTCTCGACCGCGCCGTGGCAATGCTGCCGTGGTCAATGCCCGCGCCACTGGGCGCCGCATGGTCGGCAAACGGCAGTTGGAAAAATATGTTCATGTGCCTGTTCGCCTTCTTCAACGCCTGGATGATCTACCGCCCTTTCTTCAAGGTCTACGAGCGGCAACTCACGGATTCTGAAATCCGCTAATCGATCGTCTTCACAGTTTATTTTTCGCCAGCGCCGTTCAGACGCTGGCTTTTTTATTCTCTCAAAACCAAAAGCCGATCCACATCACGCTTTTATACGAACAATCTTCGGATCTGTGATTTGATCCGGCAATTATGGAAAGCGATTTCCGTATATGGATGTACATTTCCATTTTTGATCCGTAAATTTCCCATCGCATTAACAAAAGCGCTATTGCGTACAAAAAATAAAAGGGAAAAGCGAAAGATGAAACAACTTAACCGATTGATACCTCTGGCACTCTTAGTCAGCGCCGCCACCAGCGGCCTGGCCTACGCAGAAAAATATGACTTCCAGCTGCACGGCTACATGCGTTCTGGGATCCTGGCGAACTCCGACAGTAACCGCGCGGACTCCGTGGGGCTGATGCCGGATGGCAAATGGCGTCTGGGCAACGAAGAAGACACCAAAATAGAGCTGATTCCAACGGTAACGCTGAAGTCCGACTCCGGTGCGGTGGCAAAAATTCAGGCCAACATCACCCATCAGAGCAAATGCACTTCAGACTGGAACTGTCAGGACGATGACGGCCACGACGTGCAGTTCCGCGAAGGATATGCCGAACTCAGCAACCTCGACTTCGCACCGGACATCACCTTCTGGGGCGGTAAGCGTTACAGCAGCTCCAACACCTCCAGCCACCAGTTTGACTGGGAGTACATTCAGTACAACGGCACCGGCGGCGGTTTCGACAATATGGATCTGGGCTTCGCCCGCTTCGACGCCGGGGTATACGCCTTCTCACCAACGGATGAAACCAAAGCCTATCCGGTCGACAAAGGCGATCAGGGCTACCCGGACGACTACTCGCTCAACCTGTGGTTTAAAAAGATTGCCGGTACCGGGCTGGATCTGGAGCTGATCGGCCACCGGATGAACCGCAACGAAAATCACCCGACCTCCGCTGAGAAAGGCTATGGCGTGACCGGTGTCTATAACTTTGATGGGTTCTGGGGCCTGACCGGCGGCTATTCCAAAGTGGTGATGCAGTACGGACGCGGCCTGGCGGCGGGTGATTCGCTGGGCAAAAACGGCTGGGGTTGGGCTAACCTCGAAGACACGCAATCCTGGCGTATTGTGCTCGACAGCCTGGCCTCAATGGGTGACGTAGAAGTCTCAACCTTCGCCTACCTGCAGAAAGACAAAAATTACCGTTGGTGGAGCAACGACGACAGCGGCTGGGGACGCACCAGTTGGGTGGCCGGCATCCGCCCTTATCACCAGATCACCAAAAACTTCGCCATGCAGTATGAACTGGGTTACGAGTACCTCGACGATGACAACTACAAGGGCGTCAACGGCAAAGGGAAAGGTGGGCTGACCAAAGTCACCATCGCGCCAACGCTGACCTTCGATTCCGGCTTCTGGAGCCGTCCACAGCTGCGCTTCTTTGTGACCTATGCCAAGTGGGATAAAGGCGTCTCGGATGCGCTCGACGGCAACTACAACTGGAGCACCAACACCATCGATGCCGGTGGCTACAGCCGCAGCGGTAGCACCGATACCGTTAACTTTGGCGTGCAGGCGGAAGTCTGGTTCTAAGGAGAGATGCAATGAAACAGCCCGTAAAAAAATCCTTACTGATAGCCGTGCTGGCCGCCTTGACCAGCGCTGGCGCGATGGCGGCAGCACCGTCGCACTTTGACCACTTCATCACTCGCCAGGGCGCGCAGTTGATGGACGGCAAACAGGAATTCCGCTTCGCGGGGATCCACGCGCCGGAATTGCACCGGATCGAAAACGACGCCCGTGGTGTCTGTAAAGCCGACCCGCGCGGCTGGGGTCAGTACTTTAAGTGGCCAACGCCGGAAGAACAGGAAAACTGGATTAAAGCCATCGTGCAGACGGGGGCAAAAGCCCAGCGCGTCTACGTGCTCTCGGTCCAGCAGGAGAACGATGAAGCCTGCGAGCGCGAAACGCATATTCTGGCGCCGGCCACCGCGGACGGTATGCCACGTCTGAATGAAAAAGCGATGGTGGTGTACGACAACATGATTGCCGAAGCCGATAAACAAGGCTTGCGCTTGATTCTGCCATTTATCGATCACTGGTGGTGGTGGGGTGGACGCGAGCAGCTGGCGGCCTTCTACCATGAAAAACCGGAAGATTTTTACCGGACCGACAGTAAAACCTATCAGGCGTATCTCGACGTTATTCGTCAGGTGATCACCCGGACCAACACCATAACCGGGCGCGCTTACGCGGACGAAAAGGCGATTATGGCCTGGGAGACCGGTAACGAGCTGGAAGATACCAACGCGGAATTCCTGAAACAGACGGCGGCCTGGATAAAAAAACTCGCGCCGCATCAGCTGGTTGTTGATGGGACCTATAAGAAAATCAACGCCTTCTCCGTGAACGATCCGAACGTTGATATCGTCAGCAATCACTACTACACCAACGCAGGAAACAACCATCCGGATCAGGTGAAGAAGGACCTGGAAGCCATCGGCGGGAAGAAAGTGTATCTGGTGGGCGAATTTGGCCTGCTCGATAGCAAAGACCTGAACAGCATCATGCAGTCGATTGTCCATACCGAGGTTAACGGCGCGAAGGCTGCAGGCGGGTTTATCTGGGGCTTTCGTGGTCATCGCCACGACGGTGGTTTCTACTGGCATAAAGAGTATACCGGCCACTATAGCTACCATCTTCCAGGCTTCCCGGAAGGCGATGCTAACCAGGAAACCAAGGTCGTCGACCTGGTGCGCACCGCCGCCGCACAAATGGCAGGGCAGGAAAAAATGGCACCGCTGCCCAAACCCGAAGCACCAAAACTACGCGAGACCGATTCTCCCTTCGCCATTAACTGGATGGGTGCCGCCGTTGGTCGACGTTACGATGTAGAGCGCGCGGAGTCAAAAGAGGGTCCATGGCAGGTCGTGGGTAAAAATATCTCCGACGGCGTGCAGGAGTGGGATCCACAATCCATGGCTCTCTTCCGCGATGATTATGCGTCGCTCACGCTGGGCAAAACCTATTATTACCGGGTGATCGCGAAAAATGAATCCGGGCAGTCTGCGCCGTCCAACATTATCAGCGTCACCCATAGCCAGAAAAATCAGGCCCCGATCATCACGCTTGAGGAGACCGCGAGCGCGGCGCAAAACAGCGGCCTGAGCCTCAACGCCACGTGGCAGGACGACAATCTGCCGTCACGTCAGGTGAGCGAAAAGTGGACCAGCACCGGTAACAAGCAGGCCCATTTCTGTGATGCCGACAAGGCTTCCACTCGCGCCTGGTTCTCCACGCCGGGAACCTATCAGCTGACGTTTACCGCCAACGACGGCCTGCTGAAAAGCAGCAAAACGATGACGGTCAACGTGACCAAAGCGACGGGTAAAGCGCCCGACGATTTCTGCCGCTTTGAAAGTCCGCGACTGGACCTGAAGCAAAGCCAGAAAACGGTGATCAAGAGCGCGGAAAACGAACTGGCAACCGGCGAAGATGGCTTCCTCGGACCGTTTGCCAATGATGGCGATAAAGTGAGCTGGCAGGTTGCCGCTCCGTGGGACGGCAACTATCTGCTGCATCTCGATTTCAACGCCAAATGGGGCGGTAAGAAGAACTCGGTGCAGGTGAATAGCGATAAGCCGATTCAAATTGAGTTTCCGCAAACCGATGAGCAGGGCCAGCGAATGACCATTCCAGTGCATCTCAAGCAGGGTGAGAACACCATCAGCCTGGGGAAATACGCGGGTGACTGGGGCTATATCTTTATCAAGTCCATTCAGGTGAATGCTGAGTAGTAAGCAGAGTAGTAATTTGCTGCGCCGCTAACGGCGCAGCTTTTTTGTCTATTTTTCAGGAGATTAAATGACCACTTACGCGTTTCCGAACCACTTCTTCTGGGGCGCTGCTGCCTCTGGCCCACAAACCGAAGGCGCCGAGGGTAAGCCCCATCGCTCCATCTGGGACAGCTGGCACGCCGCGCAGCCGGAACGCTTTTTCCAGGGAATAGGACCTGAGACGGTCTGTAACACGCTGCATCGCTACAAAGAGGACGTGGCGCTGATGAAGCACATCGGCTTCAACTCATTCCGCACCTCAATTCAGTGGTCACGACTGATCGACGATCTGGAAACCGGCGAACCGAACGCCGACGCCGTCCGTTTCTACCACGACTACTTCGACGAAATGATCGCCAACGGTATCGAACCGATGGTCAACCTCTACCATTTTGATATGCCGGAAGCGCTGCAAAACCGCTACGGCGGCTTCGAGTCAAAGCACGTCACCGACCTGTTCGCCCGCTTTGCCGCCACCGCATTCCGCCTGTTTGGCCATAAAATCAAATACTGGATAACCTTCAACGAACCGATTGTGCCGGTTGAAGGCGGTTACCTGTACGATTTCCACTACCCGTGCAAAAAAGACGGCAAACTGGCCGCGCAGGTGGCGTTTAATATCATGCTGGCCCACGCCAAAGCGGTCGAGTGCTACCGCCAACAGCAGCTGCCGGGCGAGATTGGCGTGGTGTTAAACCTGACGCCGTCCTATACCCGCAACGACTCGCCGGAAGATAAAAAAGCGGCGTGGTATGCCGACCTGTTATTTAACCGCAGCTTCCTCGACCCGCTGGTGAAGCACCAATTCCCGAAAGAGTTGTGCGAGCTACTGGCGCTGCATAACTGCCTGCCGGAAACCACCAAACAGGAAGTGTCGCTGATAACCGATTCAAGAATCGATTTCCTGGGCGTGAACTACTACGTGCCGCGTCGCGTGCAGGCGCGTGAGACCCCGTACACCCTCGACTACTTCTCACCGGAGTACTACTTCGAAAACTACATCGACCCGAACGGCCGCTTTAACCCATACCGCGATAACAACGAAATTCATCCGCAGGCTATCTACGATATTGCCGTCAATATTCGCGACAATTACGGCAATATTAAGTGGTATCTCGCCGAAATTGGCATCGCCATGGATTTGCAATCCGAAGGCCCGGTACAGGCAGATGGGGTGATTGAAGATGGTTTCCGCATTGGCCTGATGGAAGAACACCTGGTGCAGCTACACCGTGCCATCGCCGACGGCGCGAACTGCTTCGGCGTGCACCAGTGGACGTTTATCGACAACTGGTCGTGGCTCAACTCGTTTAAGCGCCGCTACGGATTTTATCGTCTCGATCTTGAGACCGGCGAGCGGCAGATTAAGCGCAACGGGCTGTGGTTTAAGGCGTTAGCGGAGAGTAACCAGTTTAGCGTGGAGTAACCTTTCCCCGGCGTCGCGTTGCTCGGCCGGGCTACGCGACGTCGGGATCTACGCCGGGCCAATCCCCTGCTGGATCACCGCCAATACGTTATTGGTGATGATCTCCGGCGTCAGCATCGCCAGCCGCTCGTCGTTACGCATGCGGGAAAACGGCACCAGCACCAGACTTAGCAGCGTGGTAAACAGCAGCTCGGCGCTCAGGTGCGGGTTGATTTTGCCCTCGGCCTGCCAGCGTTTCACCATCGCCAGGGTAGCGTGATATTTATCGTCGCCAAAGCGGGCGTGCAGATGCTGACGCAGCACCGGCATTTCGCCAATCACCTCCTGCATCCACAGCGGCGCAAACCACTCGTGCTCGGCGGCAATCGTCGACAGGGTTTTCACCATCGCCGTCAGCGCGTTTACCGGCTCGTCGGGATAGTCGCCAAACACACCGCTTATCTGCGCGCGCAGCGGCAGAAAACGCTCTTCAATCATCACGTCGAGCAGCTGCTCGCGCGAGTTGAAGTAGTAGTGCAGCATTGCTGGCGTCACCCCCGCTTCACGGGCGATGGCGTTCAGGGACGTGCGCGCAATCCCCTGCTGGGAAAAGAGCCGCAGGGCGATGCCGATCAGCTGTTCACGCTTAGCCGCATCGGGCTTACTGCCGCGCGGGCGACCAGGCTTACGCGGTTTGAGATGGTCTTTTTGTGCTGGCATAGAAACGGGATCTCTTGACCTCTGAATGATCTTCAATAAATATTAATTATGCATTTAATTAATTTCAAGTGAGAACATGATGGCATCCGAAACGACGACGAACGCCCAGCCTCCCCAACAGTCGGGTGTCACCTCAGTCCGTCTGCTGTTCAGCGCACTCCTGCTGGTGATGCTGCTCTCCGCGCTCGACCAGACAATAGTCTCCACCGCGCTGCCGACCATTGTCGGCGAGCTGGGCGGCCTCGACAAGCTTTCCTGGGTGGTGACGGCCTATATCCTCACCTCCACCATCGTGGTGCCGCTGTACGGTAAGTTCGGCGATCTGTTTGGCCGCAAGCGGGTGCTCCAAATCTCGATTCTGCTGTTTCTCGCGGGATCGGCGCTGTGCGGGCTGGCGCAAAACATGACGCAGCTGGTGCTGATGCGCGCCCTTCAAGGGCTCGGCGGCGGCGGTTTGATGGTCATCAGTATGGCGGCGGTAGCCGACGTGATCCCGCCTGCCGAACGCGGGCGCTATCAGGGGCTGTTCGGCGGTGTGTTTGGCCTGGCGACGGTTATCGGCCCGCTGATCGGCGGCTTTATTGTGCAGCACGCCTCCTGGCGCTGGATTTTCTATATCAACCTGCCGCTGGGGCTGTTCGCACTGTTTGTGATCGGTGCAGTATTCCACTCCAGCAACACACGCCGCCAGCATCAGATTGACTGGCTGGGGGCGATTTACCTGACCATGGCGCTGGTGTGCATCATCCTGTTCACCACCGAAGGCGGCACGGTGCGCGAGTGGAGCGACCCGCAGCTGTGGTGCATTCTGGCCTTTGGCCTGGTTGGTATCGCCGGGTTTATCTACGAAGAGCGGCTGGCGTTTGAGCCGATTATTCCGCTCTCGCTGTTCCGCAACCGCAGCTTCCTGTTGTGCAGCCTGATTGGTTTTATCATCGGCATGTCGCTATTCGGCTCGGTGACCTTCCTGCCGCTGTATCTACAGGTGGTGAAAAACGCCACGCCGACGGAAGCCGGGCTACAACTGATTCCGCTGATGGGCGGTCTGCTGCTGACCTCGATTATTAGCGGGCGCGCCATTAGCCGTACCGGGAAATACCGGATTTACCCCATCGTCGGGACGCTGATGGGCTTTATCGGGATGGTGCTGCTGACGCGCATTACCATTACCTCGCCAACCTGGCAGCTGTATCTGTTTACCGGCGTGCTGGGGATGGGGCTAGGGATGGTGATGCAGGTGCTGGTGCTGGCGGTGCAAAACACCGTGGCGGCGAACCTTTATGGCGTGGCGACCTCCGGGGTGACGCTGTTCCGTTCGATTGGTGGTTCCATCGGCGTGGCGCTGTTTGGCGCGGTGTTTACCTCAGTGCTGCAATCACGACTCACCGACCTGTTACCGGAAGGGGCGGCGATGCCAAAAGGGATGAACCCGGTGGCGATTCACCAGCTTCCTGAGGCGATTCGCAGCGACTATCTCAGCGCCTTTGGTTCGGCGATTCACGCGGCGTTTATTATGGCGGCCTGCATTATGGTGGTGGCGTTCCTGCTGTCGTGGTGGTTGAAAGAGGCACCGCTGAAAACCCGGCACGCGTAAAACAGCGCCGGATGGCGGCTACGCCATCCGGCAACCCTCACAATGCCTTGGTCAGATAATGCCGCGCCATCCCCACCAACGGGAAATCCTCCAGCGTTTTCACCAGCTCATACCCCTGCTTCTGATAAAACGGCAGCGCCTGAAAACTGATGGTATCCACCAGCGCATGCAGGCAGCCTTTCTCACGCGCCAGCGCCTCCGCGCGCTTGATAAGTTCGCTGCCGACCCCGTCGCCGCGCACCGTTTCGCATACCCATAGGTAGTCGATACTGAGCCAGTCGCCCTTGCGTTGACCAATCAGGCCACCGCGCATCACGCCCTGCTCGTCGCGCAGATAAACGCAGACATCGCACCAATCTGTGGTGTCCACAAACTGGCGGTTATAGGCGCGAAGCCCAGTCAGTAATTCGTCTTTATCTTCCTGCGTAATAATTTCTTTAATAACAAAAGGCATATTTTCTCCATTATTTTTATTGGCCATCCTCAGTAATTTCACAAAAAATTCTTTCTTTCTCCATTATTTTCTGCACAAAGGAAAAAATAAAAAATCAGTATCAGAAAATGCTTTTCATCACGCTTTCGCTACGTATAATGAACACGAAATGAGAACGATCGTTCTCATCTTTTCAAAACGGTGGAGACCCGCAATGAGCAGCAAACTGGAGGCCCGGCAAAAAGCCCGGCAGGACGACATCATTACCGCCGCGCGACGCTGTTTCCGCCAGAGCGGTTTTCATGCCGCCAGCATGTCGCAGATTGCCGCCGAGGCGAAGCTCAGCGTCGGGCAAATCTACCGTTATTTCAGCAACAAAGACGCCATTATCGAAGAGATGATCCGCCGGATTATCGACCATCGCATCGCCGAGATGGAGGGCAAAACTCAAACCCATCTGATGCCGCACATGCTGGCATGGCGCGAAACGCTGAGCGAAGACGACGATGCGCTGATGCTGGAGATGTCCGCCGAAGCCACCCGCAATTCACAGGTCGCCGCCTGGCTGAAAGCCGCCGACGAACGCATGTTCAACAACGCCTGTGAGCATCTGCGCAAAACCTACCCTGAGCTTAGCGAGACTCGCATTCGCTGCTGCGTCGAGGTGATGGCGGTGATGGTTGAAGGCACCATTTATCGTCGTCAGATCCCCCAACAGGTGGCGTCTGACGAGATGGAAAAAATCTATCAGGAAATTATTAATATGCTCGTATCCGCAAAGTAATTAATTCCATTTAGATACCAGGGGATATTTTTATCCCCCTTTTGTCGTTTCCGGCCATCCGGAGACGCAGGCTTTTTTACACCTGAAATCCTCACCCCTATTCGGCGAGGAGGGTGTCGTTCACCCTGAGAAAAATATGAAATACATAACAACCACCATCGCTGCATTATTTCTCCTGAGCGGATGCGATAATGCCCCCACCGCCTCCCCGGAGCGTCCCGCTCAGGAAGTCGGTATCGTTACATTAAAAAGCCAACCCGTTTCCGTGGTCAGCGACCTGACCGGGCGCACCACCGCCGCGCTGAGCGCCGAGGTGCGTCCACAGGTCTCTGGCATCATCCAGAAACGGCTTTTTAATGAAGGCGATAACGTCAAAGCGGGCCAGCCGTTGTACCAGATTGACCCGGCCAGCTTCCGTGCCACCTATAATGAAGCCGCCGCCGCGCTGAAGCAGGCGCAGGCGCTGGTCGTCGCCGACTGCCAGAAGGCGCAGCGTTACGCGCTGTTAGTGAAAGATAACGGCGTATCGCGGCAGGATGCCGACGATGCGCAGTCCACCTGTGCGCAGGACAAAGCCAGCGTCGAGTCGAAAAAAGCCGCGTTAGACAGCGCGCGCATTAACCTCGACTGGACCACCGTCACCGCGCCGATTGCCGGGCGCATCGGCATCTCTTCCGTTACGCCGGGGGCGCTGGTTACCGCCGAGCAAACCACTGCGCTTGCCACCATTCGCGGCCTCGACACTATCTACGTTGACCTCACCCGCTCCAGCGTCGACCTGCTGCGCCTGCGCAAGCAATCGCTGGCGACCAACAGCGACACCCTTAGCGTCACGCTAACCCTGGAAGACGGCAGCACCTACAGTGAAAAAGGCCGCCTGGCGCTCACCGAAGTGGCGGTGGATGAGTCCACCGGCTCGGTCACCCTGCGTGCCGTATTCCCCAACCCGCAGCACCAACTGCTACCGGGCATGTTCGTGCGCGCCCGCATCGATGAAGGGGTGATGAGCGAGGCGATTCTTGCCCCGCAGCAGGGTATCACCCGCGACGTGAAAGGCAACGCCACCGCGTTAGTGGTGGATGCCAATAACAAAGTTGAGCAGCGCACGCTGGAAACCGACGGCACCTACGGCGACAAATGGCTGGTACAACGCGGCCTGAAAAACGGCGACCAGCTGATTGTGGAAGGCACCGATAAAGTGACGGTCGGGCAGACGGTCAAACCCGTCGCCGTGCAGCGTAACGGAGGCAAAGCCTGATGTTCTCTCGCTTCTTCGTGCGTCGCCCGGTCTTTGCCTGGGTTATCGCTATTCTGATCATGCTCGCCGGGATGCTGGCAATCCAGACGCTGCCGGTGGCGCAGTACCCGGACGTGGCGCCGCCAACCATTCAGATTTCCGCCTCCTACACCGGGGCCTCCGCCGACACGCTGGAAAACAGCGTCACCCAGGTGATTGAGCAGCAGCTTACCGGCCTCGATAACCTGCTCTACTTCTCCTCCACCAGCAGCTCCGACGGTACGGTGAGTATCAACGTGACCTTCGAGCAGGGTACCGACCCGGATACCGCGCAGGTTCAGGTGCAGAACAAAGTGCAGCAGGCGGAATCCCGACTGCCGAGCGAGGTTCAGCAGGCGGGCGTAACGGTGGTGAAATCCCAGAGCAGCTTCCTGCTGATCATGGCGGTTTACGACACCACCGACAAAGCCACCAGCTCGGATATCGCCGACTGGCTGGTCAGCAATATGCAGGATCCGATGGCGCGTATTGAAGGCGTCGGCAGCCTGCAGGTGTTCGGCGCGGAATACGCCATGCGCATCTGGATGGACCCGGCAAAACTGGCCTCCTATTCGCTGATGCCGTCCGACGTGGAAACGGCAATTGAAGCGCAGAACGTGCAGGTCTCTGCCGGTAAAATCGGCGCGCTGCCGTCACCAGCCACCCAGCAACTTACCGCCACCGTGCGCGCGCAGTCGCGCCTGCAAACGGTCGAGCAGTTCAAAGATATTATTGTTAAAAGCCAGTCCAACGGCTCGGTGGTGCGCATCGGCGATGTGGCTCGCGTAGAAATGGGCAGCGAAGACTACACCGCTACCGCCAAACTCAACGGTCACCCGGCCGCCGGGGTGGCGGTGATGCTGGCGCCAGGCGCTAACGCGCTCGATACCGCTACCCGCGTGAAGGACAAAATCGCCGAGTTCCAGCGCAATATGCCGCAGGGCTACGACGTTGCCTTCCCGAAAGACAGCACCGAATTCATCAAGATCTCCGTCGAAGACGTGGTGAAAACGCTGTTTGAGGCCATCGCTCTGGTGGTCTGCGTGATGTACCTGTTCCTGCAAAACATCCGCGCGACGCTGATCCCGGCGCTGGCGGTGCCGGTGGTGCTGCTCGGCACCTTCGGCGTGCTGGCGCTGTTTGGCTACTCCATCAACACCCTGACGCTGTTTGCGATGGTGCTAGCGATAGGCCTGTTGGTGGATGATGCCATCGTGGTGGTGGAAAACGTCGAGCGAATTATGCGCGACGAAGGGCTGCCCGCCCGCGAAGCCACCGAAAAATCGATGGGCGAGATCTCCGGGGCGCTGATTGCCATCGCGCTGGTACTGTCGGCGGTATTCCTGCCGATGGCCTTCTTCGGCGGCTCCACCGGGGTGATATACCGTCAGTTCTCGGTCACCATTATCTCCGCCATGATGCTGTCGGTGGTGGTCGCCTTGACCCTGACACCGGCGCTGTGCGGCTCTATTCTTCGCCACACGCCGCCGCATAAAAAGGGCTTCTTCGGCAAATTTAACCGCTTCTACAGCGCCACCGAACACGGCTACAAACACCGCGTCATGAACGTCCTGCGCCGCTCCGGCACGGTGATGGTGGTTTATCTCGCCATCTGCGGCGGCATGGCGCTGGCGATGTGGAAACTGCCGGGCAGCTTCCTGCCGGTAGAAGATCAGGGCGATGTGATGGTGCAGTACACCCTGCCCGCAGGCGCCACGGCTTCCCGTACCGCCGAAGTGCGCCAGCAGGTGATCGACTGGTTCCTGACCAAAGAGAAAGCCAACACCAACGTCATTTTCACCGTCGATGGCTTCAGCTTTAGCGGCAGCGGGCAGAACGCCGGGATGGCCTTCGTGGCGCTGAAAAACTGGTCGCTGCGTCCGGGCGAAGAGAACAGCGCGCAGGCCATTGCGCTGCGCGCCACCAAAGAGCTCAGCAGCATTCGCGACGCCACGCTGTTCGCCATGACCCCGCCTGCCGTTGACGGCCTGGGGCAGAGCAACGGCTTCACCTTTGAGCTGATGGCCAACGGCGCGACCGACCGCGATACGCTGCTAAAAATGCGTAATCAGCTGATTCAGGCCGCCAACCAGGCCCCATCGCTGCACGCCGTACGCGCCAACGATTTGCCGCAGATGCCGCAGCTTCAGGTGGATATCGACAACAACAAAGCCGTCTCGCTAGGCCTGTCGCTCAGCGACGTGACCTCGACACTTTCCAGCGCCTGGGGTGGCACCTACGTGAACGACTTTATCGACCGTGGGCGCGTGAAAAAGGTCTATATCCAGGGCGATAGCGATGCCCGCGGCGTGCCGTCGGATCTCGGCAAATGGTTCGTGCGCGGCAGCGATAACAGCATGACCCCATTCTCCGCCTTCGCCACCACCCGCTGGGAGTACGGCCCGGAAAGTCTGGTGCGCTACAACGGCTCCGCGGCCTATGAAATTCAGGGCGAGAACGCCGACGGCTTTAGCTCCGGCGTTGCCATGGCGAAGATGGAAGCGCTGGCCAACAGCCTGCCCGCTGGTACGACCTGGGCATGGAGCGGCCTGTCGCTGCAGGAAAAACTGGCGAGCGGTCAGGCGATGAGCCTGTACGCCATCTCGATTCTGGTGGTGTTCCTTTGTCTGGCAGCACTCTATGAGAGCTGGTCGGTGCCGTTCTCGGTCATCATGGTTATCCCGTTGGGCCTGCTCGGCGCGGCGCTGGCGGCGTGGATGCGCGGGCTCAGCAACGACGTTTACTTCCAGGTGGCGCTGCTGACCACCATCGGGCTGTCGTCGAAAAACGCCATTCTGATTGTCGAGTTCGCCGAAGCCTCCGTGGCGCAGGGCTACTCGCTAACCCGCGCGGCCATGCGGGCGGCACAAACCCGTCTGCGCCCAATCATCATGACTTCCCTGGCGTTTATCGCCGGGGTGATGCCGCTGGCGGTCGCCACCGGGGCGGGCGCTAACAGCCGCGTCGCCATCGGTACCGGGATTATCGGCGGTACGCTAACGGCTACCCTGCTGGCGATCTTCTTTGTTCCTCTGTTCTTTGTGCTGGTGAAACGTCTGTTTGCCGGCAAACGCGGTCGTCAGGAGTAAGCTATGTTTCGTTTGTCTTTGTTATTTATTGCGTTCCTGAGCGTTGGCTGCGTGTCGATGGACCCCAACTATCAGCGCCCGGACGCGCCCATCCCGGCAAGCCTGCCGGGCAGCCACGGTGAAGCCACCGCGGTTGTCGGTAACTGGCAGCAGGTGGTGAACGATGTGCGTCTGCAAAAGCTGGTGAGCCAGGCACTCAGCAGCAACCGCGATGTGCAAAAAGCCATTGCCGACATTGACGCCGCTCGCGCGCAGTACGGCGAAGCCCGTGCGTCGCTGATGCCAACCGCCAACGCTGAACTCAGCAACACCCGCAGTCGCACGCTGGCTAGCGGCGTGAGCACGACTGTGCAGGCCGACGGCGCAGTCTCCAGCTTCGAGCTGGATCTGTTTGGCCGTAACCAGAGCCTGTCCCGCGCGGCGCGCGAAACCTGGCTTGCCAGTGAGTACACCGCGCAGAACACTCGCCTGACGATGATTGCCGAACTGACCAGCGCGTGGGTAACGCTGGCAGCGGACAACAGCAATCTGGCGCTGGCGCAGCAGACCATGGCGAGCGCGGCGGATTCGCTGAAAATCGTCCAGCGCCAGCAGCAGGTTGGCACCGCGGCGGCCACCGACGTCAGCGAAGCAATGAGCGTCTACCAGCAGGCTCGCGCCAGCGTCGCCAGCTATCAGACGCTGGTGATGCAGGATAAAAACGCCATTAACCTGCTGGCAGGCACTACCGTGCCGGACTCCCTGCTCCCCGGTACGCTGGAGAGCCTGGCCGCCAACACCATCTCGCTGGTCCCGGCGGGCGTCTCTTCATCGGTGCTGCTGACGCGCCCGGATATTCAGGAAGCGGAGCACAATCTGAAGAGCGCCAATGCCAATATCGGCGCGGCGCGCGCCAACTTTTTCCCGACTATTTCGCTCACCGCCAGCGCCGGGGTGGGCAGCGATGCGCTATCTTCACTGTTTAGCCACGGCATGAGCGTCTGGTCGTTTGCGCCTTCCATTTCACTGCCGCTGTTTACCGGCGGCAGCAATCTGGCGCAACTGCGCTATGCCGAGGCGGAGAAGAAGGGGCTGATTGCCACCTACGAAAAGACGATTCAGAGCGCGTTTAAAGACGTGGCGGATGCGCTGGCGCGCCGCCAGACGCTGAGCGAGCAGTTGGACGCCCAGCGCCAGTACGTGGCGGCGGAACAGCAGACGCTGGACGTGGCGATGAAGCGCTATCAGGCGGGGGTTGGGGATTACCTGACCGCGCTGACGGCGCAGCGTACGTTATGGTCGGCGCAACAGACGATGATTGCGTTGCAGGAGACGGATCTGGCGAACCGGATCACGCTGTGGCAGTCGCTGGGGGGCGGAGCGAGTTGATGTGTTGGTGCGGGGGTTTCCCCTCACCCTAACCCTCTCCCCGAAGGGGCGAGGGGATCTTTTTCTCCCTCTCCCTTCCAGGGAGAGGGCCGGGGTGAGGGTGCAACGAGCACCATCCCCTCCATTGATTATGAAGAATAAAAAGGAGCTTTCATGCCGCGTATTTCCCTTTCCTGGGTCGTGGTGCTGGGCCTGCTTTGTGCCATCGGCCCACTGTGTACCGACTTTTACCTGCCGGCATTGCCGGAAATCACCGATCAACTGAGTGCCACCGGCACCCAGACCCAACTGTCCCTCACCGCCGCACTCATCGGCCTCGGTCTCGGGCAGCTGTTTTTCGGCCCGCTCAGCGACCGCATCGGCCGCCGCAAGCCACTGGCTATCTCCCTGCTGCTATTTATCTTCTCATCAGCAATGTGCGCCATCACCCACGATATCCATATGCTGATCGTCTGGCGCTTCGTGCAAGGCTTCGCGGGTGCAGGCGGATCCGTGCTGTCACGATCCATCGCCCGTGACCGTTACCAGGGCACGCAACTGACGCAGTTTTTCGCTCTGCTGATGACCGTCAACGGTATCGCCCCAGTGCTTTCACCCGTGCTGGGCGGCTATATCATCACCGCCTTCGATTGGCGCATTCTGTTCTGGACGATGGCGGGGATCGGCGCGGTACTGCTGCTCCTGAGCCTTGTCGTGCTGCATGAAACGCTACCGCCAAAAAGCGCGAATACCACGCAGCAGGCTAAAGGCACACCGGTACTGAAGAACCGCCGCTTTATGCGCTACTGCCTGATTCAGGCCTTTATGATGGCCGGGCTGTTCTCCTACATCGGTTCGTCGTCGTTTGTCATTCAAAGCGAATATGGCATGAGCGCCATGCAGTTCAGCCTGCTGTTTGGCCTGAACGGTATCGGGCTGATTATCGCCGCGCTGATTTTCTCCCGCCTGGCCCGCCGCATCCCTGCAGAAACCCTGCTGCGCCGCGGCCTGCTGCTGGCGGTATTCTGCGCGCTGGTGACCCTGTTGCTCGCCTGGCAGCAGCACGCCGTGCTGGCGCTGGTCGGCCTATTCTTTACCGTGTCGTTTATGAGCGGCATCAGTACCGTCTCCGGGGCCGAAGCGATGAACGCGGTGGAGAGCGCGCAGTCGGGCACCGCCTCCGCGCTGATGGGTACGCTGATGTTCGTCTGCGGCGGCATCGCCGCACCGCTTGCGGGCCTTGGCGGCGAAACGATGCTTAAGATGAGTCTCGCCATGGCCATTTCCTACGGTCTGGCGCTGTTCTTCGGTCTGCTGAAGCCTCGCGTAGCGCAATAATCCCTTTCGCGGTAATAAAATATTCCAATACTATTACCGCGAATTTCCTGACCTCATCGAAATCACCGCGTATCCCCAACGTGCTAATCGTGATACCCTTCACATGATTGGAATAATTAATTCCTTATACTGCCTGCCACTGAGAATGATGAGGTTTCCTGATGAGTATCGACCTGAGCAAACTGCTGACCGAACGCCGCAACGCCAACAGCGCTAACATTGACACCCTCTCCACCGAAGCGATGTTGACGGTGATTAACAACGAAGATCAGCTGGTTGCCCATGCGATCACCCCCTACATTCCGCAAATTGCTCAACTTGTTGATAGCGTAGCCGACGCGTTCCGCCACGGCGGCCGCCTGATTTATATCGGCGCGGGCACCTCCGGGCGTTTAGGCATTCTCGACGCCAGCGAATGCCCGCCCACCTTCGGCACTCGTCCAGAGCAGGTCGTCGGCCTGATTGCCGGTGGCCATACCGCTATCCTGAAAGCCGTCGAAAACGTGGAAGATAACGCGGCACGCGGCGCAGAAGATTTACAGGCGCTGGGCTTTAACGAACGCGATGTGCTGGTCGGCATCGCCGCCAGCGGCCGCACCCCGTACGTGCTCGGCGCAATGGAATATGCCCACCAGCAAAACGCACTGGTCGCCATTGTGAGCTGCAACCCACACGGCGAAATGGCGCAGCGCGCGGACATCGCCATCACCCCGGTCGTTGGCCCGGAAGTGGTCACCGGCTCAACCCGCCTGAAAGCTGGCACCGCACAGAAGCTGGTGCTGAACATGATTACCACCGGTGCGATGATCCGCAGCGGCAAGGTCTACAGCAACCTGATGGTGGATGTGGAAGCCACCAACGCCAAGCTGATCGAACGTCAGATCTCCATCGTGATGGAGGCCACCGAATGCGATCGCACCACCGCGATTGCGGCGCTGGACGCCTGCGGCCGCCACTGTAAAACCGCCATCGTCATGGTGCTGGCAAACCTGAGCGCCGACGAGGCGAAGCAGCTGCTGGCTGACAACAACGGCTTTATCCGTAACGCATTAAAAAACTAATTCGACTGACGGGGATACCGTGGAATGGCCAAAATAAATAAAGCGATGATAGCCCGCCTCCTCGACCTGGTTGGCGGAGCGCCGAACGTCGTACAGGCGGGTAACTGCATGACCCGCCTGCGCTTAACCCTGCGCAGCGATGTGCACGCCGACGTAGCGGCCATCCGCCAGGTGGAAGGCGTGCTGGGCGTGGTGGTCAGCGAGGAGCAGTTCCAGATAATCCTCGGCCCGGGCAAAGCACAGACCGCGGCAGAGATGATGAACGAGCTGCTGGAAAATGAACCCGTTACCCACGGTGAACCTGCCAGCGGTGGCTCGCTGGCCGATATCGCCAGCGCCAAAAAGCAGGAGCTGAAAGGCAAACAGACCGGCGGCGTGCAGAAGTTTCTGGCGAAGTTTGCCACCATCTTTACTCCGCTCATTCCAGGCTTTATCGCCGTCGGGCTGCTGCTGGGCTTTGCCACACTCGCCGAGCAACTCTTTGTGCTGGAGAACGCGCACCCCAACGCCACGCTGGTTGGCATCATCAGCTACATGAAAATCTTCAGCAAAGGGATGTTT
Source organism: Kluyvera sp. CHPC 1.2972 (assembly GCF_036759925.1). Classification (NCBI taxonomy): domain Bacteria; kingdom Pseudomonadati; phylum Pseudomonadota; class Gammaproteobacteria; order Enterobacterales; family Enterobacteriaceae; genus Kluyvera; species Kluyvera sp. CHPC 1.2972. Next base: position 119,596 of record NZ_JAPKIB010000002.1, on the reverse strand, counting down.
ACCTTCCTGAGTATTTTGATTGGCTATAACGCGCAGAAAGCCTTTGGCGGCTCCGGCGTCAACGGCGCCATCATCGCCGCGCTGTTTATCCTCGGCTATGACCCGAAAGCCACCGTCGGCTTCTACTCCGGCATCACCGACTTCTTCGGCCACGGTATCGACCCACGCGGCAATATTATCGGCGTACTGATCGCCTCAATTATTGGCGCCTGGGTGGAAAAACAGGTGCGCCGCATCATGCCGGCTAACCTGGATATGATCCTCACCTCGGCGGTAACGCTGCTGATTATGGGCGCGGTCACCTTCGTGGTGATTATGCCTATCGGCGGCTACCTGTTTACCGGGATGTCCTGGCTGTTCCTGCACCTCAACGGTAACCCGTTCGGTTCTGCGGTGCTGGCCGGTCTGTTCCTGCTGGCGGTGATGTTCGGCGTACATCAGGGCTTTGTGCCGGTCTATTTTGCGCTGATGGAAGCGCAGGGCTTTAACTCGCTGTTCACCATTCTGGCAATGGCCGGTGCGGGCCAGGTTGGCGCAGCGCTGGCGCTCTACGTCCGTGCGAAACAGGATTCTCTGCTGCGTACGCAGATTAAAGGGGCGATCATTCCCGGCCTGCTCGGCGTGGGCGAACCGCTGATTTACGGCGTTACGCTGCCGCGCATGAAGCCGTTTGTCACCGCCTGTCTCGGTGGTGCCTGCGGGGGCTTCTTTATCGGCCTGGTGGCCTGGCTCGGGCTGCCAGTCGGCCTCAACACCGTCTTTGGCCCCTCCGGCCTGGTGGCGCTGCCGCTGATGACTTCCCACAGCGGCATCTATGCCGGGATGGCGGTCTACGCCGCGGGCCTGCTGGTGGCCTACTTCTTCGGCTTCCTGCTCACCTGGCTGTTCGGCAGTAAAAACGTCGATCTCAGCTAACCCTTTTGCCCCCGGCGCACCGCTGGGGGCAAGCCGCGGCCCATGCTATGATGCCCACCAGAATAAAATCATATGACAGGGTTGAGGAAAAATGGGTGCCACCAGAAAAGGGATGCTGAACGTCTTAGTTGCAGCGATATTGTGGGGAAGTTCAGGCGTTTGTGCGCAGTACATCATGGAGCACAGTCAGATGCCGTCGCCGTTTCTGACGATGATCCGCCTGCTCTCCGGTGGCTTTATCCTGCTGACGTTCTCTTTCCTGCACGGCGATGGCATTTTCCGCATCCTGAAAGAGCGTAAAGACATTCTCAGCCTGCTGCTGTTCTCCCTTGTCGGCGCGATGACCGTGCAGCTCACCTTCCTGCTAGCGATTGAAAAATCCAACGCCGCCACCGCAACGATTCTCCAGTTCCTGTCGCCGACCATTATCGTCGCCTGGTTCGCCATCGTGCGCAAAGCGCGCCCAGGCCGCTTCGTCTTTGTCGCCATTGCGACCTCGCTTATCGGTACGTTTTTGCTGGTCACCCACGGCGACCCAACGTCGCTGTCGATTTCCGGCGCGGCGCTGTTTTGGGGGATCGCCTCGGCCTTCGCCGCCGCGTTCTACACCACCTATCCATCCACGCTGATCGCCCGCTACGGCACGCTGCCGATCGTCGGCTGGAGCATGCTGCTTGGCGGCGCGATGCTGCTGCCGTTCTATGCGGGAGATGGCGCAAACGTGGTGATTACCGGCAACCTACTGCTGGCTTTCTTCTACCTGGTGGTGATTGGCACCTCCCTCACCTTCAGTCTGTACCTTAAAGGCGCACAGATGATCGGCGGCCCGAAAGCCAGCATCCTCAGCTGCGCCGAGCCGCTGAGCAGCGCATTACTGTCGCTGCTACTGTTAGGCATCAGCTTCACCCTGCCAGACTGGCTGGGTACGCTGTTGATCCTATCTTCAGTGGTGCTGATTTCTCTGGACTCACGCCGCAGAACGAAGACGGCGTAGCAGTGTGCTGCCCGATAGCGCCAGGCTATCGGGCCTGATTTTAATGACACAGTGATGCCAGTTCATCAGCCGAAAGCCCGGTGATTAGCTGAACCAGGGCGCTATCTATACCGTTTTCCAGCATGGTACGGGCAATGCGCTGCGCCTCTTGCTGGATACCCTGCTGAACCCCCACCTGTAATCCCGCCAGATGCCCCTCTTCCCGCAGTCTCTCCGCAATCGTCATCATCTTCTCCTTCTGTTCAGGTAAACGTGCTACCGCAGCCTGGAGAAACTCATGAAAGCGCACCGCATCTCCTGACCGCAGCAAATAATTAAACAGCGCTTCCATCTGGCTGTCATTAGCACATCCCGTAACCAGCAACAGGGCGAGTCTATCCACCAGCCCCAGCAGATCGCGCTGACGAATATGCTTTTGCACCAGCTCCAGCAGCGCGATTCGCCGGTGATGCATAATCTCGTCGTCTGGCACCACCGTGATATCCACCAGCGGAAATGCGTCTGCATACAGCGCCCTCGCCGCCGCCGGATTAGCAAACTCATCCAGCCAGCACAACGAAAAGGGGTAGGGACTTTGCATGCCGTGATAAAAAAGCATGGGGATCACCAACGGTAGCGTCGGATGGCCGGCATCCAGATGACGCTGCATCGCCGACAGAGCGTAGCGCAACAGCCGGAAGGCCATATGTGAGTCTGGCGAGCTTTGGTGTTCAATCACCACATAGATATAGCCTTCACCTTCCGTGGTCTGTAACGACCACAACACATCGGAATAATAGGCACGGAGACTCGGCTCAATAAAGCTGCCGGATGCCAGCGTTAGCGTTTGCAGATCGCACAGCGCTCGCAACGCTTCCGGCAGATGAATAGCCAAAAAATCCCGCGCCGTTTCCGGGTGGCATAAAAACTGTTTGAAGACCGCATCGTGCGGTGTGGAGGTGGTCATGGCGTTCCGTCACCCAGAGAGCTAATGGTAGGACTCTACGCACAAGATGCCGAGAAAGCAGGCGTGAATTACCCTTTCTACGAGCCACTACGGAAGGTTTTAGCGTACCAGTGCAACACCTTCATTTTACGGGAAAGCGCCACGCAAAATGACGTGCCGAGGAATGCGTCTATAGTTAACTAAGCGCATGAACATAAGGATATCCGCAATGAAGAAAGTCAGTATTGTCGTTTCGCTCGCCGCCTCCCTGCTGCTGCCCGCCATGGCGCTGGCCGCACCGCTAGAAGGGCTAAAGTTTGAGCAGCAAAAACAGCAGGTGGTAAAGGACGTGAAGCAGAACTGCCCGGCAAGCAGCGGGCTGAGCGATACGCAGTTTGCCAACCGCGTGCTGGAGTCGACAGAGAACAAAACGGCGGTGCAGAGCGCCACGCGGGCGTTGGATAAGAACGATCGTCTTGCCTATGAGAAGGCGATTAGCAGCATTCAGTGCCCGACCAAATAACACTGAACATAAGCGGGAGTTCCCCGGCGTCACGGCGTTCGGCCGGGCTACCGTTACGAGCTATAGCCCGGGTGAGCGCAGCGATCCCGGGAAGATCACCGCCCTTTTAGCGTGTCCGCCAGCGACTGCCAGCAAAACGGCTGTATCCCAGCATAATCCAATCCGAGCCCCTGCATCTGCTGAGGTAAATGGCGCTGTACCTGCGCCGTCGACTGGCTCATCAGCCCCAGACCGCCCGCATCGCGCAGCGTTTTCACCACCTCTTCCATCTCTTCGCTACGGCGCACGCCGTGCTCTGCCACACGGCTAATCAGGTAGCCTGGAAACGCACCATCCCAACCGAGCGACGGGAAGCTGCGGTGTAGCGAGGCCAACACCTCCTCTTCCACGCCGTATTCACGGGCGGCAAACAGGCACTCGGTGGTCAGCGCTTCTAGCCCTTTGATCATCACGCTACGGCACATCTTAATCGCTGAAACCTTGCCCACAACCGTATCACCAAAGCGGGCGTTAAAGCCCAGCTGATTCAGCACATCGGTTACCGACTCCGCCTGCGGGCCGCCAACCAGCAGCGGCGTTTTCATCCGCGCGGGCGGCACCGGGGCCATCACCGCCACATCGACGTAGACGCCGGGAACAAACGCCTGCGCCGCCTGACGTTTGGTGTCCGGCGCGACCGAATTGAGGTCGAGAAAATACTGCCCAGCCTGCATCAGTGCAGCACTCTGGTGAGCCACCTCAAGCGCCGACCCGGCGGTAACAGTGGAGAAGACCCACGCCGCGCCGTCCAGCGCCTGCGCGAGGGAGTTCGCCGCCTGTACGCCAGCCCGCTCGGCTTTTTCCCGCATCGCCTCACGTTCTGCACCATTAAGTTTCCGGTCCCACACCACCACGCGATGATGTTGCGCCAATTCACTTGCCAGAATGGTCCCCGCCTCGCCAAAACCAATGAACGCAATATGTCTCATCATCACTCCTTTGCCATCGGAATAAACACGTCGCCGGCAAACAGCAGCCGGGCGGTGCGCAGCAGGCCGCTGCCTGCCAGCCGCCCATCTTCGCGACGCTGGAGCGCCACGCTGAACTCGCCGGTAGGGTGCTCAACGCTGACCATCAGCTCACGCCCTTCACCGACCTTCGCCAGCCCCTGCGTTACCGCCCCCGGCAGCAGGCAGGCGCTCGCCACGCTCACCGCGCCGAACACGCCAATCGACGCATGGCAGCGATGCGGGATAAAGGTCCGGCTACTGATGGCCCCGCCGCTGCGCGGTGCGGCAATCAGCGTTATCTTGGGCACGCTGCGCTGGGTGACGTCGCCCAGATTCATGCGCGGCCCGGCCTGCAGGCGGATGGATTCGAGCCGCTGCTTCAGCTCATCGTCGGCATCCAGCTGTTCGCGGGTTTCATAGCCCGTACGTCCGAGATCGCTGGCGCGCAGCAGAATAACCGGCATGCCGTTGTCGATGCAGGTAACGTCGATGCCGTCGAAGCGGTCAACGACGTTACCGGTCGGCAGCAATGCACCGCAGGTAGAACCGGCGGTATCAAGAAAGTTGAGGATAATGGGGCTGGCGCTACCAGGCACGCCATCAATGCGCGCGTCGCCATCGTACTCCACGCCGTCCGATGAGCAGGGCACGTCAGCCACCGCGATCTGCCCGGTGTTGACCATATGCACCCGCACCTGGGTGAGTGGCGAGACGCGTTCAACTAACCCGCGCTCGATAGCAAACGGCCCCACCGCTGCCAGAATATTGCCGCAGTTCTGGCCATAATCGACCACGGCGCGCTCCACGTTGACCTGCGCGAACAGGTAATCCACATCGGCATCCGGGCGGCTTGAGCGCTGGATAATCGCCACTTTGCTGGTAAGCGGATCGCCGCCGCCGATACCGTCAATCTGGCGGAGGTCGGGCGAGCCCATGACCGCCAGCAGCACCGCGTCGCGCTGTTCGGTTGATGCAGGTAGATCAAATGCCAGAAAGCAGGCTGCCTTTGAGGTGCCACCCCGCATCCACAGGCAGGGAATTCTGCGTTGTGCCATATCAGTCCCTCACGTCCTCAGCGGAATCAAAATAGCGCAGCCCTTTCTCCGCCAGGCGCGGACGCATGGCATAGATATCCAACCCCAGCTCCCCGTGGCTCATCCGCTCGCGCTTCGCCGTTTCGTTGGCGATACGGCTCTGCGCTTTTGCCAGCACCGTATCGGCAAGGGCGTGAGGTACCACGACCACACCGTCATCGTCCGCCACCACCACGTCGCCCGGCACCACCAGTTGCCCGCCGCAGGTCAGCGGCACGTTAACCGAACCGAGCGTCTCTTTGACGGTGCCCTGGGCGTAAACCTGCCGCGACCACACCGCAAAACCCATTTCACGCAGGGTTTGCGAGTCGCGAATACCAATGTCGCCCACCAGACCAATGACTCCACGGGCCTGCAGCGAGGTGGCCAGCAGGTCGCCGAAGAAGCCATCACCGCAGGGAGAGGTCGGCGCGACCACCAGAATATCCCCCGGCTGGCATAGCTCGACGGCCACGTGGAACATCCAGTTGTCGCCCGGCGTCACCAGCACCGTCACCGCGTTGCCCGCGCGGCTAACGCCTCGCTGAATAGGGCGAATATCTGGATTCATCAGCCCCTGACGGTCATGGGATTCATGGATAGTTGCCACCCCAGCAGCGGCGAACAGCCGCAACGTGTCACCGCCAGAGCGAGGAATATGGCGCACGGCGATGCCTTTTTTGTTGAGTAAATTCATGCCAGATCCCCCGTGACGCGCGGGAAGATGCTCTGGAAACCTTCCGCATGGCTGATATCGCGAGCGGCAGTAATACCGATATTGCGCTTCGCCTGCACGCCGCGCTGCAAGGCCACGCGGGTGTAGTATTCCCACAGGTGCTCCTGCCCTTGCATGCATTGAATGGCGCGGTACTTTTTTTCCCACACGGGGGTGATATCCAGCAGCACATCCGGCTTCCAGTTGCACTGTTCCGGCTGATGCGGCTCAAAGCAGTATACCGGCGGGGCCGCCACAACCGACTCGCCGGGGCGATAGCCTTCGGCCTGGGCAATAATGCGGGCTTCCTGCGCCAGATTGGAGGCCAACGGGTGATCGTAGTTGTACGGGTCGTGCATCGAGTGGGTCAGCACAAAGTGCGGCTGCACGCGGCGATAAACGTCCGCCAGGCGGAATAGCGTCTCTTTGTCGGCCCGCAGCGGATAGTCGCCGATATCAAAAAATTCGACGCTGGCACCGAGGATCTCCGCCGCCGCCTGCGCCTCCTGCTGGCGATGCTGCTTCACCGTCGCTTCGGTCATATTGCCCTTGCGCCACAGTTTGGCAGACTCGCCGCGCTCGCCGTACGACAGGCAGACGATATGCACCTGGTAGCCTTGCTCAACGTGCAGTGCAATAGCGCCGCCCGCGCGCCAGACGAAATCCGCCGAGTGAGCACTGACGACAAGGGCGCTTTTGGGGGTAATCAGAGTAGACATGTGGGCTTCCTTCTTGGTTTTTTTTCAGCTTGTCATGTCCAGCTCACAGCGGGTAATTCGTTAACTTGCGAAGGCTATGATTTTTATTTATGTTGAGTAAAAATCACCCTCCCAAAAGGCGAGTCACGACATGTGGCAGACGAAGCACGAGAAAGGCATCAACATCATGCAGTTGCGATTCTTCTGCCAGGTCGCCAGCCGCGGCAGCGTCTCCCGCGCCGCCGACGACTTATTCCGCACCCAATCCGCCATAACCCGCGCGATTCGCGATCTGGAAGCAGAGCTGGACGTGACGCTGTTTGAGCGTCACTACAGCGGCATGGTGCTGACGGAATACGGTAAGTGTATTTTGCCGCGCGCACTGCGGGCTATTGGGGATTTGCAGGCCATTCCGGCGCTGATGCACAAGCTCAAAGCGCACACGGGGTCGCACAAAGCGACGCCGGATCCCGGCTGGCTGTTCAATACCCGGCGGCTGGAGATTTTTATTCAGCTGTACCACATCAACCATAGCCAGACCGTGGCTAGCCAGCTCGGCGTGACGCAACCGGCGATTAGCGCCGCGCTGAAAATTCTGGAGAAAGGGGCGGGGTCACCGCTGTTTCGCCGCACGCCGGAGGGGGTACGCCCGACTTCTGCCGCCGATATGCTCTATCCGAACATCAGCCGCGCGCTGAACGAACTGGCGCACATCTGGGGTGATTTAGCCGCAATATGCGGCGTTCTGGAGGGCAATGTACGTATTGGTGCACTGCCGCTGAGCCGTACGCAGCTTTTGCCTGCCGCCATTAACGCCTTTCTGACGCAGCATCCGGGTATTCGCGTGGTCACCAACGAAAGCCCGTATGAGTCCCTGGTGTCGGACATGCGGGCCGGAAATATCGATTTTATTATTGGCGCTTTACGCCAGCACGATGATCTGCCGGAGCTCACCTGCCAGCCGTTGTTTGAAGAGGAGATGCTGATTCTGGTGTGCAACGATCACCCGCTGCTGAACCATCCCGACCCGTTAAGTCAGCTCGCCAGCGCCAAGTGGGTGCTGCCGCGCAGCAACGCCCCGGCGCGGCATCTGCTGGATAAAGCGTTTGCCGCCCTCGGCCTGCCGCAGCCACAGCCGGTGGTAGAAACCGGTGATGCTGCGATGGTGCGCGGCCTGCTGCTCGGTTCACCGCTGTTGGCCGCCGTCTCCGCCAGCCAGATGCGCTTTGAAATTGACAACCACCTGCTGACCGTTCTGCCGGTGAAGCTGCCCAATACGCAGCGGCGCATTGGGCTGACTTTCCGCGAAGGCAGCCTGCCCTCACCCGCCACCCAGGCGCTGGTGAACTTTATCCATCAGCAGGTGGCGGCCAGCTAGTTCGCCGGTGTTTTCGTTCCCGCCACCGAATAAGTCACCTGCTGGTTGCGGGTTTTCTGAAACTCGTCGAGCGTCTGCCCGCGCATGGCGGCGTAGATATGCAGGTTCGACACCCCCACCACCGCGCCCATTTTCTCCAGCAGGAAGAAGCTGGCGCCGTACTGAATCAGCCCTCGCCAGTCCCGCGCCGTCAGCAGCGTCTGCTCCTCTTCACTTAACGCCGCCTCGGCAAACAACGCCTGCGGCTCGTTGAGGAAGCGTTCGCGCCACGCGGGCTGCGTCAGTTTGTGCAGAAAAGCGTTCAGCCGCATACCGTTGAGGCTGCGCTCATGGGTGAACGGATAGGTACCGGGCAACTTTTCCACGCCCGCCAGCTGTCGCGCCATATGTTGGCGATGACGGCTGAGGGTGTCGACCGGCGGCAGCCGGGCATTGTTTTCCAGAATCAGCGTCGCAATACCGGTCATCGACGGCAGATAATAGTCGCACCAGGTTTCGCTGACGTTGGCCGACAGCGCGCCGCGCATCACCAGCCACATAATCACTTCCGAACCCTCCATGCCGCCAAGCTCAGCGTATTCCGCCAGCGTCATTTCGGTCAGCTTTTCCGGGTCGTTCACCAGCATATCGATGAACTGCGCATCCCATTCGGTGTTGTTAAACCCGCAGCGCTCGCCATGCACCTGATGCGACAGCCCGCCGGTTGCCACAATGGCGACGTTGATATCTTCCGGGAAGCTCTCTATCGCCCGGCGCAGCGCCTGGCCTAGCTTGTAGCAGCGCCGTGCGCTCGGCACCGGGAACTGCAGCACGCCAATTTGCAGCGGTACCACCCTGGTCGGCCATTCGCCGCTCTGCCACGGCAGCAGCGCCGACAGCGGCGAGAACAGGCCGTGGTCGAGCTTTTTATTCATAAAGAACGACATATCGAACTCATCGGCCATCAGGCTGCTGCCGATATGCCGCGAGAGTGCGGCGTTGCCTTTGATCGGCGGCAGGCTGCGTGGGCCGCCGCCTTCATCCGCCACGCCGTATTCGTTATCGATGCCCAGCGCGAAGGTTGAGTAGTGGTCGAAGAAAAAGGCGGTCACGTGGTCGTTGAAGATATAGACCAACGCATCCGGTTTTTTCTCGTCAAGCCAGCGTTGCAGCGGCTCGAAGCTTTCGAAAATCGGTGCCCACGCCGCATCATGCTGTTTATGATGATCGACCGCAAAGCCGATGGTCGGGGTATGGGAGACGGCAATACCGCCAATAATTCTTGCCATAACAGAACTCCACTTATCGATGATGGGCGGCGTTTGGTAGCGCCACGTCGCCCGCCGCACGCCCGCTCTGCGCGGCGTTACGCTGGTTCATACGGTGCAGCAGAATACAGGCCGCCGCGAGGCAGGCCGGCAGCGCCAGCACCAGGAAAATCGACGAATGCCCCGGCACCGCCAGCATGATCACCCCGCCCAGCGTCGAGCTTAAAATCGCCCCAATACGCCCGATGCCGTGCATCCAGCTCACGCCGGTGGCGCGAATTTCGGTTTGATAGAAGGCCGGTGAGTAGGCCTGTAGGCCGTTTTGCGCGCCGTTGATGCACATCCCGCTCACAAAAATCAGCACCGACAGCGCCGCCGAACCGAAGTCCATCAGCCCCTGCGACAGCAGGCACAGACAGCCAATGAAATAGGTTGCGGCAATGACCACTTTCGCCGAGGTGCGGTCCATCAAATAGCCAACCAGAATGCCACCCAGCGGGCCACCAAGCTGGAACAGGCCGGTGATAATCGCCGCCTGCTGCAGCGACAGACCGCCAGAGCGCAGAATGGTCGGCAGCCAGCCGTTCAGCAGGTAAATCACAAACAGGCCCATAAAATAGGTCAGCCACAGCGCCACCGTACCGCGCGCATAGCCACCGCGGAACAGCTGAATCACTTTCGCGTGGCGGGAGATTTCCGGCGTGCCAAGGGTGAATAACGTATTAGCGGCAAACTGGCCGCCCAGGCGGTTCAGCACGCGGGCAATTTCAGCCCCCGGCACGCGTCGCGCCACCATATTCATCGCCGATTCCGGCAACATCACCAGCATAAACGGCAGCACGATCAGCGGCAGTACGCCGCCGAAGATCAGCGCTGAGTGCCAGCTGTAATGCGACAGTAGCGCCGCGGCGATAAATCCGCCGAGCCCGGAACCGACGTTAAACCCGCTGTACATTAGCGTAATCATCAGCCCTTTACGCCGCTCAGGCATGTATTCCGCCACCAGGGTCACACAGTTTGGCATCACCGCGCCAAGGCCAAGCCCGGTGAGAAAACGCAGCAGCGCCAACTGAGTGGGCGTTTGCGCCATCGCTGCCGCCAGGCTAAAGACGCCGAACAGCGCCACCGAGGCCAACAGAATGCGCTTGCGGCCATAGCGGTCGGCGAGCGGCCCGGCAATCAGCGCACCCAGCGCGACGCCAAACATCGCCGCCCCGAGAATCGGCCCCAGCGCCGCACGGCTGATGCCCCAGTCTTCGAGCAGCGCCGGGGCGATAAAGCCCATCACCGCTGCGTCATAGCCGTCGAGCATGATAATCACGAAGCAGAGAAACAGAATTTTCCACTGAAAACGCGAGATTGGTCGGGCATCAATCCACGCTTTTACATCTACACCGGTAGAGAGGCTCATAGGGTCACGTCCTTAAAGAGGGGGTATGAATGTTCTGGTTTGTGTTATTGGATGAACGTTGATGCCACGTTAAGGCAGTCGCCCGATGCTGTCCGGTTCAAAAATCCGGGGTAAGGTATGAGTTATTTTTATATTGTGAGCGGAGTTGCAAAACAATGAGGCTGAAACAGGCGCCTACTATCAGATCGTATTGGGGCGCCAGAACGCGCTGCTGGACGTCAATCCTGTTTCATTTTTTGCCGCGCAATCACTTGTGCAATGGGTGTCCATTTCACCCCCAAACGACAATTTTCTGTGAGCCAGGACGAAATAATTAGTCTCATAAGCATGAGAAATTGATGGGGGTCACACTTCTTGATTTTATGAATAGAAACCGGTTTCAGTTTCATATCAAATCACAATCGCAATAACTTTTTACATTTAGAGGATGGGCATCAATGAACAAAATTATGCTCTGCCGCTGATTTATTCAGCGCGCGAAAAAGATGTTTAAATGAACTCTCGTTATCACTCGTGGTTTCGCGAACCATTATTTCTGGACGCTAAACACGGTGGTCATGTGCGTTATTTATATGCTGACCTCTGCGGCCATGTATTGACTATTGCTGTACCCCGAAAGTCGTTCATTAATGAGAAACAAAGTGCAGACGTTAAAATCAACTGCGCCATAACCTGGAACCGTTAGTTAAGTCAGATAAATTTAACAGTAAGCATTGATATATTATTTCCGACCTCTTTTTATCATAACTTTAAATAGTTAGAGGATATTATTATGGTTAGGTTAGAGGACGCGGTAATGGAAATAATCATTAACGCGGGCCAGTCCAGATCGCTGTGCTTTGAGGCGCTACACGCCGCACGCCAGGGTGAAATGGAGGAAGCCAGAAATCTCCTGCGGGAAGCTGATGGCTATGCCCGCCAGGCGCACCATATGCAAACCCGGCTTATTGAGCAGGATGCAGGTGACGCGCGTCAGCCCATGACCCTAATTATGGTACACGCGCAGGATCATTTGATGAATTCGTTACTTGCTCGTGAACTTTCGGAAGAAATTATTCATCTTTATCAACGTTAATATTAAATTTCATTTAACTTCGGAGACATTAATTACGCTAACGATTTAACGGTACCCTACGAGAGAATAAATAAAATCAGCTTGTTTTGGTGGCGATGATAGTTATCCACCCGAACGGGATGGTTATTGTCTGAAAATATAATTAATTAATTTGAGATAACCATGAAAACTGTAAAAAAACTTCCATTAGCTATGGCGGTTATTGCCGCACTTTGCCCGCTTTCCTCTGTAATGGCACAAGAATTTACTCAGGAACAAATCGACGCCATTGTGGCCAAGGCCGTCGATAAAGCCCTGGCCGACCGCCAGGCCAAAATGGATGCCGCCCAGGCCAAAAAGGTGGATCTGGAAACCAACCCGCAAAGCGCCGCACAAACGCCAGATATGGCCGTGCCGTTCGGCCTGAAGTTCAGTGGCTACGCGCGCTACGGCGCACACTTCCAGGCTGGCGACCAGAAATACGTCGGCGTGGACGGTTCCTATAACGGTGCCTCGGCAATCGGCCGTCTGGGTAACGAAGGAAACGGCGGTGAATTCCAGTTAACCAAAGCCTTTAAGAGCAGCAAAGGCGCTATCTGGGATATCAACGTCATGTTCGACCACTGGAGTGACGAAGTTAACCTGAAAAAAGCCTACGTTGGCGTCACCAACGTGCTGGAATCTAACCCTAACGCCTATATCTGGGCGGGCCGCGACTTCCACCAGCGTCCACAACAGGGTATCAACGACTACTTCTGGATGAACCACGACGGCCAGGGTGCCGGGGTGAAAAACTTTGACGTTGGCGGCGTGCAGTTCGACGTCGCTACCGTTTCGCAGGTGAAATCCTGTAGCCCGGAAGTGATGGCCGATGAGTCTAGCCCATCGCGCATCACCTGTACCGGTAGCTCAGATACCGGTGATAGCGGCCACTACGCGCTGACCACCAAAACCCACAACATCAAAGCGGGCCCGATTGACGTTGAGGTTTACGCTAACTACGGCTTCGACTCTAAAGCGGTGGATAACGACAAGCAGCTTGATGCCTGGCAGGGTGGTCTGCTGTTAAGCCACACCAACAGCGACGACAGCGGCGTGAACAAGGTTATCCTGCGCTACTCCGATAACTCGGATAACAGCGTATTCAACAAAACTGACGGGCTGACCGCGATTTACGCCAGCTTCGAAGGTAACTATAAGTTCACCCAGCAGGCGCAGGTGGAATACCTGTTGGCCTTCCACGACTACGACAACAGCAAAGACAACACCGACAACCGTAAAAACTATGGCGCGATCGTTCGTCCAATGTACTTCTGGAACGACGTGCACTCCACCTGGCTGGAAGCGGGTTACCAGCGCGTAGATTACGACCAGGGCGGTGACAACCACGGTTGGAAGCTGACCCTGTCGCAGAACATCGCAATTGGTATGGGCCCGGAATTCCGCCCAATGCTGCGCTTCTACGTGACCGGCGGTCAGGTGGATAACAAGCGTACGGCGAAAGTTAACGGAACGCAGGACGAGCAGCTGGATTCGCTGAACTTCGGCGGGATGTTTGAAGCCTGGTTCTAAGTTCGTGTGATAAACCCTCTTTTCCCCCTCACCCTGACCCTCTCCCCAAAGGGGCGAGGGGACTGATTGGTGCAGGGTTTTCCTGCCGAGCTAATCAGCGGCACCGATGTGCTCCCTCTCCCTTTTTAAGGGAGAGGTTTTTTATTTCTGCCCTAACCGTTTCGCCACGCGCTCCAGCTTCATCATCAGCAGCAGCGTCATCGCCACCAGCACAATAGTCAGCGCCGCGCCGTCGGCAATATTACCGCGATCGGTCAGGCTAAAGATGGCCACCGGCAGCGTCGTCCAGCCCGGCGGGTAGATCATCATCGTCGCCCCCAATTCCCCCATCGATAGCGAAAGGCTCAACGCCAGCGCCGACACCATCCACGGCATCAGCAGCGGCAGCGTGACGTGGCGCAGGCGATACCACGGCGAGGCACCAAGGCTTGAAGCGACGTTTTCAATATCGGCAGACACCCGCGCCAGCCCGGTGGAAACGTTGCTGAAGGTGAACGCAGAGATCAGCACAAAGTGCGCCACCAGCACAATCCACAGCGTGCCGTTCATCTGCAGCGGCCCCTGGCTGAAGGCCACCAGAATACCAAGCCCGACGGAAACCGAAGGAATGGCACTGGGTAAATAGAACAGCATACTCAGCCCCTTCTGCACCTTGCCGCCGTACTGGCGCAGCGCCAGCGCCGCCCAGACGCCACACAGCAGCGCAAACAGACTGGCGCAAAAACCAATCATCAGGCTGGCGAGCAGCGCATCCCACGCCGCGCCGCGAAAGGCATTCACAAAGTGGTTCAGCGTGAAGCCGCTGGGCAGAATGCCGTTCCACTGCTGGCTCAGGCTGGACATTAAAATCACCGCCAGCGGCAGGAAAAAGAAGACGCTGGCAAGCGCGGTGGCAACCACGCCCGCCGCAACGCGCCCTTTGCGCGACCAAATCAACATGGTTAGCCCCTTACGCCAGTACGCGCGGCCGCCAGGCGGTAGAGCGAGAATAGCCCCAGCGACAGCACAATGTTAATCAACGCAATCATGCAGGCGACGCTGTAGTCAGACTCCAGAATCGCCTTGCTGTAGACCATCATCGGCAGCGTGTTCACTCCTTTCGCGCCGATAAACAGCACGATGCCGAATTCGTTGGTGGTCAGCAGCAGACACAGGCTGCCGCCCGCCATCAGCGCCGGTAGCGCCGCCGGGAAAATCACCTGTGCAATCACCCGCAGCGGGTGTGCGCCAAGAATACTGGCTGCCTCCAGCTGGCTTTTATCAATCTGGCGCAGCGCCGCCATCAGCGGGCGCATCACCAGCGGGGTGAAGACGGTGATCTCCGCCAGAATCACCCCCTGCATCGAATAGAGGAAATCCACCGGCGGCAGCTCGAAGGCGAACAGATGCATCAGCGTGCCGTTGAGCAGCCCCGCCGAGCCATAAATAAAGGTGAAGGCCAGGGTTATCAGGAAAGTGGGCAGCGCGATAAAGGTATCCACCACCCGGCCAATCAGTTCGCTGCCGGGAAACGGGATAAACACCAGAATCAACGACAGCACGCTGCCCAGCAGCAGGCAGCCGGCGGTGGCGGTCAGTGCAATTTGCAGGGTATTCATCAGCGCGCTGACAAAGCGCCGGGATTCAATCACCTGCCAGAAGGTGTCCAGCTCGACGCTGCCGTTGGCGTCGCGCAGCGCCTGCTCGACGATCAGCGACAGCGGCCAGAAGAACAGCGTGGTCAGCACCAACAGCGGCAACAACAGCCACAGCAGCGGGCGCAGGTTGGGCAGCGGTTTGGTCTGGGTCAGAGAGAGCGACATCGTTATACCTCAATCAAAACCGCATCATCGGGTTCGAACCATAGCGCCAGCTTGTCGCCGGGTTTCGGCAGCGGGTCCACGTGCGTCAGGACAATACGCACCGCTTCACCAGCCACATCGCACAGCAGATGGGTGAGATCCCCCTGCCAGTGCACCGATTGCAACGTGGCGTTAAAGCGGTTGCTGACGGCCGAACGCGGCGCCAGGCTCAGATGCTGCGGACGAATGCACAGCAGCTTGTTGTAACCGTGATGGCTGCCCTGGCTGAAGGCGCGGATCACCGTGCCGCCACAGCTCACGTCCACCAGTCCCGGCGCATCCGTGATGCCCAGCGCGGTAGCGGAAAGAATATTGGCGCGTCCTAAAAACTCGGCGGCAAAACGGTTCGGCGGATGACGGTACAGCGCCCGGGTTTCACCGTGGGCGATCATCGAGCCGTCCTTCATGATGCCGATTTTATCCGCCAGGGTGAGCGCTTCGGTCTGGTCGTGGGTGACGTAGAGAATGGTGAGCTCCGGCAGTTCGCGGTGCAGGCGGGCTATCTCTTCCACCATGTTGTGGCGAATCTGCGCGTCCAGCGCCGAGAGCGGCTCGTCCAGCAGCAGCACCCGCGGGCGCACGGCAATGGCGCGGGCAATCGCCACGCGCTGCTGCTGGCCGCCGGAAAGCTGGTGCGGATAACGGGTGGCATAGTCGCTCATGCCGACCGTTTTCAGCGCCTGAGTCACGCGTTCATTAATCAGCGCCTTTGGCTGCTTTTGCGCGCGTAGGCCAAAGGCGACGTTATCTTCTACCTTCATATGCGGGAACAGCGCGTAGTTCTGCACCACCATTGCCAGCCCGCGTTTATAAGGCGGCAACTGAGTTACGTCCGTATCGCCGATGAGAATGCGACCACCCGCAGGCTGGACAAAGCCCGCTACCGCGCGCAGCACCGTGGTTTTTCCCGAGCCGGAAGGGCCAATCAGCGCCAGCACTTCGCCGGGTTCAATCGTCAAAGAGAGTGGTTTAAGCACCACGTTGCCGTGGTACGCCACGCGCAGCGAGTCGAGGACAATCCCCGAGGTCCCCTGCATTGCAGGGGCAGGAACGGCGGTCGTTTTCATCAGCATCAGGCTTACTCGCTATCGGTCACTTTATGCCAGCGGGAGATGTCTGCCGACAGCGAGACGGCAACGTCATCCCAGTTTGGCTGCCAGCTCTGCACGCCCGCCATCGCGGCGGTTGCCGCTTTATAGTGATCGTCACTTGGGGTCACGTCGCTACGCACCGGCATCCCCCAGGAGAGCGCGCTGACGCTGGTTTGCGCCTCTTTGCTCAGCAGGAAGTTAATCAGCTTTTTGCCGTTTTCACTCTCCGGCGCGCCCTGGACTAAGCCAATCACGTACGGGATAACCAGCGCACTACGCTCGCCTTTGTCGTTGGCGGGCCAGAAGATTTTCACGTTCGGGTTACGTTCCATCTGCGCGAGGTTCATCTGCAGGTCGCCGTTCGCCACATACAGCTCGCCCTTATTGACCAGCGCGGTCAGCTTGCCGGTAGAGGCAGATGGCCCGACGTTGTTGGCCTGCAGTTTGCCGAGATAGTCAAAACCAGCCTCTTTGCTGCCAAAGCTATGGAAGGCTTGCAGCATCACCGCCGTGCCGTCAGCGGCCTGGCCTGGGGTAGAGTACTGCAGTTTGTTTTTGAACTGGCCGTCGAGCAGGCTTTGCCAGGTGGCCGGGGCGGTTTTCAGCACCTTGCCGTTGTAGATAAAGCTCAGGTAGTTCTTCACCAGCGGCGAGTAGAGGTCATTGGCATCCGGAATGGCGGTGGCAGCGTCGGTTTTAAAGCTCGCCAGCAGTTTTTCAGACGCGGCGCGCTGAATGAACGGCGGTGCGGTCACCAGCACGTCGGCCTGCGGGTTGGTGCGCTCTTTCGCCAGGCGCTCGACCACCACGCCGCCGCCGCCTTCAACGTAGCGTACGGTAATGCCGGTCGCTTTGGTGAACGCGTCGAACTGCGCCTGATACCAGCTATTGTCGCCATCGTGCAGCCCGTCGATGGAGTAAACCGTAACCACCGATTCCGCCCATGACGGGGCGCTGGCGAGGGCAAAAACAGACAGCAGAGCAAGTCGGGAAAGTTTCATCGTAATAGCCTCATAGCGTGCGTTTTATGTTTCTGGCCTATACCAGATTTGCTTTTTACGCTAAACGGCTTTTGTGACAATACGATGAAGGATTTGTTGAATGCCGGATGGCTAGTGGGTATCCACCTCAATACGCAGGCTATCGTGACGCCAGTATTCGATATCCAGATCGAGCACCCGTCCGTGCTGATCGTAGTTGAGGCGGCGCAGCAGCAGCGCCGGGCGCCCTTCCATCACCCCCAGCGCTTGCGCGGCCTGCGCTGGCATGGCGGTCGGGTAAAACGACATGTGCATGCTGGTATAGACAAGGTTGTAGTGCGCCTCATATACCTCGGTCAGGCTACCGTTGAGATCGTACTGCAACAGCTCCGGCACGCGGGCGGGCAGACAGTGGTTTTCGCTGTAGCAGACAGCGCGGCCATCGGCGTAGCGCAGACGGGTCAGCAGGTAGATCTGGTCAAACGGCTGCAGCTGTAACGGCTCCATCGCCTCCACCGGCACGGTGGTCAGCACGCCGCTCAGCAGCGCGGTTTTTGGCTCCCGGCCCTGCTCGCGGCACAGCTTGTGGAAATTGGTGTTCTGGGTCGGGTCCAACCACAGGCGTTCCGGCGTGACAAACCAGCCGCGACGGTCGGCGCGCCAGATAAGCCCGCTGGCCTCAAGCTGCGCCAGGCTTTCGCGAATGGTGATACGCGTGGTGTTGAAGATCGCGCACAGTTCGCGCTCAGACGGCAGCTTATCACCGCTTTTCAACGCACCGCTCTGGATGCGCGCCTGCAGCTGCGCCTTGATCAACAGGTACTGTGGGATATCGCCCGGAATCGCTTTCATAGTCACTCGCTGTCACTTTTCTCTGCCGCCATTATACAGACGCAGATGAATTTTTTGTTGCAGAGCCATTTTCCCTTTGACCCTATGCCGAAAAGATCGTCATGATAAATGCAAATCTGGTATAGACCAAAGGTAAATAACATGACTTCGCGTAACTATCTGCTGCTGACCCCCGGCCCACTGACCACCTCACGCACCGTGAAAGAAGCGATGCTGTTCGATAGCTGCACCTGGGACGATGATTACAATATCGGCGTGGTGGAATCTATCCGCCAGCAGCTGACCGCGCTGGCAACAGCTTCTGAAGGCTACACCTCTGTACTCTTGCAGGGCAGCGGCAGCTACGCCGTGGAAGCGGTGCTGGGCAGCGCGCTCGGCAAACAGGATAAGGTGCTGATTGTCAGCAACGGTGCCTACGGCGCTCGCATGGTGGAGATGGCGGGAATGATGGATATCGCCCATCACGCCTATGACTGCGGCGAAGTATCCCGCCCGGACGTGCAGGCGATCGAGCTGATCCTCAAAACCGACCCGACGATCTCCCATATCGCGATGGTGCACAGCGAAACCACCACCGGGATGCTCAACCCGATTGACGAGGTCGGCGTGCTGGCCCGTCAGTATGGCAAAACCTATATCGTAGACGCGATGAGCAGCTTCGGCGGTATTCCAATGGATATTGCCGAGCTGAATATCGATTTCCTGATTAGCTCCGCCAACAAATGTATTCAGGGCGTGCCGGGCTTTGCCTTCGTAATTGCCCGCGCGGACAAACTCGCCGCGTGCAAAGGCCGCTCCCGCTCGCTGTCGCTGGATCTCTACGCCCAGTGGCGCTGCATGGAAGATAACCACGGTAAATGGCGCTTCACCTCGCCAACCCATACCGTGCTGGCGTTTGCTCAGGCGCTGAAGGAGCTGGCGGAAGAAGGCGGCGTGGCGGCGCGCTATCAGCGCTATCAGCAGAACCAGCGCAGCCTGGTGGCCGGAATGCGGGAACTGGGCTTTACCACCCTGTTGGACGATGCGCTGCATTCACCGATCATCACCGCGTTCTATTCACCTGAAAACCCGCAGTACCGCTTTAAAGCGTTTTATAGCCGCCTGAAAGATCAGGGGTTTGTTATCTATCCGGGCAAGGTGTCGCAGAGCGACTGCTTCCGTATTGGCAACATCGGCGAAGTGTATGAAGCCGATATCACCGCCCTGCTTACCGCCGTTCGCCATGCGATGTACTGGACAAAATAAGGAGACATCATGAACCGTATTAACGCCGTTATTCTCGATTGGGCAGGTACTACCGTTGATTTCGGCTCCTTTGCGCCGACGCAGATTTTTGTCGAAGCCTTCCGCCGGGCGTTTGGCGTGGAGATAACCCTCGCCGAAGCGCGTGTGCCGATGGGGCTTGGCAAGTGGCAACATATTGAAGCGCTGGGCAAACTGCCGTCCGTGGATGCCCGCTGGCAGGCGAAGTTTGGCCGCGCGATGAATGCGGCAGATATCGATGAGATTTACGCCACCTTTATGCCGCTGCAAATTGCCAAAGTTGTCGATTTTTCCGCGCCGATCGCCGGAGTTGTCGACACCATTGCGGCATTGCGTAACGCCGGTATTAAAATTGGCTCCTGCTCCGGCTACCCGCGTGCGGTAATGGAACGCCTGGTGCCTGCCGCCGCCGAGCACGGCTATGCGCCGGATTGCTGGGTTGCCACCGACGATCTCGCGGCGGGCGGCCGTCCGGGGCCGTGGATGGCGCTGCAAAACGTGATTACGCTGGGTATCGATTCGGTCGGCCACTGCGTGAAGGTGGACGATGCCGCGCCGGGCATTACCGAGGGGCTGAATGCCGGGATGTGGACCGTAGGGCTTGCGGTGTCGGGCAATGAGTTCGGGGCGACGTGGGAGGAGTATCAGGAGATGGGCGTTGCAGAGATGGCTACCCGCCGCGAGCACGCCGCCAGCAAGCTGTATGCTGCCGGGGCGCATTACGTGGTGGATTCGCTGGCGGATTTACCAGGGGTGATTGCCGAGATTAATGCGCGTCTGGCGAAAGGCGAACGCCCGTAAAGAGGTGACATCGGCGCCGTTCCCGGCGGCGCTTCGCTTGGCCGGGCTACACGATTATTCAACCGCGCGGTTATTTAATCCGTACCTTCGCCGTCACCAGCAGCGCGGTCAGCAGCATCAACGTCCCGGAGAGCATCAGCGGTGACGTCAGCCCCAGACGGTCCAGCGCTAAACCGCCAATCGCCGCCCCGCAGGTATTCGCCAGTTGGATAACCGCTACCTGAATCGACCCGGCTTTCTCCGCCTGATCGGCCAGCGAGCGGGTGATCCACGTTGACCAGCCTACCGGTACCAGCGCGAACGCCAGCCCCCAGATAATGGCAATACCTGCCGCTACGGTCTTTTCGCTTCCCCACAGCGCCAGTACCAGCGCACTTATCGCCAGAATCAACGGTGCACCGGCCAGCGCCAGTTTGACCGAACGCTTCAGGATAACCGCCGAGAACGACGTGCCAACAAAGCTGGCAATACCGAAGCTCAACAGCACTAAGGTCAGGCCGTCGACGTCAAAGCCCGCCAGGTTCATATAGATTGGGCGAATATAGGTGAAGAAGGCGAACTGCCCGGCAAAGGACATAAAGATGGCAATCATCCCCGCCATCACGCCGGGACGCTGCAGCAGGCTAAACATATTCTGCTTGTGGTGCGCCGGTTCCCCCGGCAGCGACGGCAGCGCTTTCACCACCCAAAAGATGCACACCACGCCCATCACCGCCGCCGCGTTGAACACGTTGCGCCAACCAATAATGCCGCCCAGGAAGCTGCCGAGCGGCGCGGCAATCACCAGCGCGATAGAGACCGCACCAAAGATAACCGACAGCGCTTTCGGCACCGTTCGTGCCGGTACCAGGCGCATCGTCAGCGAGGCCGACATCGCCCAGAAGCCGCCCAGCGCCAGCCCCAGACAGGCGCGACCCAACAGCAGCAGCGTAAACGAATTGGCAAACGAGACCAGCAGGCAGGAGAGCGTCAACAGAACGGAAAATAGAATCACCACGTAGCGACGATCGAGGCTACCGATAATCTGCGTGACAAACAGGCTGGAGAACATGGCGACGAACGCAGTTACGGTGACCGACTGACCGGCCACGCCTTCAGAAATCCCCAGATCTTCCGCCATCGGCGTTAGCAGGCTGACGGGTAAAAATTCCACGGTAATCAGGCAGGCCACACAAAACGCCACGGCAAAAACCGCCGACCAGTTCGGCCGCAGAACGCCCTCTGTGCGGGGCTTTGCTTCACTATGCTCACTCATTTTTTTGTTACCTGCGCGGTGTTTTTGCGGAAAGGATGCGCAGTGTAACATCTTAAGTGTGATGGATTTAACGTTTTGGCAACCAACATCGTTGCATGACATTTTGCGAAGCGACTCGAGCATTGAGAAAGATCGCTTTATTCCCGCGTGCAAAAATAACGATTCACACATAGTGTGGCACCAAGTGCTATACTTTTAATGACAGGACGTCAAACCGATGCGAATCTTCAAAACCAAGTGGTTCAACAGGGAAGCGAAATCCCACGCGATAAAAGACGATGAGTTAAGCGAAGCGATTAAAGCCGTGCTCCAGGGAAAAGCGGATAATCTCGGCGGGGGAGTTTATAAAAAACGTCTCAATCAGAACCGGGATCGTGCAATCGTTCTGGCGAAAGGCGGAGAACACTGGTTTTACACATTCCTGTATGCCAAGCAGGATATGGCAAATATCAGCTATCGAGAATTGGCGGGGTTTCGTGAGCTGGCAAAACACTACGCTTGCCTCACCGCTCCTCAAATTACCGCATTAATTCACAGCAAAGAACTGGTCGAGGTACTCCATGACAGCAAAAACTAAATTCAAAAGCCCTGCCTTCGAAGCCATTCATAGCGCGGCTTCTGGGTTATTTAGCGTGGATGCCATCCCTCAGGAAACCATGCGCAGCTTTGATGCGGCCTGTTTGAGCCGCGTAGAAAGCCTACAACCTATTGAAATAAAAGCATTAAGGGAAGAACTTAACGTCAGCCAACCCGTTTTTGCCCGTTACCTGAATACCAGCGTATCCACCGTGCAAAAATGGGAAACCGGCGCTAAGCGCCCAAGCGGGATGTCACTGAAGCTGCTGAGCGTTGTGCAAAAACACGGCTTGAAAGTATTGATGTAGTGAGCGTGCCGGATGGCGGCTTCGCCTTATCCGGCACCCACAAACTCACTCCCCGCGCGCCGATTTCACCAGCCCGGTAATCCACTCCTGATGACCGTTAATCATCGGGTTCGGCACGGTGCGCGCCAGCTCCTGCGCCGGGACGCCAATCTGTGATTCCTGCGTCAGGATGCGTACGCGGTTACCCGGCAGGTCTTCGAACAGCCAGGCGTGGATCACGTCCAGCCGGGTGGTGGCATCACCTTCCGCCCAGCCGTGCCAGGCAATGCGCGCCGCTTCGCCGTCGACCGGTGGGACGTATTCGGTGATTTGCGCTTCAATCGGGAAGCCGAAGGTAGAGAAACGGAAGCGGGCGTTAGCGCTCAGCATCGGGCCGCTGCCGTCGTGGAAATGAATATCCGCTACGTTGCTGTAGTAGGTTGGCCACAGCGTGGTGTCATCAAGCTGCGCCCAAATCTGTTTGGCGGTCAGGCCGCTGACGATAATTTCGTTAGAAGCAAAGTTGTCGGTGGTGCCCGGCAGATAACCTTCCGGCCAGACGATAGCGCTTTGCTGCATTGACTGTTTCATGATGAACCTCGTGAGTAATGATGTTGACGAGGTAAATCATGCGCGCAGAAGTGATATAAATATAATCATCAATGTTGATAAACAACATCACACAACATGATATCAATGCAGCCAGTGCACACCGTTTTCATCATGGAACAGCGCGTTATAGCGGTACTGGAAAGCGTTCAGTTCGCTGATTTCCGGCTCCAGCTCGCGCAGGAAGCTCAGCGCCAGACGTATCTGGGCGTCGGTAATCGGCGCCGCCAGGCGGGCTTTTTGCAGCCGCCGGTGCCAGCTCAGCATATTCACTTCACTGCCGTCGACAATGCACACCTGCCAGATCAGCAGCATCTGCGCCGCATTCTGCAAATGCGCTTCGTTCGGCCGCTCCAGATAGCGTAAATATTCTTCGCCCTGCGCTTTCCCAAGCTGGTCTACCATCGACTCTACCGGCTCCGGGGTAATACCGAGCCGCTCACTAAGACGGCGAATCGCCCGTCGGGAACTTGAGGTCAGGATCCGAAATCCTACAACAAACACCACCACCAGAGTGGCCAGAATCAACCAGATCATGCACGCTCTCACC
The DNA here is from genome assembly GCF_036759925.1 of Kluyvera sp. CHPC 1.2972. Lineage (NCBI taxonomy): Bacteria > Pseudomonadati > Pseudomonadota > Gammaproteobacteria > Enterobacterales > Enterobacteriaceae > Kluyvera > Kluyvera sp. CHPC 1.2972. The sequence continues at coordinate 95,997 of NZ_JAPKIB010000002.1, read as the reverse complement.
TTAGCTAAACCCCGACATGATAATGGGATTTTGCGCCCTGTCGATAATCGAACATGCCATAATGTGCGTTACCTCCCTGAAGGAAGCCACCGATGAAACCGGATCTCAGAACCCTCGACCTCAACCTGCTGAAAACGCTGGATGCGCTGCTCGATGAACGCAGCGTGACGCGAGCGGCCGCGCGGCTGTCGCTGACCCAGCCCGCCGTCAGCGGAATGTTGACCCGGCTGCGGGACAATTTTGGCGATCCGCTGTTTATCCGCGCTCCGCACGGCATGGTGCCGACGCTGCGCGCCCAGCAGCTGGCGCCGGTAGTCAAACAGATCCTGAACGATATCAACACGCTGCTACAGCCCGCGCAGTTCGACCCGCTCACCGCCGACTTCACTTTCACCCTCGCTGCGACTGACTATGCGCTCAAAGCCGTAGTGGTGCCGTTTATCGCCGCCCTGAAGGTGCGCGCACCGATGATTCGCGTCCGGGTGATCCCCGTCGAACCGGAGCGACTAACCACGCAGTTTGAGCAGGGGAAAATCGACCTCGCGCTGCTGACCCCCAGCACCACGCCTGGCGACTTGCACAGCCGCACGCTGTATGAGGAGCGCTACGTCTGCATGCTGCGCGCCGACCATCCCGACGCCCGAGCGCCGCTCAGCCTCGACCGCTTCTGCGCGCTGGAGCATATTCTGGTCTCTTACGAGGGAGAAAGTTTCTGGGGAGTGACCGATGACGCGCTGGCAAAGGTGGGCCGCAAGCGCCGGGTAGGGCTGTCGGTGAGCAGCTTCCTGGTGCTGCCGGAAGTGCTGGCCATCAGCGACATGATTGCCGTGGTACCGAGCCGCCTTGCCAGCGCACGCGCGTCAATCTGCGTGCAGGAGCCGCCGGTGGCGATTCACGGTTTTACCAAAAATATGTCCTGGCACGAGCGTAATCATCGCGACCCGGCGCAGCAGTGGCTGCGTGAATTGCTGCATGAGACCAGCCAGCAGGCATAAAAAAGCCCGGTGCAGAACCGGGCAAAGAAGTTACCAAACACACTTACGCCATTTTTAACTGCTGAATCTTCTTCTCACGGCGAATTTTACGTTCTTCAAACACCGCGACGATGGCCATCAGGCAGATACAGCCGATAGCGGCAGTATCCAGCGCGGCGAAGGTACCCGCCCAGCCGGTGAGGCCGAAGATTGGCGTGCCGTCAGCAATCATCCCCAGACCCAGCTTGGCGAAGCTGTCGCCAATCAGATAGGCGAAGGTGCCTTTGATACCATCGGCGGCGCCGATCGCTTTTTTCGGTACGAAGCCAACTGCCGCCACGCCAATCAACAGCTGCGGGCCAAAGACCAGGAAGCCGAGGGCAAACAGCGAGGCCAGATAGACGTACTGGTTGCTGGCATGCTGGTAAACGCCCAGCGTCGCGATGATTAAGGCCAGCGCCACGCACGCCACCAGCGCACGACGGCCGTTGGCGAGGTCAGAGAGCCAGCCCCACAGCAGGGTGCCCACCAGCGCGCCGACTTCAAACAGGGTAAAGCCCTGAATCGCCACCTCTTTAGAGAGCTTCAACTCCTGGAAGGCGTAGACCGTAGACCACTGGTCGATACCGATACGCACCACATACAGGAAGATGTTGGAGAAGCACAGCAGCCAGATCACTTTGTTTTTCAGCACGTACTCCACAAAGATCTGCCACTTGGTCATGTCGTTATCTTCGGTCTCTTTGTCCTCTTCGCTGATCTCTTCACCGAACAGCTCTTCCGCTTTACCGAGGCCATAAGATTCCGGGGAGTCGCTACCAAAACGCAGGCCGATAACGCCCACAATCAGCGCGATGATCGACGGGAAGATAAACATGCCGATCACGTGACCGTCGAACAGGACGTTAGCCCCGAACAGCGCCACGCCCGCCGCACCCGCACCGCCCAGGTTGTGGGAGATATTCCACATGCCCAGGTAAGAACCGCGCTTGCGACGAGGCGTCCACTTGGTGATGGTCGAGTAGCTGCACGAGCCGCCGGTACTCTGGAAGAAACCGCTCAGGCCGTAGAACGCGATCATCAGGAACAGGCTGATTGAGCCCGGCCCCATGCTGGCGCTGAAGCCAAGCATACAGATGGCGGAGAGGATCAGCATCAGCGGCAGGAACTGCTTGGTGTTCTTGCCGTCGGCATAGTAGGAGACCAGCGTTTTACCCACGCCGTAGGTGATCGAGAAGCCGAGGCCAATCATCCCGAGCTGGGTCATGCTCAGCCCGTAGGTGGAGATCATGTCGTTCTGCGCGATGTTAAAGTTCTTACGAATCAGATACATCGTCAGGTAGCCGATAAAGACCACCAGGTAGGACTGCATGAACGGTTTGAACCACATTTTGCGCCGCACGTCGAGCGGCAGATCCAGGGTCGGCTTGCGCACCTGGTTTAGAAAGGCCAGCATAGGACACTCCCGAGCTAATTTTTGGTACCTGCGAATGGCAGACATTGTAAAAATCAGCCGGGAAGCACGCCTGAGACAGCGTCCAGGTGAAACCGGGAAAATTTCCTAGTTTTAGGTCATTCGTCTTAGAAAGGTGAGGCGGGTCACGCTTCTCGCGGCGCCTGGGCGTTTAAGAACGGCAGCAGCAGCAGCGCGGAGATGCCCGCCGCGATGGCAATCACCACGAAAAAGCCCGTCCAGTGCCACACTTCCATCACCTTCGCCAGCGGCCAGCCGGAAAGCGACGCGCCGAGGTAGGCAAACAACCCAACGAAGCCGGTAGCCGCGCCCGCCGCCTCTTTGTGCGAGCACTCCGCCGCCGCCATGCCGATAAGCATCTGCGGGCCGAAAACGAAGAATCCGGTGGTGAAAAAGCACGCCGCCTGCATCACGTAGCTGGCGAACGGCATCAGCCACAGCGAGCCCACCGAGAGTAAAATCCCGGCGGCGAAAATCAGGTTCATCGGCCCACGGTTGCCGTTAAACAGTTTGTCCGAGCCCCAGCCCGCCACCAGCGCACCGATAAACCCGCCTAGCTCAAACATCGTGACCGCCGTATTCGCCGTCACCAGATCGACGCCCAGCGTTTCGGACATGTACAGATTGCCCCAGTCGTTGATCGCCGCGCGCACCACATACACCAGCACATAGCACAACGACAGCAGCCAGATGTAGGGGTTGAGCAGCACATAACGGGTGAAGATCTCTTTGCGCGTCAGCCCGGCACCTTCCTGCTGCTGAGCAATCTCCAGCTCGTCGTGCCGCCAGTCGCCAATCGGCGGCAGCCCAATGGCCTGCGGACGGTCGCGCAGCCGCCAGCAGAGAAACAGGCCGACCACAATCGCCATGGTTCCCGCGATGGTCATCCCCGCACGCCAGCCGTAATGCAGCGCCGCAGCGCCCATCACGATAGGGATCAGCGCCCCGCCGACGTTATGCGCGGTATTCCAGATAGCCCACCAGCCGCCGCGCTCGTTGCGCGAGTACCAGGCGGTAAGTAAGCGGGCGCAGACCGGCGCACCCCAGCCCTGGAAGAAGGCGTTCAGCGCCCACAGCAGAGCAAAGGCCCACAGCGAAGTCGAGAAGCCAAACAGAATATTGACGACTCCGGTGGCAATCAGCCCGATGCCCATAAAATAGCGGGCGTTGGAGCGGTCGCTGACGATACCGGAGATAAACTTCGACAGCCCGTAGGTGATGTAAAACAGCGTCGCCAGCAGGCCAATATCGCTGCGGGTCAGCACGCCAGTGGTGAGAATCTCCGGCACCGCGGCGTTGAAACTTTTGCGGGTGAAGTAAAACAGCGCGTAGCCAAGCCAGATGGTCAGCAGAATATGCCGCCGCCAGTAGCGATATTGCGCATCCACTTCCTGCTTATCGGTGATGCGCGGTGCGTTAGCCGGAGCCTTGAGAAATTGAAACATCGCCGTTCCTTACACGTAGCGCAGAGGCAAAGAGACGCTGACCCGCGTGCCGTGCATGCAGGAGATAGTGAGCGAGCCGCCGAGTGCGGTCACGCGCTCACGCATGCCGGTGAGGCCAAAACCCTGTTGATTCGAGCCCGGCGGCAGGCCGCTGCCGTCGTCTTCCATCACCAGCATCAGCCGTTCATCCTGTTGCCAGCCCTGCAACGTGACCGCGCTGGCGTTGGCGTGTTTCACAATGTTGTTGAGCCCTTCCTGGCAGACGCGGAACAGCGTCACCCGCTGGCTTTCGCTCAGCGTTGATTCATCAATTCGCCAGTCGAGGTGGCTGACAATACCCCGGCTTTCCAGTTCCATTTCGCGCATCAGCGAGCGAATAGCCTGTTCCAGCGTGAGGTCGTCAAGCTGGCGTGGGCGCAGCCGACCCAGCAGGCGGCGCACGGCATCGTAAACGCCCAGCGAAAGCTGCTCGATATGCGCCCCGCTCTGCTTCACGCCCGCGTTCTCCGGGGCCAGACGCTGCACAATGCCCGCCTGAGTACGAATGGCGGTGATGGTCTGGCCGATATCGTCATGCAGCTCGCGCGCTACATCGCGGCGCACGCTCTCTTCGGTCTCCAGCAGGCGCTCCGCCAGCCGATGGTTGCGCGCCAGTTCGTTTTGCAGCGACTGGTTAAGCTCGCGCAGCCGCTGAATACCCGCGCCAAGCAGCAGCCCGGTCAGGCTTTGAGCCAGCAGCGAGAGCAGTAAATCAACGGGGTGATCGTGCCAGGTCTGGCTGGCAATCAGGGCGATGGCGTTCATCAGGGTCGCAATCAAGGCCCCCTGCCAGCCGTAGTGCCAGGCCAGCGCGATGATCGGTAACGCGAGACAGAATGGGGTAAAGCGCGAGAATTCTGCGGGTAAACCGAGCTGCAGCCACAGGCTGACGGTAAACAGCAGCAGATACCAGACCAGATGCCGCCCGCGCCAGTTCACCGGCTGCGACACCAGCGCCGGGCCAAGCGGCAGCCAGGTGGTGCTGGTGAGATAGTGCCAGAACACGAGGCAGATAGGGGCCAGCGTCAGCCCGCCGGTTAAGGTCAACAGTAGGGCGTTAAGCGCCGCTTCCCCTTGGCACAGCCAGGGCAACGATTGCAGCAGCGCCGCCGCAGTCAGCGCCGCGCCCTGGAGCAGCAGCGTGCGCCAGTCGCGCTGATGGCGATAGCGGGAAGTCAGCGCCACCGGCAGCAGCGTCAGCGCGCTTCCGGTCATCAATAATAACGCGTGATCCAGCGCCACTTCCTGCGCCAGCCAGTAAATCAGCAGCCACTCTGCGCCCACCAGCACCGGCCAGTAGCCGCGCGGGCATTGCAGCATCAGCCCCAGACGCAGGCCAAACGGGAACAGCAGCACCGCCAGCGCCGGGCGCTCCACAAGGTGCAGGCTGATGCTCCACAGGCAGAACCACGCGGCGGAGAAGATAAAGAAACAGGCGACAACGGTAATGCACCGCGAAAAGAGGGTATTCATCACCAGCCGTCAAACATGCGGCGCGCCAGCTCGACGTCGTTGCTGACGCCCAGCTTTTCCATCAGGTTAGCGCGATGAACGTGCACCGTTTTCGGCGACAAACCCAGCTCGGCGGCGATCTCTTTTACCGCCATCCCCTGCGCCAGCTTCTCCGCCACCTGGCGTTCGCGCTTGGTCAGCGGATCCTGACGGCCTGCCGCCAGCTTGACGGCGATATCCGGCGTTAAGTAGCAGCCACCGGTCGCCACGGTGTGCACCGCGGCAATCAGTTCGTCCGGGCTACAGCGTTTGGAGAGAAACCCGCGCGCGCCCGCGTTCAGCGCCTGTTCGACCAGCGCCGGGCTGTCGTGAACGGAGAGCATGATAATGGCCATGCCTTTCGGCAGCTGGCTGAGCAGCTCAAGGCCGGAGATATCCGGCATCGAGATATCGCAGATACAGACCTGCACGCCGCGCCCCGGTAGCCCCGCCAGCGCCTCACGCCCGGAGCCAAACTCGCCAACCACCTGCAAATCAGGTTCAAGGCCGAGCAGTTGGGCAAAGCCGGAGCGGACGATAGTGTGGTCGTCGATAAGGGCAACGGTGATCATGGATTCCATCCTGGCGGGTAAAAAAAACGCGCCTACCTTAACGATAAGCGCGCGGCTGTTCAAGTCTTGAGCGGATTACTCGAAGAAGACGCTTATCTTGTTGAACATCGACGGGTCGGACTGGTTGCGGGTAACCTTCACCACGTCTTCCAGCTTGTCTATCTGGCTAATCATCTGCTCTAGTCGCTGATCGTCGTTAACCAATAGCCAAATGCGGCTCTTATCGCTGTCATGAATCGGTAGACAGAGAATACCTTCCACGTTGAAGGCGCGACGGGCAAAAAGCCCGCAGACGTGGGTCATTACGCCCGGGTGGTTGCGCACGGTGAGTTCCAGAATAACGTTGTCATGTGTTTGTTGTTGCATGGCTTATTCCCCCACCATTTCGGTATTTGCCGCACCCGGCGGCACCATCGGATACACTTTTTCTTCGGCGTCGATGCGCACGTGAATCAACGCCGGGCCCGGACGATTGATAATCGCCTGCAGCGCCGCCTGCGGGTCAGCTTCATTGTTCAAATCGCAGGTTTCCAGACCGAAACCGGCGGCAATCTGCATAAAGTTAATCATGCCTGGGTAGGTGGCGGCAAATACACCCTGTTTGTAGAACAGGCTTTGCTGCTGATGCACCAGCCCCAGCGCTTCGTTGTTCATCAGGATGATTTTCACATCCAGCTGGTTTTCTGCCGCCGTCGCCATCTCCTGAATATTCATCATCAGGCTGCCGTCGCCGGAGAAGCACAGCACTTTTTTATCCGGGTTCGCCAGCGCCGCACCGATAGCCGCAGGCAGGCCAAAGCCCATGGTGCCGAGGCCGCCGGAGGTCAGCCACTGGCGAGGACGGTTCAGCGGGTAAGCCTGCGCCGTCCACATCTGGTGCTGACCAACGTCGGTGGTGATAATCGCACTGTCATCCACACAGGCGGCAACGGCGTTGATCAGGCCATAATGGCTGAGCGGGTCGCCCGACGGCGGAATCGCACCGGGGAATTCCTGCTGCAGTTCCGCTACTTTACTGCGCCACGCATCGCGCGGCTGCGCGTCAATCTGCGGCAGCAGCTGGGCCAGCACGTCGTCCACATCCGCCTGAATCGCCACGTGAGCCTGTTTGATTTTACCCAGCTCGGCGCGGTCGATATCAACGTGGATAATCTTCGCGTTCGGGCAGAACTCCGCCACTTTACCGGTTGCCCGGTCATCAAAACGCGCCCCTAAAACTACCAGTAAATCAGACTGTTGCAAAATGAAGTTGGTGCTGCGCGCGCCGTGCATCCCCAGCATACCTAATGACAGCGGGTGCGCTTTTGGCAGCATGCCCAGCGCCATCAGGGTCATGGTGGTCGGCAGGTTAGCTTTTTCCGCCAGCTCGCGCACGCGATCCGGGGCATTGATCACGCCGCCGCCCAGATAGAGCACCGGGCGCTGCGCCGCGTTGATCATCGCCGCCGCTTCGCTCACGCTCTCAGCGCTAAATTCTGGCGTTGCCGCACGGCCACCGGGTTCCGGCAGCTCACTGATGTCGATTTCCGCCGTCTGAACGTCCTTAGGAATGTCTATCCACACCGGGCCTGGGCGGCCAGACTGGGCAATCCGGAAAGCATCAGCAATAACCTGAGGTAATTCATTGATGTTACGGACTAAATAGTTGTGCTTAGTGATGGGGATAGAGATACCGTAGGTGTCGACTTCCTGGAACGCGTCGGTGCCGATTAACGAGGAGGCTACCTGGCCGGTGATACACACCAGCGGAATAGAGTCGAGGCGCGCGTCGGCAATGGCGGTCACCAGGTTGGTCGCGCCCGGCCCGCTACAGGCCATGCACACCGCCGGTTTGCCATGGGTACGCGCCATGCCCTGAGCGATAAAGCCCGCGCCCTGCTCGTGTCGCGCCAGAATATGGCGGATCTGCGTGCTCTGGCTTAAGGCGTCATACAGCGGAAGCACCGTGCCGCCGGGGATGCCGGTGACCATGGTGATACCCTGACGTTCCAGTAAATGAACGATTAATTGCGCGCCGGTAAAACGCGTGGTCTGTGATGTTGTGCCCGAACTTGCCATGCTCCAGTCCTTCTTATTCTGGGCCGACTATCCGGAGGGGGCTAGAAACTAAAAACCCCGCCCGGTTTGCGCCGGCGGGGTTTGGAATCGTGTGTGTTCCTGACCCTACGGCGCATTGCCGACGACCACCACCACACGCACGACGACCACCGCGGCTGGTAGCGCGGTTTTTAGTAGGGTCGAAGTCAGCATTGATGGGGTCATTAAGGGTCTTCTCTCAATTCGTTTAGTGAATTTATACAAACACAGCTTTTTTCGGCTGACAATGGAAATATTTTCATCCGCACAAAAATGCAGCAAAGATCACATTATTGCATTCAGGGAAATTATCCAGACTGTCCCATTCTTCCCCTATTTCTGGCCTTGGTCACCGCCCGTCGGCTGTGTTAAATTTTGGTGAAATCTCCCTGAGCAACGCATTATCATGACGCTTTCTGTTTTCTGTATTTTGCTGTTTGCCGCACTTTTACACGCCAGCTGGAACGCCATCGTTAAGGCGGGAAACGACAAGCTCTATTCGGCTATCGGCGTCACCGGCTCCGCCGCGCTCATCGCACTACTGCTTTTGCCCTTTGCCCCTGCCCCCTCAGCAGCCAGCGTGCCGTTTATGGTCGCCTCCACCGTCTTGCAGGTGATTTACACCGTACTGGTGGCGAAGACCTATCAGATTTCCGATATGAGCCAGACCTACCCGCTGATGCGCGGTACCGCGCCATTGCTGGTCGCCATCATCAGCGTGCTGTTTCTTGGCGATCATCTTTCAACGCTGGCCTGGGGTGGCATTGCGGTCATCTGTACGGCGATCCTGGCGATGGCATTTAACAGCCGCTCCAGCTCGCAGCGTGGCGTGGTGCTGGCGTTGATGAACGCCGTGGTGATTGCCGGTTACACCCTGATCGACGGTACCGGCGTGCGCCTCTCAGAGACCGCGCTGGGCTATACGCTGTGGTCGTTTTTCCTTAACGGCTCCAGCCTGCTGTGCTGGGCGATGATCGCTCGCCGCCGCGAAGCGTCACGCTATCTGGTGCAGCACTGGAAGAAAGGCCTGCTGGGCGGCATGGGGACGATGGGCTCCTACGGCCTGGCGCTATGGGCGATGACCCAGGCACCGCTGGCGGTGGTCGCCGCGCTGCGCGAAAGCTCGATTCTGTTCGGTGCGCTAATTGCCTGGCTGCTGCTCAAAGAGCGGGTGGCTGGGCTGCGGCTGGTGGCCGCTGGCGGCATCGCTGCGGGTGCCATACTGCTGCGCCTCTCCTGACTAAACTGGCAACTATTGTTGCCGTTTACGTGTATAAATCCTGCCTGCATCACACATTTCATTTACATGGCATGTGATTAAATCGCCACCTCATTGTGGTAGATTCCTCTCGCTTTTAGCGCAATTCCTGGACATTTATTCTTATAAACCCAATTTTTATAAAGTTATCAGCGAAATGAAAAGAGATAGAAACGTCAATATCCTGGTGATGCTGGTGTTGCTCGTCGCCGTCGGTCAGATGGCGCAGACCATTTATATTCCTGCAATTGCGCAGATGGCGAACGACCTCAACGTCCGCGAAGGGGCGGTGCAGAGCGTCATGGCGGCCTATCTGCTGACCTATGGCGTTTCGCAGCTGTTCTACGGCCCGCTCTCTGACCGCGTAGGGCGCCGCCCGGTGATCCTGGTCGGGATGTCGATTTTTATGCTGGCGACGCTGGTTGCCATCACCACGCACAGCCTGACGGTGCTGATTGTTGCTAGCGCCATGCAGGGGATGGGCACCGGCGTGGGCGGCGTGATGGCGCGTACGCTACCGCGTGACCTGTATGAGGGCAGCCAGCTTCGTCATGCCAACAGCCTGTTAAACATGGGGATTCTGGTCAGCCCGCTGCTGGCGCCGCTGATTGGCGGCGTGCTGGAGACGCTGATCAACTGGCGCGCCTGTTACGGCTTCCTGCTGGTGCTCTGCGCCGGTGTTACCTTCAGCATGGCGCGCTGGATGCCGGAAACGCGCCCAACCGGCGCACCGAAAACCCGGCTTATCAGCAACTACAAAACGCTGTTCGGCAACAGCGGCTTTAACTGCTACCTGATGATGCTGATTGGCGGCCTGGCGGGTATCGCGGTATTTGAAGCCAGCTCCGGCGTGCTGATGGGCGGCGTGCTGGGCTTAAGCAGCCTGATGGTCAGTATCCTGTTTATCCTGCCGATTCCGGCGGCGTTCTTTGGCGCCTGGTTTGCCGGGCGGCCGAAAAAACGCTTCCCGACGCTGATGTGGCAGTCGGTGGTGTGCTGTCTGGCAGCGGGCGTGATGATGTGGATCCCAGGCCTGTTCGGGGTGATGAATATCTGGACGCTGCTGGTGCCCGCGGCGCTGTTTTTCTTCGGCGCGGGGATGCTGTTCCCGCTGGCGACCAGCGGTGCGATGGAGCCCTTCCCATTTCTTGCCGGTACCGCGGGGGCGCTGGTGGGCGGCTTGCAGAATATCGGCTCCGGCGTGCTCGCCTGGCTGTCGGCAATGATGCCGCAAACCGGACAGGCCAGCATCGGGCTGCTGATGACGCTGATGGGGCTGCTGATTTTCCTCTGCTGGCTGCCGCTGGCATCGCGCTTTGCGCAGCAAGGCCAGGCGGTGTAATACCGTCACACTGCCTGATGGCGCTTCGCTTATCAGGCCTACAAAGGCCGTGAGTAGGCCGGGTAAGGCGGAGCCGCCACCCGGCATAAACGCGAATCTATATCCGCTTATTTAACCTGTTCCTGAAGCCAACCAATAAACGCCTCGATTTTCGGCCACTGCCTGCCGGGCAGCGTGGTGACGTAATAATGCTGATGACATTTCAGCGCTTTATCACCAAACGGAGCCACCAGCTCGCCGCTGTCGAGACGTTTTTGCACCAGCCGCTTTCGGCCCATCGCCACGCCGATATGGTTCATCGCCGCAATCACCGCTAAATCAGAACGATCGAAACCAATGCCAGACGATGTCGGCAAATTTACCGCATATTGCTGCGCCCAGCTGTGCCATTCATCGGTCCCTGAATCATTACTCCATGCCTGTCTGTCGTGCAGCAGCGTACAGTGCGGCAAGTTCACCAATGTGCCCATCAGATCATTGCGACGGGCGTATTCCGGGCTGCATACCGGTAAAATTTCTTCATCCATCAGGAAATGGTGCGTGAGCTGCGCGGACGGCGCATCGTCAAAATAGAGCGCCAGATCGACCCCGGCACGCTGCAGGTTGACGTTGTCATTTCCGGTCAGGATGGTCAGTGAAATGGACGGGTAGCGACGGGTAAAGTCACCGAGTGCCGGAACCAGCCAGCACTGGGCGATAGAGGGCCGCGAGTAGACGGTGAGCGTCCCCGAGAGCTCCTGATTTTTGATATCAAGAATCTCCTGGTTGAGCGTATCCAGCGACGATTTCAGCGCCCAAAACACCCGTTTGCCTTCGTGGGTAAGCTCCACCTTGCGGTGCGAACGGACAAACAGCTGAATGCCTAACTCCTCTTCCAGCTGGTTAATCCGGTGGCTAACGGCGCTGGGGCTTAATGACAGCTCATCCGCCGCCAGTGCAAATGACTGGTGCCGGGCCGCCACTTCAAAGGTATACAGCTTCGACAGCTGCCAGCCGTTAAGCAGCCGATTTCTGACCTCGCGCAGGGGATCCATACTCACCTTTTTCATCCTGATTTATCTTCGCCGAAGTGTAAAAAATCCCGCGCTAAAAATCAGCTTAAAGGTGACGCAGAGTGAATCATATCGCATAAAGGCAGCGTAATTAGACGTAAATCACCCATTTGATGCAATCTGGCTCATGTGAAGGGGGATTTATATCGTTTGTCAGACCGTGCCCTATTTTTGTCCAATAACCCCAGGTTAATCACAGGGCAAGGTGAGTTATGCACTCTCAAATCTGGGTTGTGAGCACGCTGCTGATAAGCATCGTGTTAATCGTTTTGACCATCGTGAAGTTTAAATTTCACCCGTTTCTGGCGCTGCTGTTAGCCAGCTTCTTTGTGGGAACGATGATGGGCATGGGGCCGCTGGATATGGTCAATGCCATTGAGAGCGGTATCGGCGGTACGCTGGGCTTCCTTGCCGCGGTTATCGGCCTCGGGACCATTCTGGGCAAAATGATGGAAGTATCCGGCGCGGCCGAACGCATCGGCCTGACGCTGCAACGCTGCCGCTGGCTTTCCGCCGACGTCATTATGGTGCTGGTCGGTCTGATTTGCGGGATCACGCTGTTTGTGGAAGTGGGCGTGGTGCTGTTGATTCCGCTGGCATTCTCTATCGCCAAAAAGACCCATACTTCACTGCTGAAGCTGGCTATCCCGCTGTGTACGGCGCTGATGGCGGTGCACTGCGTGGTACCACCGCATCCGGCGGCGCTGTTTGTGGCCAACAAGCTGGGGGCGGATATTGGCACCGTGATTGTCTACGGTTTACTGGTGGGCTTAATGGCATCGCTTATCGGCGGGCCGCTGTACCTGAAACTCCTCGGTAACCGTCTGCCGTTTAAGCCCGTACCGGCTGAGTTTTCCGACCTGAAAGTGCGCGATGAAAGTACGCTACCGTCGCTAGGCGCAACGCTGTTTACCATACTGCTACCGATTGGCCTGATGCTGGTGAAAACCGTCGCAGAGCTGAACATGGCGAAAGGCAGCACGGTGTATACGCTGCTGGAGTTTATTGGTAACCCAATCACCGCGATGTTTATCGCCGTTTTCGTAGCCTATTACATTCTCGGCCTGCGTCAGCACATCGGCATGGGTGCGCTGTTGACCCACACCGAAAACGGTTTTGGCTCCATTGCGAACATTTTGCTGATTATCGGCGCAGGTGGCGCGTTCAACGCTATCCTCAAGAGCAGCGGTCTGGCGGATACGCTCGCGCTCATCCTCTCGAACATGCATATGCACCCGATTCTGCTGGCCTGGCTGGTGGCGTTAATCCTGCATGCCGCGGTGGGTTCCGCGACGGTGGCGATGATGGGGGCGACGGCAATCGTGGCACCGATGCTGCCGCTCTACCCTAACGTTAGCCCGGAGATCATCGCTATTGCCATCGGTTCCGGCGCCATTGGCTGCACGATCGTGACCGACTCCCTCTTCTGGCTGGTGAAGCAGTACTGCGGCGCCACCCTGAATGAGACGTTCAAATACTATACGACCGCGACATTTATCGCGTCCGTTATTGCACTGGCGTGCACATTCCTGCTTTCCTTTATTATTTAAGCGCAAAGAGACTGACTATGGAAAACATTCAAACACTTATCGCCCAGCATCCTGTAGTGGAAGACTTGGTCGCTCTCAAGGAAACGGCCTGGTTTAACCCTGGCACCACCTCTCTTGCGGAAGGTTTACCGTATGTTGGCCTGACCGAGCACGATGTTCAGGACGCCCACGCCCGCCTGACGCGCTTCGCGCCGTATCTGGCGCAGGCGTTCCCGGAAACCGCTGCCACCGGCGGTATTATTGAATCCGAGCTGGCCGCCATTCCATTGATGCAAAAGCGGCTGGAAAAAGAGTACGGGCAGCCTATCCGCGGCGAAATGCTGCTGAAGAAAGACAGCCATCTGCCGATTTCCGGCTCAATTAAAGCGCGTGGCGGCATTTATGAAGTGCTGACCCATGCGGAAAAACTGGCGCTGGAAGCCGGTCTGCTGACCACCGAAGACGATTACCGCGTGTTGCTTTCACCCGAGTTTAAACAGTTCTTCAGCCAGTACAGCATCGCTGTCGGCTCCACCGGCAACCTGGGAATGTCGATTGGCATCATGAGCGCCCGTATCGGCTTTAACGTCACAGTGCACATGTCCGCTGATGCCCGCGCGTGGAAAAAAGCCAAACTGCGCAGCCACGGCGTGACGGTGGTCGAATACGAGGAAGATTACGGCGTGGCGGTTGAACAGGGGCGCAAAGCGGCGGAATCCGATCCGAACTGTTTCTTTATCGATGATGAAAACTCCCGCACGCTGTTCTTAGGCTATGCGGTGGCCGGGCAGCGCCTGAAGGCACAGTTTGCCCAACAGGGACGCGCGGTGGATGCCGATCATCCACTGTTTGTTTACCTGCCATGCGGCGTCGGCGGCGGCCCTGGCGGCGTGGCGTTTGGTCTGAAGCTGGCATTTGGCGATAACGTCCACTGCTTCTTCGCCGAGCCAACCCATTCACCGTGCATGCTGCTGGGGATTTATACCGGGCTGCACGATACCATTTCCGTGCAAGATATTGGCATCGACAACCTGACGGCGGCGGATGGGCTGGCGGTGGGCCGCGCCTCGGGCTTTGTCGGCCGGGCGATGGAACGTCTGCTCGACGGCCTGTACACCCTCGATGACCAGACGATGTACGACATGCTGGGCTGGCTGGCGCAGGAAGAAGGCATTCGCCTTGAGCCATCGGCGCTGGCCGGCATGGCGGGCCCTCAGCACGTTTGTGCCTCCACGGATTACCAGCAGATGCACAGCTTCAGCGCCGAGCAGCTCAATCACGCCACCCATCTGGTGTGGGCGACCGGCGGCGGTATGGTGCCGGAAGCCGAAATGGCGCAGTACCTGGCAAAAGGGCGCTAACCTGCGCTGAACTCAAGCAGCATCGCCGCCGTGGCGCGATGCTGCTGCATCACAATCGTGCCACTTCTCCCGCCAATGTGGCATCTCAGGTCAAAGCGTATTGCCGCACATCACACTCCTCATCCCTGCCGCCAGCGTTAAAGAACGGCGTCGATATACTCCGGGCTATCTCGTATCCCTACGATAAACCGGAGAACACAATGCAACAGGCTGAAAAATCGGTCGGCCGCGGCGGTTTTACCCTGCTCATCTGGGTACTGCTTCTGCTTCTCGGCTGCGTGCTGTTTTTCTTTTCGCTCGACCGGCAAATTGTTTCTATCCTCAAAACCACGCTGATGCAGGAATTGGGGCTGGATAACAGCGATTACTCGGTGCTGATCAGCGCCTTTATGATCCCCTACACCTTCATGTATTTCTTCGTCGGCGGCATCGTCGACCGCTTCGGCAGCCGCTACGTGCTGTGCGCGCTAATGGTATTGATGTCGATTGCCACGCTGATCACCGGCCTGTCGCATTCGATGACCGGGCTTATCGTCGGGCGCGTCATGCTAGGTCTGGCGGAGTCCGGGATTGTGCCGGCGCTGACGCTGGCAGTCTTTACCTGGTTTCGCGCCGAGCAGCGTGCCTTTGCCTTCCAGCTCACCAATATTATTCAGTCGCTGGGGCTGATCCTGGCGCCGCCGTTTGTGGCCTGGGTGACCATTTCTACCGGCTGGCGCTGGGCATTCTTTATCCCAGCAATGGCGGGCGTGGTGGTCGGAGTGATGTGGTATCTCTCCAGCCGTAAAACGCCGCCTGCCGCCGACGACACGGTGCAGGTTAGCGCTGTCAGCGTGCCGCTGGTTGAACGCTACAAGATGGTGCTGACCTCAAAACCTATCTGGGCGCTGCTGATTGCTCGCCTGCTCACCGACCCGTTCTGGTTCTTCTATCAGTACTGGCAGGTCGGCTTTATGCAGGAAAAAATCGGCCTGACGCTGGCAGAAGTTGGCAAGCTGATGTGGCTGCCGCCGCTGGTTGCCGTCTTTGGCGTATTGGCGGTGTGCTGGGCCTCTGACCGTCTGGTGGCGCGCGGCATGGACGCCACCCGTGCTCGCTTAACCATTATCTGGTCCGTCACCTGTCTGGCACCGCTGGTGTTCCTGCTGCCGTCCATCAGTAACGCCTACGCGGCGGTGGCTATCATGACGGTGATTAACTTTATGTGCACCGCCTGGCTCAGCATGGCCACCATCATGATGGGCGGGCTGGCACCACGCGTGGCCATCGCTACCACTATCGGTGTGATGAGCGCGCTGGGCGGCGTGACCTCCATTATCTTTAACGGCTTTGTCGGCACCATCATCGACCACTTCGGTTACTCGATGCCGATATACGCTGGCGCGACGCTGCATCCGATCGGTGCGCTGGTGCTGGCCGCCTTCTTCCTGCGTCGTAAAAAATCTTTTGTTGCCCGTCCGGAGACCGTCTGATGACCGATATCGTTGTTGCGCCCGTGGCCCACGCCTGCGCAGATTTCACCGTGCTTTACTGTCTGATTAATCATGACAACCACCAGTTTGCCGCCTGGTATGATGCAGAACACCGCATCACCGTGGGCCAGCGTGAGCTGCCCGACGGCCCGTGGCAGACCTTTCAGCCGCAGGGGCTCTGGCTACCGGAGCGCGAACGCGACTCGCATATCACCGAGTTTGATTCACACAATTATCTGACGATGGCGGTAGATAGCGCCGGATACCTGCATCTTTCCGGCAATATGCACGTTGATCCGCTCATTTACTTCCGCAGCCGCACACCGCTCGACGTCACCACTCTGCAGTGCGTTGCCGCGATGACCGGCGAACGTGAAGCGCGGGCCACCTACCCGGTGTTCTTTAAAGACGTACAGGGCCGCCTGCTGTTCCGCTATCGCGATGGCTGCAGCGGCAACGGCGATGACCTGTACAACATTTTCGACGCCGAGCGTCAGCAGTGGTCACGCCTGCTGGAGACGCCGCTGCTCAACGGCGAAGGGGCGCGCAACGGCTACGCACGCCAGCCGCTGCTGGGGCCGGACGGCTACTGGCACATGGTGTGGATGTGGCGCGAAACGCCGCACTGCGAGACCAACAACAACCTCTCGTACGTACGCAGCCGTGACCTTCAGCACTGGGGAAAATCAGACGGCACGCCGCTCACGCTACCCATTGCCCGCCATCAGGGCGAGATTGTCGACGACGCGGGCATCGGCGGCGGGCTGATTAATATGGTGCAGGAAGTGGGCTTTGATAATCAGGCGCGCCCGGTGCTGATTTACCATCGTTATGATGACCGGGGGTTGTCGCAGGCGTATCTGGCACGCCCGGACGGCAAGGGCCGCTGGCAAAAAACGCAGATCAGCCAGTGGGATTTTCGCTGGGATTTTAACGGCGGTGGGTCGATTCCTCCGGACGTGACGCTCAGCGCACCGCGCGCGATTGGCAACGGTCAACTCGAGGTGGAATGGACCTCAACCTGGGCTGGAAGCGGGGTCTGGATTATTGATGACCGGAAGCTAACGGTGGTGGGTTCGCGACCGCTGGTTTCACCGCTTCCGGAGGCGCTGCGGCAGCCACGGCAAGGTATTGCGCCGCAGGCACAAGTGCAGTTGATCCCCGCGCAAAACAGCGATTACCGCCCGCAAAGCCGCTACTGGTTACGCTGGGAGGCACTACCGATTTTCCGCGACGTAGCGCACGGTGAGAAAACAGGATCGACGCTGTTAGAAGTCGTGGAGATCCTGTTGTAGACCAGATAAGGCGGTTAGCGGCATTGGTTCGGGGACACGCCAAACTGGCGACGAAAAGCGCGAGAAAAGTAGCTAACGTCGCCAAATCCGCAACGAACCGCAATATCGTTCACCGAATCATCAGTAAAACGCAGCTGATAGTGGGACTGAAGTAACCGCACACGCGCGAGATACTGCTGGGGAGAGACGCCGGTATAGTCGCTGAAACCGCGCTGAAGCGTGCGCCTGGAAAGGCTAAACTCGTGGCACAGCGCGTCAAGATCAAGCGGCTGCTGCCACTGGCCGTTGAGGCGAATCAGCACCTGGCTGATGCGATCTTCGCTGGAGTGGAAATCCTGGGTTTTGTAGCGCCACAGATTCAGAGTGTGCAACACCTCGAGAAAAATCATCTCTTTATGGCTTTCCGCCAGCAGCTTATCGCTGAACTCCGCTTCGTTGTGGCTGGCGAGGCGGTCAAACACCCGCTGCATAATACCCACGTCGACCTGCCAGACATTGCTCTCGCCTTCCTGCGGCAGGAGATAGTCGATCTGTTTGATAAAGTTAAAGTTATCGCGCCCCAGATAGAGCAGGTTCACCTGCTGTAAATCCTTCATCTCTTCAAACAGGTGATAGTCCTGCCGGTTCAGGTAGCAGAGCGTTCCGCTGCTCAGCAGCCAGGGCTTTTCATTAATGACGTGGATGCCGCTACCGTGCCCGACCAGAAACAGCTCGCAGTATTCATGGGTATGTTCATGGCTGATATTTTTTTCCGGGTGCCAGAAATGAAACACCACGCTTTCCAGCGGATGGTGAAAGTGGGTTTCCCGGGGCAGCACGAGCGGCATAGACACTCCAGATCCGTCATCACAATGAAGAGATAGTGATACCAGAATCAGCAGCGGAGACCTTGACCTGTTTGCCATCCGGCAGACCCGCCTGGCAAACAGAGAAAGCTTATTCAGCCTGGCTTAACATCACCATCAATTCCATCGGTGAGCGGCGCTGTTTAAGGAGATCGCGCATCGCTTTCATGTGTGGTTCGCTGTAGGTGAAGAAGCGGTGATATCCCTCGCAGAGCGCATTCTTACCCTCAGAAAATGAGGGTTCAGGGCAGGTACCGTGGCAGAAGCGCAACACAGAACATTCACCGCATGGGTTATCTGCATTGCTGGCTATCTGAGGGGAATAACCGCGCCAGATGGCGAGCGTGGATTCAAAAAGCTGAATCTGGATGGTGCTGATATCTTCCCGCACCCAGAGATCAAAAACGGCGCAGAGGAACGCGCCCCACTCTTCCGGCTGCACCGATCCCTCGCTGAGTTTACCTGACGCATCCCTTTCTATCTGCGGAATTAACTGCACTGAAGTCATTCCCGTTTGGCGAAGCTCGCGATACCAGTGCTGCGGTTGCAGGCAGTTTTGGCGGCTCACCATGCTGCGCAGTGACCCCTCTGGCATCATCGTGCCATTGGGACTACAGCACGCGATGGCGGCTTCAATGTGACGTCCTGTCATGCAAAATCCTTTATAAAAATAACAAGCTGATGAATATGGGTAACAGCAAACAACAATGCGAGTGATAACACCGCGAGGGAGATCAAAAATTTATCACGTACCGCACGCGGCTGAGTAAAATCGCTCTGGGTGATGTCCATGACGTTCCGATTACGGGTGTATTGCCAGAGGATGATAGCGACAATAACCAGTACGCCAATTGACACCCAGAACAGCCCACCGGCCTGATGCCAGTTATGCTTTAGCGCCAGCGCCATCAGCGCGCCATAGCCAAGCAGTGTGCGAAACCAGGCAAGCGAAGTGCGTTCCGGCTGCAGGCCGGGATCGGCCTCGCGGCGGGCTTTGCGGTTATCCGGCATAGAACACCAGAATCATCACCACCGCAGCGACCAACGCCAATATCAGGCTAATGACCAGTAGACTACGGGTGTAGGGGAGATCCTCTTTCAGGCGCATCGCTTTTTCATTGCGTAGCCAGCGAAGATAGCCATAAATCGCCAGCCCTCCCGCGAACAGACACAGCATCAGCGCCAGCGCTTCGCGGATCACCGGGGTCGCAAAATCCGGGGCCAATTGATCGAGCCCAACGCCCGCCGCCAGAAAGCCTAGCGAGGTACGGATCCATGCCAGAAACGTACGTTCGTTGGCCAGAGAGAAGCGATAGTCTGGTGCTTCTCCCACGCGGGAAATTTTCATGACGGCTCCTTGTGCCCAGCGAAAGTGAGTAAGTTACCTCAATAGCTTACGTGTTCTCGCTGCTTTTTACATCAGCGTGCACCGTCTCACATCCCAACACCTGAAAACTAAAATGCCCACCGAACAACGTTCGGTGGGCATGACGCGCTAAATCGGTACTTAGTTTAACGGTGGCCAGTAGTCTTTATTGGCCTCAATCAAATCATCCAGAATCGCTTTTGCCACGGAAGCGCTCGGCACCGTTTTCGACAGCGTAATCGCCTGCCACAGCTTGTGGTATGAACGATGTTCCCAGGCATCGACGACCAGTTTTTCAACCGCAACCTGCTGGCCCATCATTCCTTTCTGGAAGTTTGGAATATCACCCACCGTCAGTGGTTCCGGGCCGTTATGGCCGACGAGACATGGAATTTCGACCATCGCGTCAGCATCAAAGTTATGGATTGCACCATTGTTCGGCACTATGAGCAGCATTCTTTCCTGAGTGTTAAAGGCAATGGCGGTAGCAAGGTCGACGATGTAAGAAGCATGTTCGTCAATTTCCAGGTCGCCAGCCGAGGATTTACCCGCGGCAACAATCGCCCGGCATGCGCTGAACACATTCTTTTCACGATGATCCATCACTTCGTTGGCGCGGGTACGTTCCGGATTTGAATGCGCCACAACATAATCAGGGAACAGATAATATTTCAGGTAAGTATTCGGCATCGTGTCCGGATCCAGCGCCTGCACATCTTTCGCTTTGGCAAAAGTATCGTTCCAGCTGGCTTCCGTATGTGGGTCGTTTGATGGCGGAACATAGCCATATTTCGCGACATATTCGCGTAATTTAGGCATTAAATCGTTCCCCTGAAGGTCTTCAATAGATGTCCACCAGCCAAAGTGGTTCAGCCCATAGTAGCGAACGCGCATCTGCTTGCGGTCTTTCAGACCGACAATCTGCGCCATCCGTCCCTCAATACCGATAGGCATGTCGCAGATATTGAGGATTTTGGCCTCCGGACGCAGGCGACGAGTCGCTTCCGCCACAATCGCTGCCGGGTTGGAGTAGTTGAGCATCCAGGCATTTGGCGAGTATTTTTGCATGTAATCCACCAGCTCCAGCACGCCGCCAATGGAGCGCATGCCGTACGCAATACCGCCAGGCCCACAGGTTTCCTGACCCAACACACCGTGGCGCAGCGGGATCTTCTCATCCTTTTCACGCATCGGGTATTTCCCTACGCGAATATGCGCCATCACGAAATCAACGTCGGTAAAAGCGGCCTGTGGATCGGTGGTGTAGCTAAATTCAATATCCGGTGCCTGCTCTTTAAGAATCACCTTACAGGCTTCTGCAATCGTCTCCTGACGCGCACCGTCGTTGTCGTAAAATTTCAGCGCTCGCAGCGGAAAACGATCCTGATTTGCCAGCAACATCAACACGATACCTGGGGTAAAAGTACTGCCGCCGCCTGCGATAACAACTGAGAATTTTTTCATGATACTGCCTCCGTCATGGTGGTTTGTTCGGTCTGTAGAGAATCTTTCATCAGGGTTTCAAGCTGGTCGCGGACCTGTGGAACATGCAGGCCAACGATGACCTGAATGCCGTTTCCACGGCGCACCACGCCGTGTGCGCCCAGCGCTTTGAATACGTCATCACTTTGCGTTTTAGCCATATCGGTTAGCGCAATACGTAATCGGGTTGCACAGTTGTTGATGCTTTCAATATTGGCGGCTCCGCCCAGCGCCTGGAGGATGCCTGCCGCCTGGCCTAATTTCGTGTCACTCGCGTCAGCCGCTGAGGTTTTGCCACGCGCGGCCTGGTAGTCTGCTTTGCTGTAGAGTTTGATTTCACTGTCTTCACGGCCCGGTGTTTTCAGATTGAAGCGCAGAATTAAGGCCCGGAAGACGACGAAGTAGAGGGCGGTAAAGCACACGCCGATGCCTATCTGGGTAAACATTACCGACGCATGGTTATGGAACATCGGGATCCAGTTTTGCGGGATAAACTGGTCAAGAAGGCCACCGCCAAAGTTCCCCACCACGCCGCACATATACATCACCGTTGACATGGTGGCCGCCAGCACGGCGTGAATGGCGAATAGCAACGGAGAGATAAACAGGAAGGTGAACTCCAGCGGTTCCGTGATCCCTACCAGCATGGCGGTCAGCGTGGCAGGAATGAGCAACCCCGCGACTTTTATGCGGTTTTCAGGCGCAGCGGTGTAGTAAAGCGCCAACGCAATCCCGACTGAGCCAAACACTTTTGAGTTACCGTGCAGCGCGAAGCCGCCTTCCGGGAACAGCGCTTTGAGCGATTCGGTACTTTGGCTGAATTCCTGGAGATGCTGAGCCCAATAAACCTGAATTCCACCTTCAACCGCCGCCGGGCCAAAAATAAAGGGACCATAGACGAAGTGATGAAGGCCTGTTGGAATAAGAATGCGCTCAAGGAAGGTATAAACCCAGACACCCAAGGCCCCAGCACTGCGTAAAAATGCCTGCAGCGATTCAATGCCCATCTGGACTTTTGGCCAGCCTAAAAGTGTTAACCACGCGCAGGGAATCATGGCAAGGAAAGCCACAATCACAACAAACGATGAGCCCTGGAAAATACCGAGGAACACCGGCAGGGGTTTATCAAAATAACGGTTATGCAGTGCGGTTACGACACCCGAAATGACAATAGCGCCGATGATGCTGGTATCCAGCGTCTTAATCCCGGCAATCATCGTCAAGCCGCTTCCCGCGACGGGGTCAGCGGAGAAGTCGACGCCAAAAAAGTGGCCCCAGGTCATTCCCATGGCATTAATGAAGTAGTTCCAGGTCAGGAAACTAACCAGTACAGCCAAACAGGCTCGCCCTTGCGCCTGTTTAGCAAGTCCAATAGGTAAACCAACGGCAAAAATGAGCGGCATGTTTCTGAATACCGTCCAACCGCCCTCTTCAATAATGTGAACAATCTGAGCAAATAAGCTATCAGGTGCGGTGAGTGCTTCACCCACAAACAGCGGATTACGCAACATAATGGCGATACCCACCACAATCCCCGCGAAGGGAAATAATAAAACCGGGGTAAACATGGCGCCGCCAAAGCGTTGTATTTGACTGAGCATTTAGCAATCCTCATTTAACAACTCGTAGGGTAAGTGGCCTTATTAAGGTTGATTTCCGGCCTGCTACGAGAATAGGAATTACCCCGTCAGACAACATGCGGTGAGCGTGCGATTCGTGATCGCTTTCATGGTTTTAATTCACGCTATGTTGTCTAATTTTTAAGATAAAAATAGACATGTCATATGGCCTAATTCTATGCCGTTATGAACAATCTGATTATTTGCCTGTAATTGATTACTTTTTAATAAGAAACAGCGGTTCAATAACCCTGCGGGGATGGGGAATAGAGGTCTATAAGTGATCTATAAATCTATTGCTGAAAGACTGCGATTGCGGCTGAATTCATCCGACTTCAACATTGGCAGCCCAATTCCAGGCGAGAAAGCGTTAGCGCAGGAATTTGGCGTTGCGCGGATGACCATTCGAAAAGCGGTCGATCTGCTGGTCGAATGGGGTCTGGTGGTTCGCCGGCAGGGCAGCGGTACTTATGTTGCTCATAAAGACATCCACCACGAAACCTCTAACCTGACCGGGCTGGCCGAGATATTGCGCAAGCAGGGTAAAGAGGTCATAAGCCACGTCCTGGTTTTCGAGGTGATGCCCGCTCCACCCGCTATTGCCAGCCAGCTTCGCATTCAAATCAATGAGCGGATCTACTTTTCCCGAAGGGTACGCTACGTTGATGGAAAGCCCCTGATGCTTGAAGACAGCTATATGCCGGTTAAGCTTTTTCGTAACCTGTCGCTGGTGCATCTGGAAGGGTCAAAGTTTGATTACATCGAGAAAGAGTGTGGCATAACGATAAGCGGTAACTATGAAAGCCTGGCGCCGGTGCTGGCTGATAAGCAGTTGGCCCAGTCGATGAACGTACCCGAACAAACACCGCTGCTGCGTATTACCTCCCTTTCGTACAGCGACAGCGGTGAGTTTCTTAATTATTCAGTGATGTTTCGTAACGCCAGCGAATACCAGGTGGATTATCACCTCAGGCGCATCCAAAACCCTAGCTCATCCCCCAGAACAGCACCGCCAGAAGCTGAGGCGTGATAATGCGTAGGAACATCACCAGCGGGTAGACCGTTGCATAAGAGAGCGCCGCCGCACCGCTGGTCGCATGCAGGTTGTTGGCAAATGCCAGCGCCGGAGGGTCGGTCATTGAACCGGCCAGCATGCCGCACAGGGTCAGGTAGTTCATTTTCGCCAGCACCCGAGCCAGTATCCCCACGGTGAGCAGCGGAATGCCGGTAATCAGGATGCCGTAGCCAATCCAGCTAAGCCCTTCACCGTGTACCAGCGTTTCCACAAAACCTCCGCCGGATTTAAGCCCCACCACGGAAAGGAACAGCACAATTCCCAGCTCACGCAGCGCCAGGTTCGCACTGGGTGGCATAAACCAGTAGAGCTTGCCGATGCTGCCGATACGGCCAAGGATCAGCGCCATAATCAGCGGTCCGCCTGCCAGACCGAGCTTTAACGCCACCGGGAAGCCGGGGATGAACAGCGGGATAGAGCCGAGCAGCACGCCAAGACCAATGCCGATAAACACCGGCAGCATCTGCACCTGCTGCAATTTCTGCTGGGCATTGCCGAGATCGGAGGCCACGGCATCAATGGCCGCTGGACGCCCCACGAGGTTGAGGATATCGCCAAACTGCAGGCTGGCATTGCTGCTGGCGACCAGTTCAACCCCCGCACGGTTTAAGCGTGAGATCACTACGTCATAGCGCTGTTTATAGTGCAGATCGCGGATTTTCTTCCCTAATACCTTCTCGTTGGTGACGACCACCCTTTCTACTTTCAGGTCTGTACCTCGGGTGGAAAGCGATGTTTCAACCTCTTTGCCAATCACCAGCTGCGCGCTGCGCAGATCCGCTGGTTCGCCTACCAGATGCAGCAGGTCGCCACTCTCAATAATGGTTGTCGGTGACGGCACCATCAATGTTTCACCCCGTTTAAGGCGCGAGCAGATAATTTTATCGCTGTTGATCACCGGCACATCCTGAATCGCCATATGGTTCAGGTTAGGGTTCTCAACGCGGATATTGATGGTCTGAAGATGGGAGTGACTGGAACCCGTCTGCTCATCGAAGCGCTGGGCCTCTTTGTCGACGTTAATGCGAAAGAACAGGCGTACCAGCCACATGGTAAGCAGAATGCCGCAGATACCGAATGGGTAGGCCATCGCGTAGCTCATGCCCATCTGGTCCACGACGCTAAACGGTTCGCCAAGATCGCGCAGAATTTGCTGCCCGGCACCCAGCGCGGGCGTATTGGTTACCGCGCCGGAAAAAATGCCCAGCACGACAGGAAGCGGAATCGCGAAGATTTTATGCAGCAGCGTGGTGACCAGGCCACCAAGAACCACAATCAGAATGGCAAACAGATTCAGCCGCAGGCCCGAGACGCGCAGCGAGGCAAAAAAACCTGGCCCCACCTGAATACCAATGGTGTAGACGAACAGAATCAGGCCGAATTCCTGGATAAAATGCAGCATCGGGCTGCTTAGCGTGATGCCCGCCTGATCGACAAAGTGGCCGACGATAATCCCACCGAACAGCACGCCGCCAATGCCAAAGCCGATCCCCCGGATTTTGACGTTGCCAATCCACAGCCCGACCACCGCCACCAGCGCCAGAACGCTTACCGTCAATGCTATATCACTCATCGTATTTTCCCTGTGAATAACATTATTAACAGTATGGATTATGTCTGAGTCGGAGGGAGCTTGTATGTAGTACGGCGCACATTAATCGACTGAGAAAGCCTCACGAGTCAGGCGTGTCTTTGCCCTTAGCGGCAATTTCCAACTGTTGAATACTTTTATCAGGGGAAGGGAGTGATTCTGGCATCGTACCGCCAAGGTCCTTGATGGTCTGACGCACCTTTTGACCCACTTCGTAGTGCGTCTGATTGGCTAGTTGCTTTGTGCTGACTTCATCACGGCGCAGCTTTTCTTCGGTTTGCGTGGCGCGAAATAAATTGGCCGCAAGTTCGGTTGAGCCCATATGATCGAGGATTTTCTGGCTTTTCTTTAGCCCCTTTCGTTCGTGAATCGCCTTCTGATCGAGGCCGCCGTACAGGCCTTTGTAGCCATGATTCTGGAAGATTGCAAAATCGAGAGCAGTCTCAACGCCCGACTGCTGGGCCGTCTCAACCAGATAGCAGGCGTAGCGGGAAAGCCTGATATCTTCAAGCTGTCGATTAGCACCAGACCCCACTTCAACCATTTTGTTGGACTCAATAAAATGGTCATTTTTATTGATCATTTTTTAAACTTAAACACCCGTTGCAGCAAGGGGGCAAAACATGCCCTTACTCGCAAAAAAAGCCCCGATTTCTCGGGGCTAATTGGGCAATTCTGTTAACTATTCAGCGCTGGGCGCTCGCTAATGGCGATGCGCTGTGGCGCGATGGCTTCCGGCTCGTTGCGGGTAAGGTCGATATGCAGCAGGCCGTTGGTAAAGGTCGCACCGGCGACTTCCATATTTTCTGCCAGAGTGAAGCTCAGGCTAAAGGCCTGGGTAACCAGCCCCTGATGCAGCCATTTGGTCTCTTTTTCCTGCGGCTCTGGCGTGCCTTTTACGGTCAGGCGCGTGCCTTCGAGCTGAATATCCAGATCTTCCTGACGGAACCCGGCTAACGCTAAGGTAATGCGATAGTGGTTATCGTCGCTTTTTTCGATGTTGTACGGTGGGAAGGTCTGGCCTTCACTGGTGCTTTGCAGCGCGTTCGCCAGTTTGTCAAAACCGATCCATTGACGCAGCAGTGGGGATAAATCGTAGTTACGCATTGTGTTTCTCCTTCTAAGAAGCGAGTAAGTACTTTCCGGCTCCCTGACGGCAAGCCGATTGAGTGTTTAGCTAACGGGGCCGCACGGGCGGCCCAGCAAAATTAATTAATTTCGATACGGCGCGGTTTATCCGCGTCTGGAATAACGCGTTCCAGTTCGATATACAGCAGGCCGTTCACCAGGTTTGCGCCACGCACGTGGATGTGCTCCGCAAGCTGGAATTTGCGCTCAAAGTTACGCTCGGCGATGCCTTGATAGAGATAGGTACGTTCTTTTTGCTCTGCGGCGTGCGCGCCTTTTACCACCAGCATGTTGTCCTGCGCGGTGATTTCCAGCTCGCTTTCCGCAAAACCGGCCACGGCAATCGCGATGCGATAGTGGTTTTCATCAACCAGTTCAACGTTGTACGGAGGGTAGCCGCCGTTGCTTTGCGTTTGATTGTTTTCTAACAGGTTGAACAGACGATCAAAACCAATGGCTGAACGGTATAGCGGGGATAAGTCAAAGTTACGCATAGTTAAATAGCTCCTGAAAATCAGCGAGAAATTAATCACCTTCCATCATGGACAGGTTGTTGAAGCCTAAACACCCCGAAGGCGTGTTCCTCTTGGCTACACCTATAAAGTGTGGCGAAAAGAACCATTTTCAAGTCCTCATGTCTTACTTTTTTTGCACTTTCCCCCAGAGCGCTTAGACTGGGTTATGGCACAAAAGGCCAAAGTGCGACAACCGCCACAGAGCGGCAAACTGGTACTTCCTATTTTGGCAATGGGTCGATATAACCCGAAGAAGGGCTGTTTTATGCCCGTGACTAGAAGAACTCACTATGAAAAATGTTCTGCTTAAAACCGTGCTGGTTGGGGGGATCTTCTTATCAGGAGGGTGTTCCAGCATGATGTCACATACCGGCGGTAAAGAGGGAACCTACCCGGGTACCCGAGCGAGTGCCGCGATGCTGGGCGACGATGACAGCGGCTGGGTCGCCAAATCGCTGGTCGCCATCGATATGCCGTTTACCGCGGTCATGGACACAGTGCTGCTGCCATGGGACTTCTTCCGTAAGGACAGCTCCGTTCGCTCCCGCGTGGAAAAGAGCGAGCAGGAGACGCTGGCGACCAATTCGGTCATTCCACCCGCCCCCTGACTCAGCGGTGGGTTTCGGTTATCCATAGCTGGCGGAAGCCAGCCACCTCTTCCATCCAGGCAATATACTGGCCGTCAGGCGAGAAGACCACCGCGTCCGCCGACGGTGGGTTTGCGTGATCCGCCGTTAAAAAGGTCACCGCGCCAGACGCGACATCGCACATCGCGATACGCCCTTCCAGCACGAAGCCCAGCTCGTTTCCCGACGGATGCCAATTGAACGCCGACTGGATATCCGACGCATTGCGTGTCAGCTGGCGCGGTTCGCCGCCTTCTGGCGAAATAAGCCATAGCTGCACTACGCCGCGATCATCGCGCATCAGAAATGCAATTTGCGTCCCCTGCGGATGACTTCGCACCCAGTGACGCGGCACGTTCACCAGCCCAGGATAAGCACGTTGATGGGTAAAGGTCAGCCGCTGCTGGCGAACGCCTGCGGGCGGCGCAGGCAGTGTTGTCGCCGTTCCGGATAGCGGCGCGCTACCCGCCTGTTTCCATCCAGCTTCATCGCACGGTAGCGTAACCAGAAACAGCTCCGGCACTTTTTCACCGGTAAGCGAAACGGTATCGCCGATAAAAGCCAGCGCGGAAGAGCCAACCCAGCCCTCTTCATAGGCCCGATTGATCTCATCGCTGCCGGGCTGCGGTTGCGCCGTCGTCTGGCTCACCAGCACGCACCAGTGACTGCCGCCGTATTCACGCGGATGCTGGCCATTCGGAGTTACCGGGCCATAGGGCGCCGCCACGCCCACGTTGCGCTGATCCAACGCCGGGTGGTATTCGTGCATCACGTGATCGTTGTAGGTAAAACTGACGTACTGCCCGCAAGGGCTGTAGACGTGAACGTGGCTGCCGCCGCGTAGCGCGCCTGGGGTATAGGGAGAGGTGATATCCATCGCATCCAGGTTTTGGGTTTTCCCCAGCGAGGTGACCACGCCGCGGCGATGGTGAAAATCGTACTGCCACTGGGCATCCGGGTTTTCTGGGCCGTGGATAAACACGTATCGCGCTTCAGACGGGTGCACCGTGACCACGCCGACGTGCGCGCCTTCACTCGCACGATAAATCACCTCAACATCACCGCTATGTACGTTCACGCGTTCAATGGTTTCACCGGTAAACGAGGCGCCAGATGGGCGAACGTCGAAGACCAGCCACTGGCTGTCCGGCGTCCAGGTTCGAGTATTGGTAAGCTGATGATGACGTGGCGCAGAGGTGATTTGTTTCATAGGGGCAATCTCGTCAAGAACGGTGACCACAATCATACTTCACAAGGACTTCACTGACAGGTTTTAACGTATCGCCATCTCACTTATTACAGGCGATAAAAATGGAACATTTTGATGTAGCAATTATCGGACTCGGTCCCGCAGGAGCCACGCTGGCCAGGCGATTAAGCGGGAAAATGCGGATCATCGCGCTGGATAAAAAACATCAGGATGGAAACGAGGGCTTCACTAAACCCTGCGGCGGACTATTGGCCCCTGATGCTCAGCGTTCGTTCATTCGCGATGGCATGACGCTCCCCATCGATATCATTGCCAACCCGCAAATCTTTAGCGTCAAAACGATAGAGGCCAATGCTAATCTGCAGAGAAATTACCAGCGCAGCTACGTAAACATTAATCGGCATGCTTTTGATTTATGGATGAAATCGCTCATTCCTGATGATGTTCAGGTTTATCACGACAGCCTGTGCCGGAAAATCTGGCGCGATGAGGGGAAATGGTACGTGATATTCCACGCCAATGGAGAAGAACAGCAAATTACCGCCCGCTATCTGGTTGGTGCCGACGGTGCAAATTCACTGGTGCGCCGCTATCTGTATCCGCAACACCGAATTCGCAAATATGTCGCCATCCAGCAGTGGTTTACCGAAAAACATGCGTCGCCATTCTACTCATGCATTTTTGATAATAAAGTCACAGACTGCTACTCGTGGAGCATCAGCAAAGATGGTTATTTTATCTTTGGCGGCGCCTACCCAATGAAAGATGGGCAGGCACGCTTTGAGGCGCTGAAAGCAAAAATGACCACATTTGATTTTCAGTTCGGCGAACCGCTGAAAAGTGAGAAGTGTACGGTGCTATTCCCTTCACGCTGGAAGGATTTTGTGTGCGGTCACGGGAATGCTTTTCTGATTGGTGAAGCGGCGGGGTTTATCAGCGCCAGTTCACTTGAGGGCATTAGCTATGCACTCGACAGCGCTGACTTACTGTCTCACGTACTACTACAGTCAACCTCAGCGCCGAACGCCCATTATCAGCGCGCAACACGTCATTTGCGAAGGAAGCTGTATGGCAAAATACTCAAGAGTCGATTATTAACCACACCTTTGCTTCGCGTTGGCTTAATGAAAAGTGGCGTTTCCCACATCCATGAAGCCAGGTAAGTTAGTGCTTCTGGACGCTGTTATCTGCCTGCTGCGCGCTGGCCGCCAGCGTCGGAAAATCCTCCGCAGTGTAATAACGCGCCGGTGGCGGAAGCTGCTTCATAGACACGCCCGGCCATAGCTGCAATTGCCCAAGGTCGGCCAGGTTGACGCCCTGCCAACGATGCGGCAGCGTGAGACGCTGCGGCGCGCTCTGCTCACCCGGTACACGCGTTGGCAGGCGATTGTCGCCCATCTGGAAGTTACGATGCAGCACCAGATATTTCTCCGGGACACGACGCTGGCTGTTCCACCAGCGGCCGTCCAGCATATCGAAATGGAAGCGGGTCATCGCGGGGGGTTGAGCGCCCAGATGCATGAGCGCCTGGCTGAGCGCCGTGCCCATCGCCGCATTGTAGACGCCCTGGGAAACGGTCTGCCCGTCGAGGATCAGCGAGACGGCTAAGCGCGCGCCGAGCAGGTTTGAGTAGAGATCTTCCGGCGAAAAGGCAGAAACCCCCTCCGAAAAACCGGGAACGGATTCAAAACCGTACCACTGCGCAATTTCGTGCCACTCCGCGACCTGATAGGCCAGATGCGCCGCAAGCCAGGCGGCCAGCGTGTAACGCTCAGCGGGATCGGTGGGAGGAGTAAAAGCCGTAAAGGCCAGTCGGCGCTGCGCCAGCTCGCTCTCCAGATCGAGCGTAAACGCCTGCCCCAGCCGCGGCAGAAGCTGGCTAAAAATATAGACCGTCATGTCCGCCGTATCACGGACATGGGCGGTATCAATAAAGCCGCCACGGGTCGTGTAGAGAATGCCGTTATTCTCGCTGCTCAAGCCCGTCAGATTCTCCAGACCCGCCAGCATCTTATCGTTGTACTGATGCTGCCCAAGATGGCTGGCATAGGCCACGTTATCCAACTGGTAAAACGGTACCGGCATGCCCAGCAGCTCTGCGTGCAGGTTGTAGCCAAAAGCGCAGCACGGACGGAGCCCTTTGGGCAGCGGCTGCGGCGGCATGGCGGGCCAGGCGCTGCTGGCCTTTGAAGTGGCCTGAGTGCCTAAATCCAGCGCCACCGGCAGCGCGGCGTGGACCTGCGTCGCGGCGCACAGCGCCAGCAGCGTTATTGTTTTCACCCACTGCTTCAAAATGCTTCTCCTACCTGAAAGTAAAAACCACTACTACCTTTGCCAATACCGTAATCCAGACGGACATTCACCCGGGGCTTGAACTCAAAACGATAGCCAACACCCGCCGAGGGTAGCCAGCGTCCATCGTCCAGCGCGTGGAACGATGGCCCCATGGTCCCCGCCCCCAACCAGCCCACAACGCCATGCCGCCAATCGAGCTTGCGGCGATACTCCAGTTGACCGCTGACGGCGTTTTTATCCCGGTAGCGGCCTTCATAGTAGCCGCGCATCCGCTGATTGCTGCCGAGCAGCGGCATCATCGTCCAGGGAACGTCGCCCTGGGTAAACGCGCCATCCATCTCCCACGCCAGCACATTGTTGTCGTCCAGCGAGTGGTAGCGGCTGTAGTGCAATTGGTATTCATCAAAGCGAGTGTCGCTGCCGACATCTGGCGTAAAGCGGGTGTAGCGGAGATCGGCGTACTGCCCTTTGCGCGGGTTAGGGACAAAGTCGCGGTCGTCCCAGCTGAGATCAACGCTGCTGCCGGAGCTCAACACCGACGCGCCCTGGGCGGTTTCGTTAATTTTTGGCGGATCGTTATCGTCTATTTGCGTCGCATGCTGGGCATTCAGCGACCAGCCGATCCCCAGATAGACGTTCGGCGCCAGCCGGTGGAACAGCGTCGGGCGAAGGTCGAGAGCCTGGGCCGTGTACTGCTCTTTCTGACTGTCTTTATCGCCTGCGCTGAAGCCCTGTCCCCAGTAGTAGGTCGGGGTATCCGTCAGAGAGCCATCCAGAAAGAAACGCCAGCGATCGTCGGCGAAAAAGGCATAATTCTGCATCGTAATGCCAAATGCACCCGTCGAGCTAAAGTAGCCGCTGAGCGTCAGCGTTGAGTTTTGACTGACCGTATCGTTGGGGTCAGGACGATACATCCCCACCACCGCCGTGCCCACGCCAAGCCCCAGTTCAGGGGTATAAAATGGCCCCGGCATCACGCCCCAATCAATGCCTTTGCTGGCATCAAAGTTATCGCTAGCCCCGAGCGTTTTCAGCCAGCCGTCAACCTGCTCGCGGGTCGGCAACGCCGACTGAACTTGTCCGGCAAACAGGCAAAAAGACAGGAGCAGCGCGAGGCGTATCAAAAGCGATACTCTCCTGCCACAAAGAAGCTGTTGCGGTCGGCAAAACCAATTTCGGTGGTGACGTTGAAGTTGCGGGTCAGTTCATACTGTGCGCCTACCAGCACGTTCCAGGGGGACTGCAGATGCTGTTTGACGTCGAAGCGGCCTTTACCATCATGGTTTGCAGCAGTCACCATTTTCTGAAGCGCCGCAGACGGCATAGTGAGATCGCTCAGGCTGCCTTTAAATTCCTGCTGCACATCCTGGTACATACTGCCCACCCACAGGTTCAACTTGCCGGAAGGCAGATGCAGGGTATCGATGCCCGGCGTGTTAAAACGATAGCCAATACGCGGAGAAATAGTGAACGCGTTGATGCTGCCATCCAGAATATCGAACTGCGTCTGGGTATAGTTGGCGTCGAAGGCGGTAAACCAGTTGCCGACGCCGCCGACCAGCGTGGTGCCGATGCCGTAGGTGGTACCTTTAAAATCGAGCTGGAAGGCCAGGTTCTGCAGCTGGTTTTTATACTTTGGCAACAGTGGAATTGAGTGTCCATTTGGTCCAAGCACATCAACACCAATCTGCGAAACGGAATGCCCGTCGGTATACCCTACCAGGCCATACACGTTCATAAACGGCAGCAGCCAGGCATCCAGCTTTACCGTTTCGGTTTTGCTTCTTTCGCGGGTATTGCCCACGTTGATTTTAAAGGCGTTATCTAGCGAATGGCCTTTCAGAGACAGTCCGTTAAAATTGATACTATCTACATCAATATTCTGCCGGATATTCATGTAGTTAATATTCACGCCAAACGGTAATGGCAGCGCATAACCACGCTTACGCGCTTCGTCGCCTAAGAAGGGTAAAACGGAGTGACTTTCTTCCGGCGCAGCAGCCGTAGGTTGCGCAGGCAAAGGGGTGGCCTGACTATCATCCTGATAGCCATAAAGCGGTGTCAACGTCGAGTCAGAATCCGTCGCAGCCCAGGCCTGAAAAACCGTACAGGATGACATCATCAGCACCAGACGGATGCGTTTTTTGATCATAAATGAAGCGTATGTGCAGGCAGGTTTGCCCGGAGATAAAAGAGGGGGGAGAGTAAATAAATTACGTATTCATTGCGGGGACTTCCGTGCGGTTTCACACCTGATAATACAATAACAAGTTTGCAAACAATCTTAAGGTTAGTGCCCGGACGATGCCGGGCAACGGGAAAATCAGGACAGGACGTATTTTTCAATCGCCCAGGCAACGCCGTCTTCCAGGTTTGATTTAGTGACGAAGTTCGCCGCCTCTTTCACCGCCGGAATCGCGTTATCCATCGCCACGCCAACACCCGCGTATTCAATCATCGCAATGTCGTTTTCCTGGTCACCGATAGCCATCACCTCTTCCGCCTTGATGCCCAGCACATCGGCCAGCGACTTCACGCCGGTACCTTTGTTCACGCGCTTATCGAGGATTTCGAGGAAGTACGGCGAGCTTTTCAGCACGGTGTATTTCTCTTTGACTTCTGGCGGGATACGGGCAATCGCTTTATCCAGAATAGCGGGTTCATCGATCATCATCACCTTGAGGAATTCAGTTGCCGGATCCATTTTTTCGGCTTCGCAGAAGACCAGCGGGATGGTGGCGATAAAGGATTCGTGCACGGTGTAGTAGCTGATATCGCGGTTCGCGGTGTACAGCGTGTTGCGGTCCAGCGCATGGAAGTGAGAGCCGACTTTACGCGACAGTTCTTCCAGGAAGCGGTAGTCATCGTAGTTCAGTGCGGTCTGCGCCACGGTGCTGCCATCACCCGCTTTCTGCACCAGCGCGCCGTTGTAGGTAATGCAGTAATCTCCCGGCTCGTTCATCCCCAGCTCTTTCAGGTAGCTGTGCACACCGGCGTACGGACGCCCGGTGGTCAGGACCACGTTAACCCCTTTTGCACGTGCTGCAGCCAGCGCGCTTTTTACCGCAGGAGAAATAGTGTGGTCCGGTAACAGCAATGTTCCGTCCATGTCGATTGCAATAAGTTTAATAGCCATGAGATCCCCAGGTTAGATGAGTCTGTTCTCATGCTAACGCGATTGAGCTCAAAAAACAGTAACCCGCCGCGCTTAAAACGGGGATACAACGCAAGAAGCGTGCTCCCCTTTTGCCGAGTCGTTAGCCGAAGAGCTTGCCGCCTTTTAGCAGATCCATCCCTGCTGACAGCAAATCGTTATGTGCCTGCGGGTCCACTTCGCCTTTTGGCGACAGTGCATCGACGATTTTCGGCAGGTATTCCGCCAGCATCGCTGAGGCAGAGCTGGCATCGGTGCCCAGCTTTTCCCCCAGATCCGACACGGCGGGCGCGCCGAGCGCCGAGACCACCTGGTCACTGCTAATCGATTGATTACTTTGCTGATTGCTTATCCAGGATGAAACGATGTCACCGAGTCCGCCGCTTTGCAGCTTCTCCAGCAGCGCCTGAATACCGCCCTGCTCGTTTACCCAGCTCAGGATAGCCTGATATTTACCCGCATCGCCGCTGAGCAGCGAGCCTACGACATCATCAAAAAGCCCCATATTTCCACCTCAGAATGACGGTTAAGTGAAGACGTAGAGAAGTATAGTCCGTGGGTGGCGGGCATAAAAAAACGCCTGAAAAAATTCAGGCGTTTTTGGCGTTGGTTTCCCGACGTCGGCCGGGCGACGACACGGATTAGATATCGATGTTCGCCGCTTTCAGGGCGTTCTCTTCGATAAAGGCACGACGCGGCTCAACGGCATCACCCATCAGGGTGGTGAACAGCTGGTCAGCGGCAATCGCATCTTTCACGGTCACGCGCAGCATACGGCGGCTGTCTGGGTCCATGGTGGTTTCCCACAGCTGATCCGGGTTCATCTCACCCAGACCTTTATAACGCTGGATAGCCAGACCACGACGGGACTCTTTCACCAGCCAATCCAGCGCCTGCTCGAAGCTGGAAACCGGCTGACGGCGTTCGCCACGTTCGATGAACGCGTCTTCTTCCACCAGACCACGCAGCTTCTCGCCCAGCGTGAAGATACGACGGTATTCGCCACCGTTAACGAACTCGCTGTCCAGCACGTAGTCGGTATCTACGCCGTGGGTACGGACGCGAATAATCGGCTCGAAGTGCTGCTGTTCAACGTTGTGCTGAATATCAAACTTCCACTGGCTGCCGTGCTGTTCTTTTTCGTTCAGTTCGGTCACCAGCGCGTTCACCCAACGCGTCACTTTCTGTTCGTCGGACAGGTCATCTTCCACCAGCGTTGGCTGATAGATAAGCTCTTTCAGCAGCGCTTTAGGGAAGCGACGTTCCATACGGTTGATCATTTTCTGGGTCGCGTTGAACTCGGCAACCAGTTTCTCCAGCGGCTCACCCGCTAACGCTGGTGCGCTGGCGTTGGTGTGCAGGGTTGCGCCATCAAGCGCGATGGAGATCTGGTACTGGTCCATCGCTTCATCATCTTTGATGTACTGTTCCTGCTTGCCTTTCTTCACTTTGTACAGCGGCGGCTGTGCAATGTAGACGTGACCGCGTTCAACGATTTCCGGCATCTGACGATAGAAGAAGGTCAACAGCAGCGTACGAATGTGCGAGCCGTCGACGTCCGCATCGGTCATGATGATGATGCTGTGATAACGCAGTTTGTCCGGGTTGTACTCGTCGCGACCGATGCCGCAGCCCAGCGCGGTAATCAGCGTGGCCACTTCCTGAGAGGAGAGCATCTTGTCGAAGCGCGCTTTCTCCACGTTGAGGATTTTACCCTTCAGCGGCAGAATCGCCTGGTTCTTACGGTTACGCCCCTGCTTCGCAGAGCCGCCCGCGGAGTCCCCTTCCACGAGGTACAGTTCAGACAGCGCCGGGTCGCGTTCCTGGCAGTCGGCCAGTTTGCCCGGCAGGCCTGCTAAGTCGAGCGCGCCTTTACGACGGGTCATTTCACGGGCTTTACGCGCCGCTTCACGCGCACGCGCCGCGTCGATAATTTTGCCGACCACGATTTTCGCGTCGGACGGATTTTCCAGCAGGTATTCGCTCAGCAGTTCGTTCATCTGCTGTTCTACCGCCGATTTCACCTCGGAGGAGACCAGTTTATCTTTGGTCTGAGAGGAGAACTTCGGATCCGGCACCTTCACGGAAACCACCGCAATCAGGCCTTCACGGGCATCATCACCGGTGGCGCTGACTTTGGCTTTTTTGCTGTAGCCTTCTTTGTCCATGTAGGCGTTCAGGGTACGGGTCATCGCCGCACGGAAGCCTGCAAGGTGAGTACCGCCATCACGCTGTGGAATGTTGTTGGTGAAGCAGTAGATGTTTTCCTGGAAACCGTCGTTCCACTGCAGCGCAACTTCAACGCCGATACCGTCTTTTTCGGTGGAGAAATAGAAGATATTCGGGTGAATTGGCGTTTTGTTCTTGTTGAGATACTCAACGAACGCCTTAATGCCACCTTCGTAGTGGAAATGGTCTTCTTTACCGTCACGCTTATCGCGCAGACGAATAGAGACGCCGGAGTTCAGGAACGACAGCTCGCGCAGGCGTTTTGCCAGAATCTCGTATTCAAACTCGGTGACGTTGGTGAAGGTTTCGTAGCTCGGCCAGAAACGCACCATGGTACCGGTTTTTTCGGTATCGCCGGTCACGGCCAGCGGTGCCTGCGGCACGCCGTGCGCGTAAATCTGACGGTGAATTTTGTTATCACGCTGGATAACCAGTTCCAGTTTCTGGGACAGAGCGTTAACCACGGAAACGCCCACGCCGTGCAGACCGCCGGAGACTTTATAGGAGTTATCGTCGAACTTACCGCCAGCGTGCAGAACGGTCATGATGACTTCCGCAGCAGAAACGCCCTCTTCCGGGTGAATACCGGTTGGGATACCGCGACCATCATCCTGTACGGAGACGGAGTTGTCGCTGTGGATGGTGACGATGATATCTTTGCAGTAACCAGCGAGCGCTTCGTCGATAGCGTTATCCACAACCTCGAATACCATGTGGTGCAGACCGGTGCCGTCATCCGTGTCGCCGATATACATACCCGGGCGCTTACGCACCGCATCCAGCCCTTTCAGGACTTTGATACTGGAGGAGTCATAAGAATTCGACATCAACGTTTCTCGCTCATTTAAACTTGGGTTAATCCGTTATTTTACCCTTTTCCACGGTAAACATCTTCGAATTTTCGTCCGACATGTCCAGAACGTGTTCAGCGCTAATGGCGCTGACGAAAACCTGAGACTGCGTGGCTTTTAAACGGCTGGCCAGCAGGCCGCGCCGCGCGTCATCAAGTTCCGAGGCAAAATCATCTATCAGGTACAGGCAGCGTCTGCCGCTTTCGCGCGTCAGAAACTCGCCCTGTGCCAGGCGTAGCGCGCACATCAGCAGCTTAAGCTGCCCGCGCGATAAGGTGTCTTCCACCGGCGCGCCGTCGGCGCGAATGCGGAAGTCCGCCTTGTGCGGGCCGTGTGCCGTGTAGGTCAGCATACGGTCGCGTTCGAAGTTTCTCTCCAGCACTTCGGCATAGTCAGTTTCTTTTTCCCAGCCGCGCTGGAAGGAGAAGGTCAGAGAGAACTCCGGGAGAAATTGTTTGCAGGTATCCGCCATGTCTTCGGCAATACCGGCGCTGTATTCCGCGCGCCAGCGGCTGATTTGCTCGGCCAATGGGATAAGTTCCATATCCCACGGACGCAGCTGCGCGTAGCGGCTCACCTGACGCAGCGCGGCGTTGCGCTGCTTGAGCAACCGCTTCAGGTTGCTCCAGGCGTTGAAGAATCCGGCTTCGTTGTGGAAGCATCCCCAATCAAGGAACGCTCTTCTATATTTGGGGCCGCCGTTGAGTAAAGTAAACCCCTCGGGCGTAATCAGCTGCATCGGCATCAGCAGCGCCAGTTCGGCCACTTTATGGCCGTCGGTGCCATCGATGCGCACCTTGCTGTCGCCCAGCTTGTCTTTGGTCAGGCCGATGGACGTTTCACGCTCTGCCCCCTGAAGGCGACCGTGCAGGACAAATGATTCCTGCTCGTGGCGGATAACGCGGCCAATCTGCAAACTGCGAAACGCCCGGCCATGGCCGAGCGTATAGATGGCTTCCAGCACGCTGGTTTTGCCGCTGCCGTTCGCGCCAACCAGGAAGTTAAAGCCAGGGGATAAGGCAAGATCCGCGTTTTCGATATTGCGAAAATCGCGGATCAACAGACGGGAGAGCGACATTACAGTCTCATTGGCATAACAACATAGGCAGCCGACTGTGATGCGGCATCTTCAATCTGTACGCTCGATACGGAATCGGTCAACAGAATGCGCACGTTCTCGCACTTCAGCGCGTTCAGAACGTCCAGCACGTAGCTGACGTTAAAGCCGATTTCCAGCTCGGTGCCCGGGTAGGAGACATCCAGAATTTCTTCTGCTTCTTCCTGCTCTGGGTTGTTAGCGGTAATTTTCAGCTGGTTTTCGCTGACAAACAGGCGCACGCCGCGGAATTTCTCGTTGGAGAGAATCGCCGCACGGGCAAAGGCCTGCTTGAGGATATCGCAACCCGCTTCCAGATGTTTGTCCGGATTTTTCGGTAATACGCGGCGATAATCCGGGAAACGGCCATCAACCAGCTTAGAAGTGAAGATAAAGTCACCGACGTGTGCGCGGATGTTGTTGCTGCCGATCTGCACGCGCAGCGGCGTATCGCCACCATCGAGCATACGCATCAGCTCAATCACCCCTTTACGCGGCACGATCACCGAATGGCTCGGCAGCGATTGCCCAATAGGCATGGAGCAAACCGCCAGACGGTGGCCGTCGGTTGCCACGGTACGCAGTTCTTCACCTTCGGTTTCGAACAACATGCCGTTTAAGTAATAACGAACGTCCTGATGCGCCATCGAGAACTGCGTGGCTTCAATCAGGCGCTTCATGGTCGCCTGTGGCAAGGTGAATTCAACCTCGCTCTGCCAGTCGTCCAGATTCGGGAAGTCGGCAGCAGGCAGCGTAGAGAGCGAAAAGCGGCTACGGCCAGAGCGCACCAGCATACGGTCGCCTTCCAGCTGTACGGCAATCTCAGCACCTTCCGGCAGGCCACGGCAAATATCAAAGAATTTACGCGCCGGGACGGTAGTCGCGCCCGGTTCATGTGCCTGCAGCAGCGCCACACGCGCTACCATTTCCATTTCCAAATCGGTACCGGTCAGCGACAGCGTGCCGTCCGCGACCTGCAGCAACAGGTTACCCAGAATCGGCAATGTCGGACGCCCGCCTAACGGGCCACTCACCTGTTGTAACGGTTTTAATAAATGTTCACGTTCTACGGTAAATTTCATAGGATCACGACGACAATGTTCTGATTAAATTGGAAAAGTCTTCTTTGATATCGTGGCTTTCTTCACGCAGCTGTTCAATCTTACGGCAGGCGTGCAGCACGGTGGTATGGTCACGGCCACCAAACGCATCGCCAATCTCCGGCAGACTGTGGTTGGTGAGTTCTTTCGCCAACGCCATCGCCATCTGGCGCGGACGCGCTACCGAACGAGAACGTCGTTTGGAGAGCAGATCCGCGACTTTAATTTTGTAGTACTCCGCCACCGTCTTCTGAATATTGTCGATGGTGACCAGCTTTTCCTGCAGCGCTAACAGGTCGCGCAGCGCTTCGCGCACGAAATCGATGGTGATCGCCCGGCCGGTAAAATTGGCGTTGGCGATAACGCGGTTCAGTGCCCCTTCAAGCTCACGCACGTTAGAGCGTAGACGCTTGGCAATGAAGAACGCCACCTCGCCAGGCAGACGAATATCGTTTTCGTCGGCTTTTTTCATCAGGATAGCGACGCGGGTCTCAAGCTCAGGTGGCTCAATGGCCACCGTCAGGCCCCAGCCGAAGCGGGATTTCAGCCGATCTTCTACGCCGTTGATCTCTTTCGGATAGCGATCCGACGTGAGGATGATCTGCTGATTACCTTCCAGCAGGGCGTTAAAGGTGTGGAAGAACTCTTCCTGAGAGCGCTCTTTGTTGGCGAAGAATTGAATATCATCGATCAGCAGGGCATCCACTGAACGATAGTAGCGTTTAAACTCTTCGATCGCGTTGTTTTGCAGGGCTTTTACCATGTCCTGGACAAAGCGCTCGGAGTGCATATACACCACTTTCGCGTTCGGTTTGCGGGCGATAATGCCGTTGCCCACCGCGTGCAGCAGGTGCGTTTTACCGAGACCGGTGCCGCCGTAGAGGAACAGGGGGTTATACGCGCCGCCAGGGTTGTCTGCCACCTGACGCGCCGCCGCGCGGGCCAGCTGGTTCGACTTACCTTCAACGAAGTTATCAAAGGTGTGCTTAACATTGACGTTAGAGCGATAGGAAGGCTCGGCAGGCGCCGGGACGTTATCCCATCCTGCACGCGGTGCCGGGGCAACGCGCGGGGTATGAACCTGGGCCATCTGCACCGGGGCGCTGACGTTCGCCGTCTCTCTTAAGGTCTGGGTGACGGGCTTAGTGCCAACCTCAAAGCGCAGCTGCGGGGCATCAGAGCCGCAGAAATCATTCAGCAGGCCGTTGATGTTATTGAGGTATTTATCTCTTACCCAATCAAGTACGAAACGATTTGGCGCATACAGTGCCAGCGTGTTATCGCTTAGTTCCGCCTGCAATGGGCGGATCCACATGCTGAATTCTGTGGCTGGTAACTCATCCTGCAATCGGGCAAGACATTGCTGCCAAAGCGAAAGTGACACGGCGGACTCCACTCGAAAAAAGTCGATACACATCATCCTCCAGGCAAACCTGCAGGCTACCTCTGACGGTCCTGCCGCCAGTGAAACTGAATACTGTCGGGGACTCATTCAGTTGCTGCATAGATGCAGCCCGAACAATGCTGTGTATAAGATTAAAAATTCGTGATTTTTGGCACACGTCGAAAAGACCCGATGCAAGCGGGTGACGTGCGAACCGCTATCTGCGGTTTTCAACGACGCCTTTCAGACGCGGTGCTGAAATGACGCGGTTATTTTCCCCTTTTACGATCCACCGATCGCGATCGGGCCGAGGATCATAGCGTAAACTGCGCTAGAGATCTTCTGTTTCTCACAGATTCTTCCCGATTTATCCACAGGGTGGATCCAGAAGCGCTAAGTGTAAACGATCCCGATAAAGAGGAGGCACGATTTCCTTCGCATATTGGAAAAATTAATGACTAGCGACAAATTTCTGCTTAAATGATCTAACAAAGATCCAGGATGATCCTTGCGCTTTAATGGGCAGGCC
The DNA here is from genome assembly GCF_036759925.1 of Kluyvera sp. CHPC 1.2972. Classification (NCBI taxonomy): domain Bacteria; kingdom Pseudomonadati; phylum Pseudomonadota; class Gammaproteobacteria; order Enterobacterales; family Enterobacteriaceae; genus Kluyvera; species Kluyvera sp. CHPC 1.2972. The sequence continues at coordinate 54,522 of NZ_JAPKIB010000002.1, read as the reverse complement.
GTATAATCCCCCACCCGGCATGTTCTGCGCGAATTTTGGTGAAGGACGCTGCTCATTTACCGGGCGAAAAACTGCGGTGATACGTGGTTTTTTACGCGGTAAATAAGGAAAGAGAATTGACTCCGGAGTGTACAATTATTACAATCCGGCCTCTTTAATCACCCATGGCTTCGGTGTCCATCGTTCGATTTTCGTTCGGATATCCAATAAAGCCATTGAATTTATTCAAGTTTAGGTAGAAATCGCCATGAAACGCACTTTTCAACCGTCTGTACTGAAGCGCAACCGTTCTCACGGCTTCCGTGCTCGTATGGCTACTAAAAATGGTCGTCAGGTTCTGGCACGTCGTCGTGCTAAAGGCCGTTCTCGTCTGACCGTTTCTAAGTAATAAAGCTAACCCCTCGAGTGGTTAAGCTAGCATTTCCCAGGGAGTTACGTTTGTTAACTCCCACTCATTTCACATTCGTCTTCCAGCAGCCACAACGGGCTGGCACGCCGCAAATCACCATTCTCGGCCGCCTGAATTCGCTGGGGCATCCCCGTATCGGTCTCACCGTCGCCAAGAAAAACGTCAAACGCGCACATGAACGCAATCGGATTAAACGTCTGACGCGTGAAAGTTTCCGTTTACGTCAGCATGAACTCCCGCCAATGGATTTCGTGGTGGTGGCAAAGAGAGGGGTTGCCGACCTCGATAACCGTGCTCTCTCGGAAGCGTTGGAAAAATTATGGCGCCGCCATTGTCGCCTGGCTCGCGGGTCCTGATAGGCCTTATCCGGGTCTATCAGCGCCTGATTAGTCCGCTACTCGGGCCGCATTGTCGTTTCACGCCAACCTGTTCTCAATACGGAATTGAGGCATTGCGCAGGTTTGGAGTGATAAAAGGCAGTTGGTTGACAGTGAAACGCGTATTAAAATGCCACCCTTTACACCCTGGTGGTGACGACCCCGTCCCGCCTGGACCATTTGATACCAGAGAACACTAACGATGGATTCGCAACGCAATCTCCTTATCATCGCTTTGTTGTTCGTGTCTTTCATGATCTGGCAAGCCTGGGAGCAGGATAACAATCCTCAAGCCCAGCAGCAGACCACGCAGACTACGACCACAGCAGCGGGTAGCGCCGCAGACCAGGGCGTACCGGCCAGTGGCCAAGGGAAACTGATTACGGTTAAAACTGATGTGCTTGAGCTGACTATCAACACTCGCGGTGGTGATATTGAGCAAGCGCTGCTTCCGGCTTACCCGAAAGCGCTGAAATCTGACGAACCGTTCCAGTTACTGGAAACCACCCCACAGTTTGTCTATCAGGCACAGAGCGGCTTAACCGGTCGTGATGGCCCGGATAACCCGGCTAACGGTCCGCGTCCGCTGTATAACGTCGATAAAGATGCGTTTGTGATGGCCGATGGCCAGAACGAAATCGTCATTCCGCTGACCTATACCGATAAAGCAGGCAACGTCTTCACCAAAACCTTCACCCTGAAACGCGGTGATTATGCGGTGAACGTAAGCTATGACGTGAAGAACGCCGGCGAGAAGCCGCTGGAAGTGTCTACCTTCGGTCAGCTGAAGCAGACGGCTAACCTGCCGTCTGACCGTAATACACAATCTGGCGGCCTGTCTACGATGCACACCTTCCGTGGCGCAGCGTACTCAACGTCTGATTCGAAATACGAAAAATACAAATTCGACACCATCGTTGATAACGAGAATCTGAACACCAACACCAAAAACGGTTGGGTTGCCATGCTGCAGCAGTACTTCACGACTGCATGGGTTCCGCAGAACAACGGTACCAATAACTTCTACACCGCTAACCTCGGTAACGGCGTAGTGGCTATCGGCTACAAATCTCAGCCGGTTCTGGTACAGCCAGGTCAGGCAGATAAGCTGCAGAGCACCCTGTGGGTCGGCCCAGCAATTCAGGATAAAATGGCTGCTGTTGCGCCGCACCTGGATCTGACCGTTGACTACGGCTGGCTGTGGTTCATCTCTCAGCCGCTGTTCAAACTGCTGAAATGGATCCATAGCTTCCTGGGTAACTGGGGCTTCTCCATCATCGTTATCACCTTTATCGTTCGTGGCATCATGTACCCGCTGACCAAAGCGCAGTACACCTCCATGGCGAAGATGCGTATGCTGCAGCCTAAGATTCAGGCAATGCGTGAGCGTCTGGGTGACGACAAACAGCGTCAAAGCCAGGAAATGATGGCCCTGTATAAAGCGGAAAAAGTTAACCCACTGGGTGGCTGCTTCCCGCTGATTATCCAGATGCCAATCTTCCTTGCGCTGTACTACATGCTGAGCGCCTCGGTTGAACTGCGTCATGCGCCGTTTATCCTGTGGATCCACGACCTGTCTGCACAAGACCCGTACTACATCCTGCCGATCATCATGGGCGCGACGATGTTCTTCATTCAGAAGATGTCCCCGACGACCGTGACCGACCCGATGCAGCAGAAGATCATGACCTTCATGCCGGTCATCTTCACGGTGTTCTTCCTGTGGTTCCCATCTGGTCTGGTGGTGTACTACATCGTCAGCAACCTGGTCACCATCATTCAGCAGCAGCTGATTTACCGTGGTCTGGAAAAACGTGGCTTGCATAGCCGCGAGAAGAAAAAATCCTGATTCGGTTGAGCAAGAGCTAAAATGGAAGGCGGTCGAATGACCGCCTTTTTTTATTGCGACACAGTAGAGATAAACCATGAGCCAAAACGACACGATCGTCGCCCAGGCCACCCCACCGGGACGCGGTGGTGTGGGCATTCTGCGCATCTCCGGCCTGAAGGCGAGAGATGTCGCGCAGGCGGTGCTGGGCAAACTGCCTAAACCGCGCTACGCCGATTACCTGCCGTTCAAAGACAGCGACGGCAGCGCGCTGGATCAGGGCATTGCGCTGTGGTTCCCTGGGCCGAACTCGTTCACCGGTGAAGACGTGCTGGAGCTTCAGGGCCACGGCGGCCCGGTGATCCTCGATCTGCTGCTAAAACGTATTCTGACGCTGCCGGGCGTACGCATTGCCAACCCCGGTGAGTTTTCCGAACGCGCATTTTTAAACGATAAGCTCGACCTGGCACAGGCAGAAGCTATTGCTGACCTGATTGACGCCAGCTCTGAACAGGCAGCACGCTCCGCGCTGAACTCGCTGCAGGGTGCCTTCTCGGCGCGCGTTAATCACCTTGTGGAAGCCCTCACTCACCTGCGCATCTACGTTGAAGCGGCGATCGACTTCCCGGACGAGGAGATCGATTTCCTCTCCGACGGTAAAATCGAAGCGCAGCTGAATGCGGTGATGGGCGATCTCGACGCCGTACGTGCCGAAGCGCGTCAGGGCAGCCTGCTGCGCGAAGGGATGAAGGTCGTGATTGCCGGCCGCCCGAACGCCGGAAAATCGAGCCTGTTGAACGCCCTGGCGGGCCGTGAAGCGGCTATCGTCACCGACATCGCGGGCACCACCCGCGACGTGCTGCGCGAGCATATCCATATTGATGGCATGCCGCTGCATATCATCGATACCGCCGGTCTGCGCGACGCTAACGATGAAGTAGAACGTATCGGCATCGAGCGTGCCTGGCAGGAAATTGAGCAGGCCGACCGCGTACTGTTTATGGTCGATGGCACGACGACCGACGCCACCGATCCTGCTGACATCTGGCCGGACTTTATCGCTCGTCTGCCAGCAAACCTGCCGATCACTGTCGTGCGTAACAAGGCTGATATCACCGGCGAAACGCTGGGGCTGAGTGAAGTAAATGGCCACTCACTTGTGCGTCTCTCTGCACGCACCGGCGAAGGCGTCGACGTGCTGCGTAACCATCTCAAACAGAGCATGGGCTTCGAAAACAACATGGAAGGCGGCTTCCTGGCGCGTCGTCGCCACCTGCAGGCGCTTTCCGATGCCGCCGAGCATCTGGAGCAGGGGAAAGCCCAGCTGCTCGGTGCCTGGGCCGGAGAGCTGCTGGCAGAAGAGTTGCGCCTGGCGCAGCAGAGCCTGAGTGAGATCACCGGGGAATTTACCTCCGACGATCTGCTCGGTAGGATTTTCTCCAGCTTCTGTATCGGTAAATAGTTTTACCAGATGGCAGCTATGCCTTATCCGGCCTATGCGACATGTAGGCCGGTAAGGCTAACACTATCAGGTAACAGATTTTTCCTCACAGGAAATCACTGTTGTCCAAATGGCAACTCGTGTCATCGCACGCGCCCCAGTATGCTGAGCGCCACATTTCTCGTGAGGTCGCCATGACACGCTTTCTCGTCTGCTGTTTTGCCCTGGTTTTACTCTATCCCGCCGGTATTGATATGTATCTGGTGGGATTACCGCGTATCGCCGCTGATTTACAGGCCAGCGAAGCGCAGCTACACATCGCGTTTTCGGTCTATCTGGCCGGGATGGCAACCGCGATGCTGTTCGCCGGGAAGGTGGCGGACCAATCAGGCCGCAAGCCGGTAGCGATTGTCGGGGCGCTGATCTACATCGCCGCTTCCGCGATCTGTTCGCTGGCGGAGAGCGGGACGCCCTTCCTGGTGGGCCGTTTTATTCAAGGGGTGGGGGCTGGCTGTTGCTACGTCGTGGCGTTCGCTATCCTGCGCGATACGCTCGACGATCGTCTGCGGGCCAAGGTACTGTCGCTGCTTAATGGCATCACCTGCATCGTGCCGGTGCTCGCGCCGGTGCTGGGGCACCTGATTATGCTCAAATACCCATGGCAGAGTCTGTTCTACACGATGATTGGCATGGGCGTAGTGGTCTGCCTGCTGTCAGTGTTTGTGCTGCGAGAATCACGCCCGGCGACGCTGCCTGCCTCGGCAGGCCATACGCCAGGAGCCGAGTCGTTGGTAAATCGCTTCTTCCTCAGCCGTCTGGCAATCACCACGCTGAGCGTGTCGGTGATCCTCACCTTCGTAAACACCTCACCGGTGCTGCTGATGGAGGTTATGGGCTTTGACCGTGGCGAATATGCCACGACCATGGCGATGACCGCAGGCGTCAGCATGGCGGTGTCATTCTCGACGCCGTTCGCTCTGAGCCTGTTTAAACCCCGCACTCTCATGCTGGCTTCACAGGTGCTGTTCCTGGCGGCGGGGATTGTGCTCACACTTGCCGGTACCAACGCGGTCACGCTCTTCGGGCTGACCTTAATTTGCGCAGGCTTCTCGGTAGGCTTTGGCGTTGCCATGAGCCAGGCGCTGGGGCCATTCTCGCTGCGGGCCGGGGTTGCCAGTTCGGCGCTGGGTATCGCTCAGGTCTGCGGTTCGTCGCTGTGGATATGGCTGTCGGCCATCCTGGGGCTTGATGCATTGAATATGCTGATCGGGATTCTGATTGGCTGTAGCATAGTGTGCATACTGCTGATTATCTCAGTGGCTCCTAACCGGTCTGCGCCAACACATGAAGAAGCCCCTCTCCAGTCTCGATCTTAATTTACTGCTATGCCTGCAGCTTCTGATGCAGGAGCGCAGCGTTACCAAAACCGCCAAACGGATGAACGTCACGCCGTCGGCGGTCAGTAAGTCTCTATCGAAGCTGCGAGCCTGGTTTGACGATCCGCTGTTTGTGAATACCCCGCTTGGGCTAACGCCGACGCCGCTGATGGTCAGCATGGAGCAAAGCCTGGCCGAGTGGATGCAGATGGGCAATCAGCTGCTGGATAAACCGCACCACGAAACGCCGCGCGGGCTGAAGTTCGACCTGGTCGCCGAAACGCCGCTGGTGATGATCATGTTCAACCAACTCTCCAGTCAGATTTATCAGCGCTATCCGCAGGCGACCATCAAAGTGCGTAACTGGGACTATGATTCACTGGACGCGATTATTCGCGGTGAGGTCGACATCGGCTTCACCGGGCGTGAAAGTCATCCCCGCTCACGCGAGCTGCTGAGCCTGCTGCCGCTGTCGATAGACTACGAGGTGCTGTTTACCGACCTGCCCTGGGTCTGGCTGCGTGAGGACCATCCAGCGCTTCAGGAGGAGTGGAATCTGGAGACATTCCTGCGCTACCCGCACATCAGCATCTGCTGGGAGCAGAGCGATACCTGGGCGCTGGACGACGTATTGCAGGAGATGGGGCGCGAGCGTCAAATCGCGCTCAGCCTGCCGGGCTTTGAACAGTCACTGTTTATGGCCGCCCAGCCTGACCACCAGATGATCGCCACCGCGCCGCGCTATTGCCAGCATTATAATCAACTGCACAACCTGCCTTTAGTGCCTCGCCCACTGCCGTTTGATGCCGTGCAGCGGGAAAAACTGCAGGTGCCGTTTACCCTACTCTGGCATAAACGAAATAGTCACAACCCGAAAATTATTTGGCTCCGTGATACCCTCAAAGCCTTATATCTCGCTGTTTCCTGACTCATTATTCGTAAAAATAATACGTTTCAGTTAGGGCGAAGTGTAAAGGTCGCGTAATTCCCCTTTTCAATCGCATTTTTAGGCAGTAAAACCTGATCATAACTGACGTAAATGTTACTCTCGTCATATCCACAGTCCATTAATCACGGAGCGAAAAATGGCGACGCACTTTGCAAGAGGGATCCTTAAGGACGGACATCTACTATCGGTCAGGCTCTCATCCACCAGCCATAATATTGCGCGCCAGCTGCCGGCCCATCGACGGACCCGTTACCTGGCTTCCCGCGCGCTGTTAGCTGAATTACTGTTTATGCTGTACGGCATCAGTGAACTGCCTGAAATCGTCACTCAGGAAGAAGGAAAACCGTATTTTAAAGACAGCCATCTGCCTGATTTTTCTATCGCTTATGCCGGTAACATTGTCGGCGTTGCTCTGACGACCGAAGGCCAATGCGGCCTTGATATGGAGCTACTGCGCACGCTGCGTAGCACCCCACAGGCCACAATGATGGAAAGCTACCGCTTTACCAGCAATGAGAATCTGTGGATCAACAACCAGAATGATCCACATGAAGCGCGCGCACAGCTCATCACGCTGCGTCAGAGCGTCCTCAAGCTGTCAGGGGACGTTCACCATGATTCCCCCCAGACACTCCAGCTACTGCCCGGCTCAGGCCGCCTTCGCTCGGCGTTAACCGACCAGCTTGAAGTCATTTGCGATGCCGAAGACGTGCTGGTCTGGTCGCTAGCCGCTTCACCGTCTATCGACAAACTCAAGGTTTGGGAGTTTGATGGTAAGTACGGCTGGCGTAGCCTGCCCGATGCCCAGACCCGGGCTAACGAACCCTCGGCACGCCTGATGAGATTCACCAGCCTACCGACGGAGAAAGCGCTTATACTCAATTGATTCGGCTGGATTTCAGCCGCCATGATGGAAAAGGAGTAGTCATGTCTGAAACATTGAACGTTGTGACGTTACTGGGAAGCCTGCGTAAAGGCTCATTCAACGGTATGGTGGCGCGCACCCTGCCTAAAATCGCCCCGGCGGGCATGACCGTTTCCGCACTGCCGTCGATTGGCGATATCCCGCTGTATGACGCGGACCTCCAGCAAGAAGACGGTTTCCCGCAAAGCGTGGAAGCGCTGGCAGAACAGATTCGCCAGGCCGACGGCGTGGTTATCGTTACGCCAGAGTACAACTATTCTGTGCCGGGTGGCCTGAAGAACGCTATCGACTGGCTCTCTCGTCTGCCGGATCAGCCGCTTTCAGGTAAACCGGTCCTGATTCAGACCAGCTCAATGGGCGCTATCGGCGGCGCGCGCTGCCAGTATCATCTGCGCCAGATTCTGGTGTTCCTGGATGCGATGGTAATGAACAAGCCGGAGTTTATGGGCGGCGTGATTCAGAATAAGGTCGACCCGCAGTTGGGTGAAGTGATTGAACAGGGGACGTTGGATCATTTGACCGGTCAGCTGACCGCATTTGGCGAGTACATTCAGCGCGTTAAAGCGTAAACAGAATGACCCTCACCCCGGCCCTCTCCCATAGGGAGAGGGAGAAAACCAGTCAGGTGAGGGTTTTCTTACTTAGTGTGCATCAATAAACACAATCTTCAGAATAAACAGCAGTGCGACAACCATCACGCACGGGCTGAGGTCGCGGAAACGACCGGTACCGATTTTCATCACGCAGTAAGAGATGAAGCCCAGCGCAATACCTTCGGTGATTGAGAAGCTGAACGGCATCATCACCGCGGTAATAAACGCAGGAACCGCTTCGGTCAGGTCATCCCACTTCACGCGAGACAGGCTGGATGTCATCAGGACACCCACGTAAATCAGCGCGCCTGCAGCCGCATAGCCCGGCACCATACCCGCCAGCGGCGACAGGAAGATAACCAGCAGGAACAGCAGACCAACCACTACCGCCGTCAGACCGGTACGACCGCCCACGGACACGCCGGAGGAAGATTCGATATACGCGGTGACGGAAGAGGTGCCGATAAAGGAGCCAGCAACCGAGGAGACGCTATCGACAAACAGCGCCTGCTTCATACGTGGGAACTTGCCTTTCGCATCGGCCAGACCGGCTTTGTCGGTCACGCCAATCAGCGTACCGGAGGAGTCAAACAGGTTTACCAGCATGAAGGAGAAGATAACGCCCGCCAGACCCAGGTTGAAGGAGCCTGCCAGGTCAACATGACCGACCACGGTGGTAATGCTCGGCGGCGCAGAAACGATGCCGCTGTAGTGCACATCGCCCAGCATCCAGCCCAACAGCGTGGTTACCACAATAGAAACCAGCACCGCTGCGTGAATGTTGCGGGAAGCCAGAATCGCAATGATAAAGAAGCCCAGCACGCCCAGCAGTACGCTGTGAGAAGTCAGGTTACCGATAGAGACCAGCGTGTCCTGGTTTGCCACGATAACACCGGCGTTTTTCAGGCCCATCATGCCGATGAACAGACCGATACCGCTGGTGATACCTACGCGCAGGCTAACCGGGATATTGGCAATCATCCAGTAACGCACGCGGAAAATCGTCAACAGCAGCAGACCGATAGCGCCCCAGAAGATAGCGCCCATACCGACCTGCCACGGCAGGCCCATCGCCTGCACGACGACGAACGCGAAGAACGCGTTCAGGCCCATTGCCGGTGCCAGTGCAACCGGCAGGTTGGCAAAGATGCCCATCAGAATACTGCCCAGCGCTGCGATCAGGCAGGTAGTAACAAACACTGCGCTGGTGTCCATGCCAGCTACGCCAAGAATTTGCGGGTTAACGAAAACGATGTAGACCATCGTCAGGAAGGTCGTGAAACCGGCGATCACTTCGGTACGTGCCGTCGTGCCGTGCTCGCGCAGTTTAAACACGCGCTCCAGAATCCCCTGACCGGAAGCCGGGGTGGTGTGTTGTTGACTCATTATTAATTTCCGCAGACATGGAAGGAAAATTCGTCGCTATCCTATACCAAAATGCGACAATAGGCGCGGTTGCGAGATACTTTTTTTCATTGATTTTGCTTATACGGCAACGATTGCGTCTCTCAATTCGGCATTACGTAAACGTTAAACTTGTTAAAAAGGAAATGACATGTCCGGAGTTGAAGCGGTTTTTTTCGACTGTGACGGTACGCTGGTAGACAGCGAAGTGATCTGTTCACGGGCCTACGTCCATATGTTCAAAACATTTGGTATCACGCTCGATCTGGAAGAGATTTTTAAACGTTTCAAGGGCGTAAAGCTCTACGAGATTATCGACATCATTAACGATGAACACGGCACCCGGCTGGAAAAAGCCGAGTTAGAACCGGTTTACCGCGCCGAGGTCGCACGCCTTTTCGACACCGAGCTGGAGGTGATTGCCGGAGCGAATGCGTTGCTGGACGCGGTTAGCGTACCGATGTGCGTGGTGTCGAATGGCCCGGTCAGCAAAATGCAGCATTCGCTCGGCAAGCTGGAGATGTTGCACCATTTCCCGGATAAGCTGTTCAGCGGTTACGATATCCAGCGCTGGAAGCCGGACCCGGCGCTGATGCACCATGCGGCGAAAGCGATGAACGTGAACGTGGAGAAGTGCATTCTGGTGGATGACTCCAGCGCGGGCGCCCAGTCGGGGATTGATGCGGGTATGGAGGTGTTTTACTTCTGCGCCGACCCACACAACAAGCCGATTGTTCATCCGAAGGTGACGACGTTTACCGATCTGGCGGAACTGCCAGCGCTGTGGAAGGCACGCGGCTGGGATATTACGCGATAACGGTGTCGGCCTACGCGCTTTTGTCATTGGCGGGTAGCCCGGGCGAGGCATTTATGCCGACACCGGGGCGGCTCGGAGCCCATTCCCGGCGTCGCGTTCGCTCGGCCGAGCTACGAATGGTTGCTGTAGGCCGGATAAGGCGCGAAGCGCCGCCATCCGGCATCTCCGCAAGGTCAGGCGAGCGCCGACGCGGCGGCTTTATCCGCAATCACCGTTAATGACGGATGAAGCTGCAACACCGACGCAGGAACCGTTTCGCTTACCGGGCCTTCAAGCACTTGCTTAAGCGCCTGCGCTTTCCCCTCGCCGTTGACGATCAGGATGAGGTTCCTCGCCGCCATAATACTTTTCGGCCCCATGGTGACGTAGCTGTCCGGCGCTAGCGAATAATCCCCGCCCAGCTCGCCATGCACCACCAGGTCGACCATTTTGCCCACAATCGGGACTTCGGTCGTCAGATCGTGGAAATGCGTCGTACCGGGAAGATTACCGCAAAAATGGCTGTCGGCCCCCAACCCCATCAGCACCAGATCCAAACCGCCATCGCGGGCAATTTTACCGTCATGATCCCGGTAGTTATCGAGCGTCAACTGCTGGATATTGTCTTCGTTAATACCTGCCGGAGTAAAAAATAGTTTTCGCAGGTTGGTGATGGTCACGCCATCCCCCGGCTTACCGCGAAACGGGATCTCATCAAAATTATAAAAAAAGCAGTGTGAATACCATGGTTTGCCCTGTACCGCCTCGGTGACGTACTGATACATCAGCTTTGGCGTATTACCCGCGGTAATAGCCAAATTCACCCTTCGTGATTGCGACATGTAGCCCAACAGATGCTGCGCGGCAACCCGGCTCATCTCGGCATAATCTTCCGTTACGATTAATTTCATCTCATCCATTCCTTGAGGTTTAAACGGGGCCAGCGGTCTGGCCCCAGCGCAGGGGTTACGGTTTAAAAATTTTCTGCACAAACTCAGCATAGGCCGGACGCCAGACGTCCATTTCATGATTCAGGCCCGGGTATTCGTGATATTCAAAGTGGATCTTTTGTTTCTCCAGTTCGGCCTTCAGCCCGGCGATATCTTTACCGGTCACGGCGTCCTTATCGCCGACGACCACCGTGAAGTTACGCAGCTGTTTATTGATAACCTGCGGGTCTTTGAAGCGCGCGCTGACGCCTTCATCCGGCACCGTGGTGGTGGTGACGCCGCTAAAGGTCGCCAGCCAGCCGAAGCTCTCCAGATGATTCATTCCGGAGACCAGCGCCTGATAGCCACCTTGTGACAGCCCGGCCAGTGCGCGACCATCGGCATCATTGCGCACGTTAAAACGTTGGTCGATCAGCGGGATAATGTCGTGCATCAGCTCGCTATCGGCCGCTTTGGCGTTGAGCGGATAAAACGACTTACGCCGATCCTGCGGGACAAAATCTTCCGCCACGACGCCTTTGGCATCCGTTTCGGTGTCCGGCACCACCACCAGCATCGGCGTAATTTTGCCCTCCGCCAGTAGGTTATCCATGATCTGCGGAATGCGTCCCTGATCGATAGCCGAACGCCCGGTATCGCCAAAGCCGTGGTAGAAATAGAGTACTGGCAACGGTTTTCCCTGGCCGTTGTAGCCCGGCGGCGTCCAGACGTACATCTGCCGTTCGGATTTCAAGGCGCTGGAGTGATAGGTCACAGCGATCAGATCGCCATGCGGAACCGCCTTCACGTCCAGAATACTGCCGGGCACAAGGATCATGCTGCTGTTGACCTGCCGCTGCGGCTTGGGCATCGCCGTGCCGGTATCGATACTGCGCACGCCATCAACGTTGAAAAAGTATTCGTACAGATTGGATTTCATCACCGGGCCACGCCAGCTCCAGACGCCAGCGCTGTCTTTCACCATCGGGTGAATCGACTCGGGCGACGGTACCCCCACCACCACCGAAACGCTTTTCGCCGTTGGGGCAAAGAAGCGCCAGGTCACGCTGTTATCGGCATTCACCTGGGTGACGTACTGATTCACCGGTATCGTCGGGTCCGGGCTGGCGGGAAGGTCAGCGGCAAAACTGATATTCGTCATCAACGCGCTGACCATCGCCACGGATAAATAAACTGCTTTTAATTTCATCACCATCGTCCTTTCGTTATGTTCGTCTTACCACCAGATTTCGGCCTGAGCGCCGACGGCGAATTGATCGTTCTTACCATCTTCAAAAACGCTATCGGTATTATTCGCGGCTTTATCCAGTTCGGTATCCGTCGCTTTAATATAGGTGGCGTAAAAGCGGATTTCCGGGCGAGAAGTCAACATACTGGTATTGACTTTAAAGGTATGGAAGAGCGTGGTTTTGTAGCCGGATTCGTTGTATTTCTTACCTTTCACATCTTTGTTTTGCTGAGTAAAGTAACCCAGCTCAACGCCTGTCTGGTTATATTGATCCCAAATATAGGCCGGACGAACCACCGCGCGGATAGATTCAAAATCGGTGTGCGCGCCGGTTTCATAGCTGTACACATCGTTACCGAATGAATAGACCAGCGCGTTAGCGACAATAAAATGATCGCCAACATAAGTTTCGCCCTGCGATGTTAAGCGCACGGCGGTGCCGTTGGTGTGATCGCCATAATATCTACCGTTAAAGGTAGTAAATGGGCTGGAGCCCGCGTAGCGCGAGAAGCTGCTGGCAATGGAGTTATTCGCCATCAGCGCCGAGAATTCGTTAAAGCCGCCGTTATCGAATTTCTGCGTCAGCGTGGTGCCAAACATCCAGGTATCTTTCCACTGATAGAAATCGTTGTTGTCCTCATTATATTTTTCCGATGAGCTCTGGTTAGCCGCGACATAGCGCCCGGAGAGCATCAGCGTGGCTTTATCCCACAGCGGCAGATCTTTGTAGCGAATATCCAGGGTGTTGGTGTTGATCTGCTGCTTATTTTCCAGCGCGCGGTCGTAGTCGTCGACATCCTCGCGCACCAGCGCGATATCAAATTTACCCGGACCCACCTGCCAGTTTTCCAGGCCGACGCCCGCCGCCGCGTCGGTACGCTGCGTTTTCCAGTCGAGCATCTGTATTTCAATCTTCGGCGCACCGTGTTTACCGACCCAGAAATCCGCCTCCGGCGCGAACGGCAGGAAGCCCTGAGTGGTGACGTACATATCGGAGAACTGCATGTAGTTTTCACCACCAGCGTTATCGCCGAACCAGCCGGTGGAGTACTGCTGACCGACGTTACCGTCCATCATCACAATCGCATCAACGCGTTTGTTGCCTTCGTTATACACGCGCTGCTTTAGCTGTAGATCGAACCAGCCGCTGTATTCGTTACCCAAACGACCCAGCGAGCCAATGGCCCAGGATTTCGGCGAACCATGAGAGGCGGTCCCCCAACCTGAACGATAATAACCGTTATAGCTAAAGCCAATTTCATCCTTCACAAACTGGCTAAAGTCTTTCATTGTCATCGACGAATACACCGCCTCACTACCGTCGCCGTTCGGCGCGGAAGTTTTCACCAGCACCGCATCAGGTTTAGCCGTGCTCTTCACTACCGGAGCCGTGGCGGCTGGCGCCGCGGTGAGGGCAATATCGCGCTGGCGTTCTTCATCCTGATATTTTTTCAGTTCCTTTTGCGTATCTTTTAACGCCTGCTCAAGCTGCTCAAGGCGCTGCTCGACGGTTAATGATTGGGCGTAAGCCTGAAATGAATAAGAGAGTGGCACCATCAATAAAATGGCAGAGGTAATCAGATTCTTTTTAAACATAATATCCCTTTATATAATTAATAATTAAAATAACGGCCCGTAAAATTCAGACAATAGGTGTCCACTGAAGCGAGGTATCACTTCAGTGGTGGTATATAATTGGGCTACTGGATAACGGAGAGCAGCGGCTCCTGAATATTCACGATTGCCATATTTAACGGCAGGACATCGGTATAATCATCGCTATTACTGATTAATACCGGCGTGGTTAAATCGAATCCGGCAGCGGCAATAGCGTCGGCATCAAACGTTAGCAAACGATCGCCCACCGCCACGTCATCGCCAATTTGCACATGCGCGGTAAAATATTGTCCATTGAGTTTTACCGTATCGATGCCCACGTGAATCAACACCTCAACGCCATCGCTGGACTCAATACCGATAGCGTGCAGCGTCGCAAACAGCGAAGCCACCCGTCCTTTCACCGGCGAGCATACCTCGCCAAGCGTCGGGAGAATCGCCACGCCTTTACCCAGCAGCCCACTGGCAAAGGTGGTATCGGTAACTTCTGACAGCAAAACCACGCTCCCGGCCAGCGGCGCGGCAATGGTTTTCTGGTTTACCCGCTGAGCGACAGGACGCTCTGGCGCGACCGCCGCTGTAGCCGGGATATTTTTCCGGCTCAGCGCCAGGCTAAATATCATCGTGCCCGCAAACGCGCCGGCAATGGCAATGGTTGCGCCAATCACGCACGCCCAAACGGTAAAGTCGATGCCGCCCGGTGGAATGGTCTGCATAAAGGTGAAAATACTGGGGATGCCGAAGGAGTAGACCTTGGTCTGCGCAAAACCAATCACCCCGGCACCGATGGCGCCGCTGACGCAGGCGATAATAAAGGGGTATTTTCGCGGCAGATTGACGCCGTACACCGCCGGTTCGGTAATACCAAACAGCCCGGTCAGCGCCGCAGAGCCCGCGACCACTTTTTTCTGCCCGTCGCGTTCACACAAAAAGATGGCCAGCGCCGCCCCAACCTGCGCCATGATCGCAGGCATCATCAGCGGCAGCATGGTGTCGTAGCCCAGTACGGTGAAGTTGTTGATGCACAGCGGCACTAACCCCCAGTGCAGGCCAAACATCACAAAAATCTGCCACAGCCCGCCCATCACCGCACCGGCAAACCAGGGCGCAGCATGGTAGAGATAGAGATACCCCGCCGCAATCAGCTCACTCACCCAGGTCGATAGCGGGCCAACCACCAGGAAGGTGACCGGAATAATCACCGCCATGCACAGCAGCGGGGTGAAGAAGTTCTTAATTGCCGAAGGAAGCCAGGCATTCAGCTTTTTCTCCATCAGGCTGCAAAGCCAGGCGGAAAAAATAATCGGGATCACCGATGAGGAATAATTGATAAAGGTGATGGGCAGGCCGAGAAAGTGCAGCACCGTCGCATCTGGCGTCTGTGCGCTCTCAAAGGCACGCAGAATGAGCGGGTGTACCAGCGCGCCGCCGATCACCATGGTCAAATACGGGCTGCCACCAAAGCGCTTGCCGGCGGTATAGCCGAGAATTATCGGGAAAAAGTAGAACAGTGAATCGCTGGCGCTGAACAGCAGCAGATAAGTGCCGCTTTGAGCGGTTGTCCACTGGCAGACCAGCGCCACGGCCAGCAGCCCTTTCAGGATACCCGTTGCCGCCAGCAGACCTATAAGCGGCGTAAAGATCCCGGAAATGATATAGACAAAGCGACTTAGCAGGCTGTCTTTGGCACCGTCTTCCGGCGCTGCCTGCGTTTCGCTATTAAAACCAATCAGCGCGTTAACGGCGTTGAAAACGTCCGCAACATGGTTACCAATAACCACCTGAAACTGTCCGCCGCTCTCCACCACCATAATAATGCCCGGCGTGTTTTTCAGCGCCTCGGCCTGCGCTTTATCGTGGTTTTTTAGCTTAAAGCGCAGACGCGTGGCGCAATGCATCAGACTGATGATATTGTCCCTGCCCCCAACTCCAGCCACAATTTTTTTGGCTAATTCCGTCATGTGTGATCCTCAACCGCGATGCGGCAATCAAAAAAAAACCTGAAGAAAATTACCCACCTCCCGGAGGTAATCTTCTTCAGGTTTTGCCCGCCGAAGCGGTAACAATGCTGAAGTTAAACCAGCGATATACGATTAATGGTCTTTGCGAACCCGCTCAATATTGATCGCCAGAAACATAATCTCTTCCGACGTGGTTTCCCGCTGATGCTGCTGGCGGATAAACGCGGCGATTCGTTCCGCGCACTCCCAGGCGGCAAAATAGTTCTGCTTAACCGCCTGCTGTAATTCCGGGTTTTCATCGCTCACCGAGGCGTGCTCAATAATGCGATAGGCAAAGAATTTTAGATGCGTCACCAGCCGCTGGTAGCTCAGGCTCTCTTCCTGATAGTTAATGGCAAACTGGAACTTAATCAGCTGCAGCATTTCCCGCATCAACTGAGTGATCTCTTTGACATCCTCCATGCTGCCGCGCATCTGCGCGCTCACCAGGTGCATGGCGATAAATCCCACTTCATCTTTAGGAAGCCGTACGCCCAGACGTTTGTGAATCACCGCCAGCGCCTCTTCTCCCAGTTGAAACTCCTTTGGATACAGGCGTTTGATATCCCACAGCAGCGCGTTGGGCAGAACGATCCCCTGCCGGACGCGCTCTAGCGCAAACTGGCAGTGGTCGGTGAGCGAAATATAGATGCTGTCCTGTAAGTGACCCAGCCGCTCGCGAGAGCGGGAAATAATAATGTCGCAGGTCGTCATCACCTCCAGCGGAATACGGCTCAACAGCTCGCTTAAGCGCCGGGTTAATTCATGACTGCTTAGGGCATACTCTTTTTCAATACCCTGAGTATTAATGTACTCACCGACCCGTTTCTGAAAACCAATACCCCTACCCATGACAACTTTTTCGCCCTGGTTTTCGTCGGTCACCACCAATACGTTATTATTTAAGACTCTGGCGATCTGCATAATCATCTGTATGACCTTTTTTAAAGACAAAAAAACCCGACGTTGCCAGCGTTAGCTGACGCAATCAGGTTTTGCCTGCGAATGCAGTAACAATCCAGTCATTAAAACAGCGTGAAGTTCGATTTTTATAAAAATTAATTGAGATGGATTTTTGTATTTCAGAGAATCAAATGCAATGGCAGGTGTGACAAACTGTGACTAACATCCCTGATATTATATTTCGTCTATTTTAGGAATTTATAAATATAATTTTGAGGAATGTATATTTGCGATTTTATTAATATTGCCCTCTCCCTGGAGAGAAGAGAGGGCGAAAGGCTTACTCTTTCGGCGCTTTCCCGACCAACAGTTTATCCAGCTCATCGCTATTAACGTGACGGAAATCCTGCCCTTTCACGAAGTAGAAGATGTATTCGCAGATATTCTGGCAACGGTCACCGATTCGTTCAATCGAACGGGCACAGAACAGCGCGGTCAGCACGCTTGGGATCGTGCGCGGGTCTTCCATCATATAAGTCATCAGCTGGCGCACGATGCCCTCATATTCCTGGTCAACTTTCTTGTCTTCACGGTAAATTCGTACCGCTTCGTCCAGATCCATACGCGCAAAGGCGTCCAGCACGTCGTGCAGCATCTGCACGGTGTGGCGGCCCAGTGATTCCAGGCTGACCAGCAGCGGC
Source organism: Kluyvera sp. CHPC 1.2972 (assembly GCF_036759925.1). Taxonomy (NCBI): domain Bacteria; kingdom Pseudomonadati; phylum Pseudomonadota; class Gammaproteobacteria; order Enterobacterales; family Enterobacteriaceae; genus Kluyvera; species Kluyvera sp. CHPC 1.2972. The sequence continues at coordinate 37,025 of NZ_JAPKIB010000002.1, read as the reverse complement.
TGATGCTGATGAGAGAATTTCTCCAGCGCCGTACTACAGATTTTATCAGCCACATCGCCAATACGTTCCAGCTCGGCGATGGTTTTGATAATCGCCATCACCAGACGCAGGTCGCTCGCCGTCGGCTGACGCTTGGCGATAATGCGCACGCAGGCTTCGTCGATCGCCACTTCCATCATGTTGACGTTTTTGTCGCCGTCGATCACGCGTTTTGCCAGTTCGCTGTCCTGGTTATGCATGGCGGTAATGGCATCAGAAAGCTGCTGCTCCACCATACCGCCCATGGTCATCACCTGGGTACGAATGCTTTCCAGTTCAGCGTTGAACTGGCCGGAAATATGTTTATTAAGGTTCAGATTGTCCACAACGCGCTCCTGAATCAACCGTAACGACCGGTGATGTAATCTTCTGTTTGTTTCTTCGCGGGCTTGGTGAACAGATCGTCCGTGTTACTGAACTCAATCAACTCGCCCAGGTACATAAATGCCGTGTGGTCGGAGCAACGTGCAGCCTGCTGCATGTTGTGGGTCACGATAACGACGGTGTAATCCTCTTTCAGCTCGGTAATCAGCTCTTCGATACGCCCGGTGGAGATCGGGTCAAGAGCGGAACACGGCTCATCCAGCAGCAGAACTTCCGGGCGAATCGCGATACCGCGCGCGATGCACAGACGCTGCTGCTGACCACCGGAGAGAGAGTACCCGCTCTGGTGCAGTTTATCCTTGGTTTCGTTCCATAATGCGGCCTTGGTCAAAGCCCACTGCACGCGTTCGTCCATATCGGTGCGAGAGAGCTTTTCAAACAGACGCACGCCGAAGGCGATGTTGTCGTAAATCGACATCGGGAACGGCGTTGGCTTCTGGAACACCATACCCACTTTGGCACGCAGCAGGGCGATATCCTGGGTATTGGTGAGAATATTGTCGCCATCCAGCAGAATTTCACCTTCTGCACGCTGCTCCGGGTACAGTTCAAACATCTTGTTGAAGGTACGCAGCAGCGTCGATTTACCGCAGCCTGACGGGCCGATAAACGCCGTTACCTGGTTTTTGGCGATATCCAGGTTGATGTTCTTCAGGGCATGGAATTTGCCGTAGTAGAAGTTCAGGTCACGTACTGAAATTTTACCCGGAGTTGTGTTCACCATACTCATCTCAATCTCTTCCTCATCCAGCGCCGCCATCGTTGGCCGCGCTGTAAAAAATTAACCGTGTTTCTTCTTCGCGAAAATAACGCGCGCCAGAATGTTCAGCAGCAGTACGCACAGAGTGATAATCAGCACCCCGGCCCAGGCCAGTTGCTGCCACTCAGCAAACGGGCTCATCGCAAATTTAAAGATGGTCACCGGCAGGTTGGCGATGGGCTGCATCATGTCGGTGCTCCAGAACTGGTTGGAGAGCGCGGTAAACAGCAGCGGGGCCGTTTCACCGGCGATACGCGCAATAGCCAGCAGAATACCGGTCATAATCCCGGAGATAGACGCTTTCAGCGTAATCGCAGAGATCATCTTCCATTTCGGCGTGCCCAGCGCGTAGGCTGCTTCACGCAGGCTATCCGGCACCAGTTTCAGCATGTTCTCGGTGGTACGAATAACGATAGGTACCTGCAGCAGCGCCAGCGCAATCACGCCCGCCCAGCCGGAGAAGTGCTGCATCTGCGCCACCACGATGGTGTAGACGAACAGACCGACCACGATGGAGGGTGCGGAGAGCAGAATGTCGTTAATGAAGCGAATCACTTCAGCAAGCCAGGATTTACGCCCGTACTCCGCCAGATAGATGCCCGCCATAATGCCCAGCGGGGTACCGATAACGGTCGACCACAGGATCAGCAGGCCGCTGCCCGCCAGGGCGTTAGCCAGACCACCGCCCGCCGTATTTGGCGGCGGCGTCATTTCGGTAAACAGCGCCAGCGACATACCGTCGATGCCGCGGGTAATGGTCGCCATCAGGATCCACACCAGCCAGAACAGGCCGAAGATCATGGTGGCCATCGATAGCGTCAGCGCAATGCGGTTCTTCATGCGGCGACGCGCCTGCATCTTGCGGCGAGACTCCGCCAGCGCGGCGGTGCTTTGCATTTCCAGCGTCGTCATTAGCGTGCCCCCTCGTTTTTCGCCAGGCGCATAATCATGAACTTCGATGCCGCCAGCACGATAAAGGTAATCGCAAACAGGATAAGACCCAGTTCCATCAACGCGGAGACGTGCAGACCAGATTCCGCTTCGGCGAATTCGTTCGCCAGTGCGGAGGTAATGCTGTTGCCCGGCATATACAGCGATGCGCTGTCGAGCTGGTAGGTGTTACCGATGATAAAGGTTACCGCCATCGTTTCACCCAGCGCGCGGCCCAGGCCGAGCATCACGCCGCCTATGACCCCGTTTTTGGTGAACGGCAGAACGATACGCCAGATAACTTCCCAGGTGGTGCAGCCGATGCCGTAGGCCGACTCTTTCATCATCACCGGGGTTTGTTCGAATACATCACGCATAACGGCGGAGATATACGGGATGATCATGATGGCGAGGATAACCCCAGCCGCCAGGATACCGATACCAAACGCCGGGCCGGAGAACAGCGCACCGACAAACGGGATGTTAGAAAGGATATTGCCGACGGGCTCCTGGAAGTAGGTCGCGAACAGCGGAGCAAAGATAAACAGGCCCCACATGCCGTAAACGATGCTGGGAATCGCCGCCAGCAGTTCAATCGCGATACCTAACGGGCGTTTCAGCCAGTTCGGTGCCAGTTCAGTCAGGAAGAGTGCGATACCGAAGCTCACCGGAACGGCGATCAGCAGCGCGATAAAGGAGGTCACGAGCGTACCGTAAATTGGTACCAGCGCGCCGTAGATGTCGTTAGGCGCATCCCACTCTTTGGTCCACAAGAAGGCGAAGCCGAACTTCTCCATACTAGGCCAGGAGGAGATGATCAGAGAGACGATAATCCCGCCCAACATCAATAGCACAATCAGCGCAGCCAGTCTTACCAGCGCGCTGAATATCATGTCACCCTTTTTACCCGGTGGGTTAAAAGCAGGCTTAGTTGCAGCCATAAATCACTCTTTCCAGTTTAAAATCCGCCACGACGCTTACACGTTGCCCGGCGTTTCCGCCGGGCTACCGTAATCAGTACAGCGCTTTACCGCTGCTATCTTTCACGTTGGTCTTCCATGCAGCACGAACCTGCTCAACCACGCTCTGAGGCAGAGTGGCGTAATCAAGCTCGTTCGCCTGTTTGCCGCCGTTTTTATACGCCCAGTCAAAGAACTTCAGCACTTCAGCACCTTGCTCAGGTTTCTGCTGCTGTTTATGAACCAGGATGAAGGTGGTGGAGGTAATCGGCCACGCGTTGTCACCTTTCTGGTTAGTCAGGTCCTGCGCGAAGGATTTGCTCCAGTCAACGCCTTTAGCGGCGTTCGCAAAGTTGTCTTCAGTCGGGCTAACCGGCTTGCCATCGGCAGAAACCAGTTTGGTGTAAGCCAGGTTGTTCTGCTTAGCGTAAGCATATTCAACGTAACCGATGGAGCCAGGCAGACGCTGTACGAATGCCGCGATACCGTCGTTACCCTTACCGCCCAGACCGGTCGGCCAGTTTACCGTAGAGCCCGCACCAATTTTGGATTTCCACTCTTCGTTCACTTTAGACAGGTAGCTGGTGAACACGAAAGAGGTACCGGAACCATCAGCACGACGCACAACGGCGATGTTCTGAGAAGGCAGCTTAACGCCCGGGTTCAGTTTGGTAATGGCAGCGTCATCCCACTTCTTGATTTTACCCAGGTAGATGTCGCCCAGGGTTTTACCGTCAAGCACCAGCTCGCCGGATTTCAGGCCAGGGATGTTAACAGCCAGAACCACACCGCCGATAACGGTCGGGAACTGGAACAGGCCTTCCTGAGCCAGTTTGTCGTCAGACAGCGGAGCATCAGATGCGCCGAAATCAACGGTGTTAGCGGTAATTTGTTTTACGCCACCGGAGGAGCCGATACCCTGGTAGTTTACTTTGCTACCGGTCTCTTTCTGATAGGTATCTGCCCATTTGGCATACACTGGCGCCGGGAAGGTTGCACCAGCACCCGTCAGGCTTGCTGCTGCAAAAGCAGAGAAAGCGCTCATCGATAAGGTCGCGGCGACAACAGTTGCGACAGTGGTACGCATAACTTTCATAATGTCTCCTGCAAGAATCCGTAAATGATTGTTTAGTGGCTACGAGGAGCAAAATAGGACAATCAGGTGACAGTTATATGTAAGGTTTATTACAGTTTAATGACAACGAAAACCATGCGAAAAACAATATTATTAAATCAATATAAATCAGTACGTTATAAAAATAATTTACAATGAAATTACCGCAAAATTTTCTTTTTATGACAGCGTAAAAGTCACGCTTTATGACAGCTTCTGGTGATAAAAAAAATCCGGCTGTGCCTGAGGCAGAGCCGGATCGTTTTGACTAACCGAACTTATTCGACGGTAACCGACTTCGCCAGGTTACGCGGCTGGTCTACATCGGTGCCTTTGATCAGCGCCACGTGGTAAGCCAGTAGTTGCAGCGGCACGGTGTAGAAAATAGGTGCAATCACCTCTTCTACGTGCGGCATCTCGATGATGTGCATATTGTCGCTGTTGCTGAACGCCGCATCTTTATCAGCAAACACGTACAGCTCACCGCCGCGCGCGCGCACCTCTTCGATGTTGGATTTCAGTTTTTCCAGCAGTTCGTTATTCGGTGCGACGACGATAACCGGCATATCCGCATCGATAAGCGCCAGCGGGCCATGTTTCAGCTCGCCTGCGGCATACGCTTCCGCGTGAATGTAGGAGATCTCTTTGAGCTTCAGCGCACCTTCAAGGGCAATCGGGTACTGATCGCCGCGACCCAGGAACAGCGCGTGATGCTTGTCGGAGAAATCTTCCGCCAGCGCTTCAATGCGTTTGTCCTGAGACAGCATCTGCTCGATGCGGCTTGGCAGCGCCTGCAGCGCATGAACTATCTCATGCTCCACGGACGCATCCGCCCCTTTCAGACGCGCCATCTTCGCCACCAGCATCAGCAGTACCGTCAACTGGGTGGTGAACGCTTTGGTGGACGCCACGCCAATTTCCGCCCCGGCATTGGTCATAATCGCCAGATCGGATTCACGCACCAGCGAGGACCCCGCGACGTTACAAATTGCCAGCGAGCCTAGGTATCCCAGTTCTTTAGTCAGGCGCAGGCCTGCCAGCGTGTCGGCGGTTTCGCCAGACTGCGACAGGGTAATCACCAGGCTGTTCGGGCGGACGGCCGATTTGCGATAGCGGAATTCCGAAGCAATTTCGACATCACACGGCATGCCGGCCAGTGATTCAAACCAGTAGCGCGCGACCATCCCGGAGTTATAGGAGGTGCCGCAGGCGATAATCTGGATATGTTCAACGCGAGAAAGCAGCGCGTCGGCCTGTGGGCCCAGCTCGCTGAGATCCACTTTGCCGTGGCTGATTCGCCCGGTTAAGGTGTTTTTGATGGCGTTCGGCTGTTCGTAGATCTCTTTCTGCATGTAGTGGCGATAGATACCTTTATCGCCCGCGTCATATTGCAGGTTAGATTCGATCTCCTGACGCTTCACGCTGGCACCAGACTTATCGAATACCGCGACCGAACGGCGCGTCACTTCGGCAATATCGCCCTCTTCGAGGAAGATAAAGCGACGGGTGACCGGCAGCAGCGCCAGCTGGTCAGAAGCGATAAAGTTCTCGCCCATGCCGAGGCCGATAACCAGCGGGCTACCGGAACGCGCGGCCAGCAGCGTGCTTGGGTCGCGAGAATCCATAATCACCGTGCCGTAGGCACCTCGCAGCTGCGGGATAGCGCGCAGCACGGCTTCACGCAGGGTACCGCCCTGTTCCATCTCCCAGTGCACCAGGTGAGCGATCACCTCGGTATCGGTCGCTGAAACAAAAACATAGCCACGCGCCTGCAGCATTTCGCGCAGCGGTTCATGGTTTTCGATGATGCCGTTATGCACCACCGCAATGTGGTCAGAAACATGCGGATGCGCGTTGCCTTCCGACGGTTCGCCGTGGGTTGCCCAGCGGGTGTGAGCAATACCGGTGCCGCCCACCAGCGGATGTTCTTCCGCAGCTTGTGACAGCATCTGGACTTTCCCCAGACGACGCAGGCGGGTCATATGACCTTCAGCGTCTACTACGGCCAGACCAGCAGAGTCATAGCCACGGTATTCCAGGCGACGGAGACCTTCGAGAAGGATTTCAGCTACATCACGTTGCGCGACTGCGCCAACAATTCCACACATAGTTTTCTATTCCGATTTTGGCATTATGCCATGCGTTGTCGGTCAACCTGTTGCCCGTATTCTGGGCGCCCCGAGCCTTGTAGAGAGTGGGGTTATTTTTATGGGTACTGCTTTTTGGGCGGGAGATTATGTTATCTCCTCACCCATGTAGGCCTGTATCAGGTCTACAGAAATTACTTTTTCTTTACCGGACGCTGCCAGCCTTGCTTGTGGACCTGCGGTACACGGCTCAGCACCAGTTCGTTATCAGCAACGTCGCGGGTCACGGTGGTACCGGCCGCAATGGTCACGCCTTTGCCAATCGTTACCGGCGCCACCAGTTGGCTGTCGGAGCCGACAAAAACATCGTCGCCGATAATCGTTTTAAACTTGTTGGCACCATCGTAGTTGCAGGTAATGGTACCCGCACCGATGTTCACGTTGTCGCCAATTTCCGCATCGCCAAGGTAGGTCAGATGACCGGCTTTTGAGCCTTTACCCAGACGCGCTTTTTTCATTTCGACGAAGTTACCCACGTGCGCGCCTTCCAGCAGCTCAGCGCCAGGACGCAGACGGGCGAATGGGCCGATGGTACAAGCCGCTTCCAGATGGGCATCTTCCACCACGCTGTACGGGCTGATTTCGCAGTCGTCACCGATAGTGGCGTTTTTAATCACGCAGCCCGCGCCGATTTTAACGCGATGGCCCAGTACCACGTTGCCTTCAAGGATAACGTTAGTATCAATTTCGACATCGCGCCCATGAGACAAGGTGCCACGCAGGTCAAAACGCGCCGGGTCGCGCAGCATTACGCCTGCCAGCAGCAGTTTTTCTGCCTGTTCGGACTGATAAATGCGTTCAAGGCGGGAAAGCTGCAGACGGTTATTCACGCCGTCAGTTTCACTGATACGCGCCGGGTGAACCGCGGCAATCTCACGACCTTCGTGGTATGCCATGGCGATAATATCGGTGATATAGAACTCGCCCTGCGCATTGTTATTGTCGAGCTTCGCCAGCCAGCGCTTCAGATCCGCGCCGTTAGCAATCAGGATACCGGTGTTGATCTCCTGAATCTGACGCTGTGCGTCGGTGGCATCTTTGTGCTCAACGATGCCGGTCACTTTGCCGTTCTCACGGGTAATACGACCATAACCACTTGGATCGTCCAGCACCACCGTCAGCAGGCCAATTCCGCCCTGCGGCTTGGCTTCACGCAGGCGCTGCAGCGTTTCAACGGAGATCAGCGGCACGTCGCCGTAGAGCATCAAAATATCTTCGTCATCCGCGAAGAACGGCGCAGCCTGCTGCATCGCATGGCCGGTGCCCAGCTGTTCAGCCTGCAGCACCCAGTTCAGGTTGTCGTCGGATAAGGCTTGCTTCAGTAAATCACCGCCGTGGCCATACACCAGATGGACCCGGTTCGCGCCAACATGATTCGCGGCATCAATGACATGCTGCACCATCGGTTTGCCGGCCAGGGTGTGCAACACTTTTGGAAGATCGGAATACATACGCGTGCCTTTGCCCGCGGCAAGGATCACAACGCTCATGGTACGGTTAGACATAGGCATCCTGTCTGTAGATTAAGTATGAAGTAAAGCGGGTTAACGTTGAAAATTCTACATATTTTTCGCCATGAAATGGCCTGCTGATAAAACGCTCAACATTATCTTTCGCCCTGTTTTTCTTCCCTTATTTTCGTCCATATCAAACGCATTTGTCTCGTAAGAAATCAGTCTAATCACGGGTTAGCACGCTATCTCTCTGCTTATATTGTTTTTTTGACACCTGAATAAAGGTCATATCAGATTTAAAACGCTGTTTTATTTACTCGATATTGTGACGAGCGAAAAAGAAACAGCGTTTTGATTTGTTGATAATTACGGCGCCAAACCATTCAGGAAGATGATATGAAAAAGAAAATACCTCTGGCTCTGACACTTTGTAGCGCAGCACTCTCCCTCTCGGCACAGGCCCAGGCGCCCCAGCAATGGAAGGCGATCGCTTTTGGGCAATCCACTGACGTTAACTTCTCCTCTAACGTGTTGCCGGAGAAGGTTGGCGTTAACAACGTGACGATTGACGGTAAGACGCTGACGCCGCAGCAGATTGCCTCACTCAGTAAACCTATCACCATTGAAAGCCGCGGCGGTAAAATTGCCAACTCGCACGATGGCCTGACCTTTTTCTACACCACGCTACCCAGCGATGAGAACTTTGTTCTCTCCGCTACGGTCACCGTCGATCAGTTTGGCCCGGAAAATGGCGCCAAACCGGCCGCTCAGGAAGGGGCTGGACTGCTGGTACGCGATATTATCGGTACGCCTCGTCAGGAGCCGTTGAAAGAGGGCTATGAAGAGTTTCCTGCGGCTTCAAACATGGTGATGAACGCCATCATGACCCAGGATAAAAAAGACGATTACCGCGTTAAGCTGCAGGCTATCTCGCGCAACGGCATCACCCAACCCTGGGGTAATGCGGGCTCTGAGATTAAAAAAGTAAGCTATAAGGAAGGCGTTGACCTGCGAGAGTCGCCGGCCTTCCGCCTTAAGCTCGAGCGAACGAATGAAGGCTTTATCACCGCCTGGGCGCCGGTTGGTAGCGAAGAGTGGGTCATCCAGCAGGTGCCGAATGCCGATCTGATTTCGGTGCAGGATAAAAAGCAGTACTACGTGGGCTTCTTTGCTTCCCGTAATGCGAAAATCACCGTCAGCGACGCCTCATTAACAACGTCGGCAGCTCAGACCGTTGCCTCGAAGCCGTTTGTGGCAAAATCCTGGCCGGTGGTGATGCAGGTGGCATCAGGCAGCCAGAGTGCAGGCCAGAACTATACCTTACAGGCGCGAGCCAACTACGACGGTCAGTTCTCGGTGCGCCAGAATGAAGTGGTGATCGGGGAGAATAAACCGGTGAAAGCCGGAGAGATGTTTACCCTGCCAACGAAGCTCACCGAGAGCAACAACTTCCAGATTACCTTTACCCCCACCAGCGGGCGCGATCGTTCGCCGGTTGAACAGCAGCTTTCCGTTAGCCAGCACAAAGCTACGGTAAGCAGCACGCTGTACGCCGCCGCCGACGGTAAAGCCGATGCCAAAGGCACGGCACAAGCGCCAATGGATCTAGCCACCGCCATCGCGCTGGTGCCACCGGGCGGTAAAGTGGTGCTAGCAGCGGGCGACTACGCGAAGACCGATATCCCTCTCTCCGCAAGCGGCCTTGAAAAGGGTCGTAAAACCCTGGAAGCGGCGGGCAAAGCGGTTATCCACGGCATGCTGTTAGACGGCCACTACTGGACGATTCGCGGCGTGGATATTACCGACAAGAGCCTGCGTATTCAGGGAAGCCATAACCTCATCGAAAACGTTACCGCCTATCACAATGACGACACCGGGATCCAGATCTCTTCCGCCGATAAGCTAGGTCGCCCATTATGGGCAAGCCATAACCGCGTGGTGAACTCTGAGTCTTATAGCAATGAAGATCCGGGTAAGATCAACGCCGACGGTTTTGCGGTGAAAATGCGCGTGGGTGAAGGTAACCGCCTGGAAGGGTGCTACTCCCACGACAACATTGACGACGGTTTCGATCTGTTCAACAAGATTGAGGATGGTGCGAACGGCGTAGTGGTGATTGAGAACTCCATTGCTCGCAACAACACCAGCAACGGCTTCAAGCTCGGCGGCGAAGGCCAGCCGGTGGCCCATGAAATCCGCAACAGTATCGCCATGGGTAACCATCTCGATGGTTTCACCGATAACTTCAACCCGGGTAAGCTGGTGGTGGTGAACAACGTTGCCGTTGATAACCAGCGCTTCAACTTTATCTTCCGTCCAAGCCCGTACGGCGATGCCGCTACTCAGGGCGTGTTCAGCGACAATATTTCGCTGCGCAGTCAGCCGGGGAAATATGACGATGCGGTGGTCGGGAACATTGATACAACCAACTACTTCATTGAGAAAGGTAAAAGCGTTAATACCGAAGGCAAGGAGCTGCGCGCGGAAGATTTCCAGTCGCTGTCACTACCGCAGCCGCTGACCCGTAATGCGGATGGGAGTTTTAATACTGGGAATTTCCTGACCAAGGATTAAAAAACCGCTTCCCCGACGGCGCTTCGCCTGGACGGGCTACATACTTGGGTAGCCCGGACGAGGTGCGCCAGCACCGACTCCGGGAAATTCTCCGGCCTACAAAATACAAAGGTCGCCGTGAGGCGACCTTCTTCGTTTTTGGTTCTGTTTACACCGCATGTGTTGTGGTTTTCGTTAGCGGTACAGCGCTTAACAGAACGGCATCTGACCTACAGGTGAGGCGGCCAGTGCGATCATCAACCCTACAGGTTGAAAGTACCGAAAGAGATGTTCATAGCGCTGAAAAGGGCGATGATTTTATTGATCAGTTTCATGATTTTTATCCTGCGATAGTAGTGGTGTTTTCTGTGACTCATGTCACAAAAAGAAGTCTACTCCTAGGACATTTATCGATCAACATTTTTGTGACTCAAATCACAAAATATTTAAAATACCTTTTCAGTTTCATTTTAATTAAAACAAACCATAAAAAAAGCCAGTCTGGAAACCAGACTGGCTTTTTGACTTTCAAGCCGGTGTTACATCGCTTTTTTGGTCAACTCGATAACGCGCAGTTTAGCGATCGCTTTGGCCAGTTCCGCAGACGCCTGAGCGTAATCCACGTCACCATGAGAGCTCTTAATGTGCTCTTCGGCCTTACGTTTCGCTTCCAGAGCTCGCGCTTCGTCGAGGTCCTGGCCGCGAATAGCGGTATCAGCCAGAACGGTCACGGTGCCAGACTGCACTTCAAGAATGCCGCCGGACAGGTAGATAAACTCTTCGTGGCCGTGCTGTTTAACGATGCGAATCATACCAGGCTTAATGGCGGTGAGCAGCGGTGCGTGGCCCGGGTAAATACCCAGTTCACCTTCGCTACCCGTTACCTGGATTTTCTCGACCAGACCAGAGAACATTTGTTGCTCTGCGCTGACGACGTCCAGGTGGTAAGTCATTGCCATATCACCCTCCGATTAAGGCGTTAAAGTTTTTTGGCTTTTTCCACTGCTTCGTCAATGGAACCGACCATGTAGAACGCCTGCTCCGGCAGGTGATCGTATTCGCCGTCCATGATGCCTTTAAAGCCACGGATGGTGTCTTTCAGCGAAACGTATTTACCCGGAGAACCGGTGAATACTTCTGCTACGAAGAATGGCTGGGACAGGAAGCGCTGAATTTTACGTGCGCGTGCTACCACCAGTTTGTCTTCTTCAGACAGCTCATCCATACCCAGGATGGCGATGATGTCTTTCAGTTCCTGATAACGCTGCAGGATGGACTGAACGCCACGAGCGGTGTCGTAGTGTTCCTGACCAACAACCAGCGGATCCAACTGACGGCTGGTGGAGTCCAGCGGGTCAACCGCAGGGTAGATACCCAGGGAAGCGATCTGACGGCTCAGTACTACGGTTGCATCTAAGTGAGCAAAGGTAGTTGCTGGGGATGGGTCAGTTAAGTCATCCGCAGGTACGTATACCGCCTGTACGGAGGTGATAGAACCGGTCTTGGTGGAGGTGATACGTTCCTGCAGAACGCCCATCTCTTCCGCCAGAGTCGGCTGGTAACCTACCGCTGAAGGCATACGACCCAGCAGTGCAGATACTTCAGTACCGGCCAGGGTGTAACGATAGATGTTATCGACGAACAGCAGTACGTCACGACCTTCGTCACGGAATTTCTCAGCCATGGTCAGACCGGTCAGAGCAACGCGCAGACGGTTTCCCGGTGGCTCGTTCATCTGGCCATATACCAGGGATACTTTATCGATAACGTTGGAGTCGGTCATTTCGTGGTAGAAGTCGTTACCCTCACGAGTACGTTCACCTACGCCCGCAAACACGGAGTAACCGGAGTGCTCGATCGCGATGTTACGGATCAGCTCCATCATGTTTACGGTTTTACCAACACCCGCACCACCGAACAGACCGACTTTACCGCCCTTCGCGAACGGACACATCAGGTCGATAACTTTGATACCGGTTTCCAGCAGTTCCTGAGAGCTAGACAGCTCTTCGTAGGAAGGTGCAGCGCGGTGGATAGCCCAACGCTCTTCTTCACCGATGTCGCCTTTCATGTCTACTGGCTGACCCAGTACGTTCATGATACGACCCAGCGTTGCTTTACCTACCGGAACTTCGATTGGGTGCTCGAGGTCTTTAACATCCAGACCGCGACGCAGACCGTCGGAAGAACCCATAGCGATGGTACGTACGATACCGCCGCCGAGCTGCTGCTGAACTTCCAGCACCAGAACTTCATTACCATTCTGCACCTCAAGAGCTTCGTACACGCGCGGTACGGCATCCTGAGGGAATTCGACGTCAACTACGGCGCCGATTACCTGGACAATTTTTCCAGTAGCCATCTTGAATCCTCTACGAATTAACCTGGTTATACCGCGGATGCACCACCGACGATCTCGGTGAGTTCCTGAGTAATGCTGGCCTGTCGAGCTTTGTTGTATACCAACTGCAGCTCTTTAATCAGGCTGCCGCCATTGTCGGTCGCGGCTTTCATCGCCACCATACGTGCGGCCTGCTCGCTGGCCAGGTTTTCTACCACGCCCTGATAGACCTGAGATTCGACATAGCGACGCAGGAGGGTATCCAGCAGCGCTTTCGGATCGGGTTCGTACAGGTAATCCCAGGTTTTACGTTTCAGATCATCATCTTCTGAAGCCGGTAACGGCAGCAGTTGGGTGATCGTCGGCACCTGAGACATGGTGTTAATAAATTTGTTGCTGACAATATAAAGCTTGTCCAGACGACCTTCGTCGTAGGCCTGCAACATCACTTTTACCGGACCGATAAGTTCGGACAGGGCAGGTTTATCGCCCATACCGGTTACCTGAGCGACAATGTTGCCACCTACGGAATTAAAGAAGGACACACCTTTAGAGCCGATCATTGCGAGGTCGCACTGAACGCCTTTTTCGGTCCATGCCTTCATATCCGCCAGCAGTTTCTTGAACAGGTTAATGTTCAAGCCACCGCACAGACCACGGTCGGTAGACACCACCAGGTAGCCCACGCGCTTAACGTCGCGTTCTTCCAGGTACGGGTGCTTATATTCCAGATTACCGTTCGCAAGGTGACCAATCACTTTGCGCATGGTATCTGCATAAGGACGGCTGGCCGCCATGCGATCCTGCGATTTACGCATTTTGGAAGCGGCGACCATCTCCATCGCTTTAGTGATCTTTTGCGTGTTCTGGACGCTTGCGATCTTACTACGTATCTCTTTTGCGCCGGCCATGAGCTTCTCCTCAATGCCTACGGCCTGCCCTAAGACAGGCCGTCAGACTTTACCAGGATTGGGTTGCTTTGAAGGAATCGAGGATGCCTTTCAGCTTGCCTTCGATTTCGTCGTTATAGCCACCGGACTGGTTGATCTCTTGCATCAACGGAGCGTGATCACGGTCAACGTAAGCCAGCAGAGCGGCTTCGAAGCTACCGATTTTCGCCAGCTCTACATCCGCCAGATAACCACGTTCTGCCGCGAACAGAACCAGAGACTGCTGCGCGACTGACATCGGCGCATACTGTTTCTGTTTCAGCAGTTCAGTCACTTTCTGACCATGGTCCAGCTGCTTACGGGTTGCATCGTCAAGGTCAGATGCGAACTGAGAGAACGCTGCCAGTTCACGATACTGTGCCAGAGCGGTACGGATACCACCGGACAGTTTTTTCATGATCTTGGTCTGAGCTGCACCACCAACACGGGATACGGAGATACCCGGGTTAACCGCAGGACGAATACCGGCGTTGAACAGGTTGGTTTCCAGGAAGATCTGACCATCGGTAATGGAAATTACGTTGGTCGGAACGAATGCGGAAACGTCACCTGCCTGCGTTTCGATAATCGGCAGAGCGGTCAGAGAACCGGTTTTCCCTTTCACTTCACCTTTGGTGAAGGTCTCAACGTATTCGGCGTTAACACGCGCAGCACGCTCCAGCAGACGGGAGTGCAGATAGAATACGTCGCCCGGGAATGCTTCACGTCCTGGTGGACGACGGAGCAGCAGGGAGATCTGACGGTAAGCAACAGCCTGTTTAGACAGGTCATCATAAATGATCAGCGCATCTTCGCCGCGGTCGCGGAAGTATTCGCCCATTGCGCAACCGGCATATGGTGCCAGGTATTGCAGTGCAGCGGATTCAGACGCGGTTGCCACAACAACGATGGTGTTAGCCAGCGCGCCGTGTTCTTCCAGTTTACGTACCACGTTAGAAATGGTGGACGCTTTCTGGCCGATAGCAACGTATACGCACTTGATGCCGGAATCACGTTGGTTGATGATGGCGTCGATTGCCAGCGCGGTTTTACCGGTCTGACGGTCGCCGATGATCAGTTCACGCTGACCACGACCGATTGGGATCATGGCATCAACGGATTTATAACCAGTCTGAACTGGCTGATCAACGGACTGACGTTCGATTACGCCTGGTGCGATAGCTTCAACGGCGGAGAAGCCGTCGTTGTCCAGCGCGCCTTTACCATCGATTGGTGCACCCAGGGTGTTAACCACACGGCCCAGCAGGCCACGGCCAACCGGAACTTCCAGGATACGACCAGTACACTTGACGGTCATGCCTTCGGCAAGGTCAGCGTACGGACCCATTACTACAGCACCTACGGAGTCGCGCTCCAGGTTCAGTGCGATAGCGTAACGGTTACCCGGCAGGGAGATCATTTCACCCTGCATACAATCGGCCAGGCCGTGGATGCGGATAACACCGTCACTTACAGAAACAATAGTACCTTCGTTGTGAGCTTCACTCACAACACTGAACTGAGCAATGCGCTGCTTGATCAGTTCGCTGATTTCGGTGGAATTCAGTTGCATGCTCCAGTCCCCTTAAGACTGCAAGACGTCTGCAAGGCGCTCAAGACGGCCGCGTACGCTGCCATCAATGACCATATCACCCGCACGGATGATAACGCCCGCCATTACAGACTTATCGATTTTGCAATTCAGCTTAACTTTGCGTGACAGACGCTTTTCCATCGCGGCGCTGATTTTCGCAAGCTGTTCTTCATTGAGCGCATTCGCGGAGATGACTTCTACCTCAGAGGTAGCTTCACTCGCGGCGCGCAGATGAATGAACTGCTCGAGAACATCCGGGAGCACTTTAAGACGACCATTTTCAGCCATGACCTTAATCAGGTTCTGGCCGTTTTCGTCCAGTTGCTCACCGCATACTGCGATAAACGACTTAGAGAGCGTTTCCGGTGCCAGCGCACCAGACAGAAGCTCTGCCATTTGTTCGTTCTTCGTCACTTCGGCGGCAAACGCCAGCATGTCCTGCCAGCGATCTACGCTTTTGTGTTCGACGGCAAAGTCAAAAGCTGCTTTGGCGTAGGGGCGAGCTACCGTAACAAATTCAGACATCAGCCCCTCCCTCCTTACAGTTCAGCGACAAGTTTGTCCACGATGTCGCTGTTAGCAGCTTCATCCACGGAACGTTCGATGATCTTCTCGGCGCCAGCAACAGCCAGGATAGCGACTTGCTTACGCAGCTCTTCGCGGGCACGTTTACGCTCAGCATCAATTTCTGCCTGAGCCTGTGCCACGATTTTGTTACGTTCCTGCTCTGCTTCAGTTTTGGCTTCGTCCAGGATCTGAGAGCGACGTTTGTTCGCCTGCTCGATGATTACCTGGGCTTCCGCTTTCGCTTTTTTCAGCTGGTCGGTCGCATTGGCCTGTGCAAGGTCCAGATCCTTTTTAGCTCGTTCTGCAGAAGAAAGGCCGTCAGCAATTTCTTTTTGACGCTTTTCGATGGCTGCCATTAAAGGCGGCCATACGTACTTCATGCAGAACAGAACGAAGAGGACAAACGCGATGGCCTGGCCGAGGATTGTTGCGTTAAGATTCACAGCACAATGCCTCTTTATCTAGTTAACGTTCTGATATTGCTCTTACTTAATTCAAAGCAACGCTTACTACGCGACAGCGAACATCACGTACAGACCCAGACCTACAGCGATCATTGGGATAGCATCCACCAGACCCATAACGATAAAGAACTGAGTACGCAGCAGAGGAATCAGATCCGGTTGACGCGCTGCGCCTTCCAGGAATTTGCCCCCGAGGATGCCGATACCGATCGCAGCACCGATTGCCGCCAGACCCATCATCACAGCGGCAGCCATGTACAGCAGATCCATATTCAGGTTTTCCATGACAGTCTCCAGTTTGTTTCAGTTAAAACGTAGTAGTGTTGGTAAATTAATGCTCTTCAGACGCCATCGACAGATAGACAATCGTCAGAACCATGAAGATGAAGGCTTGCAGCGTAATGATCAGGATGTGGAAAATGGCCCACGGCACATTCAGAATCCACTGTGACCACCACGGCAACAGACCAGCAATCAGAATGAAAATCAGCTCACCGGCATACATGTTGCCGAACAGTCGCAGACCCAGAGATACCGGTTTGGACAGCAGGCTTACCCCTTCAAGGATTAAGTTGACAGGAATAAATGCCCAGTGATTGAACGGCTGCAGTGTCAGCTCTTTCGTGAAGCCACCGATGCCTTTCATTTTGATGCTGTAGAACAGAATCAGGATAAACACGCCCAGTGCCATAGACAGGGTAATGTTTACGTCCGCAGACGGAACCACGCGCAGCGCCGGCAGGCCCAGTATGTGCTCAGCAACATACGGCAGCAGGTCGATAGGCAGTAAGTCCATCAGGTTCATCAGGAAGACCCAGACGAAGATCGTCAGGGCTAGCGGTGCGATAACCTTGCTTTTGCCATGGTACATGTCTTTGACACTGCCATGAACAAAGCCGATTACCAGCTCAATCGCGGTCTGAAATTTACCTGGTACGCCGCTGGTTGCTTTTTTGGCAACGCTACGGAACGTAAGCAGGAACAACAGACCCAGCACCACCGAGAAGAACATGGAGTCAATATTGAGCGTCCAGAAGGTGGCTGGGGGGTTATGCGGATCTACCAGCGAGAAAGTACGCAGGTCCAGCTGAAGGTTATTCAGATGGTGTCCTATGTATTCCTGCGGCGTCATATTTTCAGAAGCCATGATGCCTTTTACCCTTTGTTGTTAATTACAGCGGGCGCCAGTATCTGAACCACTAGCACCAAAATCCATGTCACGATCAGCGGCAAGAATGCCGCCTTTAAAACCGCCAGCGCCACGACCAGTAACACCAGCATCGCAAGCACTTTGAACGCTTCCCCGAAGGCGAACGTCCAGGCCACTCGGCCTTTAGCAGGTGTATGTACCTGGTGACGCCAGGCAAAAATCATAAACAACATATTAGGCAGTAACACTGCCAGGCCTCCGCACGCGGCGGAGATGCCCCAGAAGGGGTCTTTTAGGCTGAACAGCAATCCACTTGCTATCACTGCCAGAAGCTGAATGAACAGAAGCTTTCGTGCAACGTTTCGACTCACGAGCGACATAGACATCACGTTTGTACTCCTGCTCCCTTTGAGGTATGCCGCGTGTCGTATAAAACGTTCTTTAATGCTCTGAGTCAAGCATCAAAAAGCGGTCAAATTATACGGTGACACCCCGTGATTTCAAACAATAAGTAGCCAAAACGTGAATAAATATTTAATTATTTTTCATTCGCGCTGTTTTTCTACTTTTCGCCAAAGTGTGAACGATCGTACAAAACTGCAAATACACCGAAAATAGTGATTACAAAGCGTGCACGAGATCACATATTAAACATTTTCGAGCAAACCGCATAAATCATTGTAGCAAAACGGATGTTTCCATCATTCTGATATCTAAGGCTTAATCAGCCCACTCTTTTAAAAACACCGCGATACAGAACAAAAACCATTCATTGACATTTATAATAATTTATTAACATGACAAAATGACGAATGGGCTGACTTTTAGCAGACTGATATTTTCCATGTTGACTATTTTAAGTCTTAACAAAAAAAGCCGCGTTACGGTGAGGCTACATCAAAGTTAATAACCAGTTAAATATAGCGGGTCACTGGCACAAATTGTCGCGCATTTGTTAACACCAGAGACCCTACATTTTCTCTACTTTTTTTGATAAAAATTAAATTTTATTTGCTTTAATAATAACCAAATGACGCTCCCCTTCCAGCTGAGGAACGTTTAACGGTACCACGCTCTCGACGCTAAACGGTGCTGGAAGCTGAGCGATTTCATCTTCTGGCAACTGCCCCTTCAATGCATAGAAGCGTCCAGTATCACCAGGAAGGTGGTGGCACCAGGTCACCATGTCAGTCAGCGAAGCAAATGCACGGCTAATCACGCCGTCAAACGGCGGTTCAGCTGGAAAGTCTTCAACGCGGCTCTGCACCGGCGTGATGTTAGTCAGCGCTAACTCGTGCTGCACCTGGCGCAGAAAACGGACGCGTTTGCCCAGGCTATCCAGCAGCGTGAAGTGAGCATCAGGACGCACAATAGACAACGGAACACCCGGCAGACCAGGTCCCGTACCGACGTCGATAAAGCGTTCACCTTTGAGCGATGGCGCTACCACGATGCTGTCGAGAATATGGCGGACCAGCATCTCGTTAGGATCGCGTACGGAGGTCAGGTTGTAGGCCTTGTTCCACTTATGCAGCATATCCACGTACGCCACAAGCTGGTTTTTCTGGTGATCGGAGAGGGAGATTCCTGCTTCATTCAGCAGTCGGGAGAGTTTGTTGAGCACGGAGAATACCTGTTAGCGATAATCTGCCGGATGACGGCTTCGCCCTCTCCGGCCTAGGTTGTAGGCCCGGTGGGCGTAGCGCCACCGGGCAATGGTCGGTGCATTAAGCGCTGCGGCGCAGCAGCCCCTGTTTTTTCAGCCATACCAGCAGAATAGAGATTGCTGCTGGCGTGATCCCGGAGATACGAGACGCCTGGCCTATCGAAACCGGTTTGTGATCGTTGAGTTTAGCGATCACTTCGTTGGATAGGCCGTTAACCTGGCGGTAGTCCAGCGTTGCAGGTAGCAAGGTATTTTCGTTGCGCTGCTGTTTCTCGATTTCATCCTGCTGACGGGCGATATAGCCTTCGTATTTAACCTGAATTTCTACCTGCTCTGCTGCCTGCGCATCTTCCAGCATAGGAACAAACGGCGTCAACGCAGTCAGCTGTTCATAAGTCATTTCCGGGCGACGCAGCAGATCTTCACCGCTGGCTTCGCGCGTGAGTGGTGCACTCAGGTGAGCATTCACTTCGGCCGCAGACTCCGATGATGGTGTAATCCAGGTAGACTTCAGACGCTGGCGTTCGCGTTCGATGTTCTCCAGCTTCTCGTTGAAGCGCGCCCAACGAACGTCGTCCACCATTCCCAGTTCACGACCGATTTCGGTCAGACGCAGGTCGGCGTTGTCTTCACGCAGCATCAGGCGGTATTCCGCGCGGGAGGTGAACATGCGGTACGGTTCTTTGGTACCGAGCGTGCAAAGGTCATCCACCAGCACACCGAGGTAGGCCTGGTCACGACGCGGCGCCCAGCCCTCTTTGTCGGCAGACAAACGGGCAGCGTTAAGTCCGGCCAGCATGCCCTGAGCGGCAGCTTCTTCATAGCCGGTGGTGCCGTTGATTTGACCAGCAAAGAACAGACCATGGATAAATTTGCTTTCCAGCGTGAGTTTCAGGTCACGTGGATCGAAGAAATCGTACTCAATGGCGTAGCCAGGACGAACGATTCGCGCGTTTTCCATCCCCTGCATGGAACGGACAATTTGCATCTGCACATCAAACGGCAGGCTGGTGGAGATACCGTTTGGATAAATTTCGTTGGAGGTCAGTCCTTCCGGCTCGAGGAATACCTGATGCTGGTTACGATCGGCAAAGCGCATCACTTTATCTTCGATCGATGGGCAATAGCGCGGGCCGATCCCTTCGATCACGCCGGCGTACATTGGGCTGCGATCGAGGTTATTGCGGATCACCTCATGCGTTTTCTCGTTGGTATGCGTGACGTAGCACGGCATCTGGCGAGGGTGCTGAGAGGCGTTCCCCAGGAAAGAGAAAACTGGCAGTGGGTTATCGCTGTTTTGCTGACCCAGGACGCTAAAGTCGATAGTACGTGCGTCAATACGCGGTGGTGTACCGGTTTTCAGGCGACTCACGCGCAGCGGCAGTTCACGCAGACGGCGAGACAGCGGGATAGATGGCGGATCGCCAGCGCGGCCACCGCTGTAGTTATCCAGGCCAATGTGAATCTTGCCGTCAAGGAAGGTACCGACGGTCAGTACCACGGCTTTGGCGCGGAATTTGAGACCCATCTGGGTCACGGCACCAACAACGCGATCGTTCTCAACAATCAGATCTTCAACCGCCTGCTGGAAGATCATCAGGTTCGGCTGGTTCTCTAGCGCAGTGCGTACCGCCTGACGATAGAGCACGCGATCCGCCTGTGCGCGGGTGGCACGAACGGCCGGGCCTTTGCTGGCGTTTAGTATCCTAAACTGAATGCCTGCCTGGTCGATCGCCGTCGCCATCAGACCGCCAAGGGCATCCACTTCTTTTACCAGGTGTCCTTTCCCAATGCCGCCAATCGCCGGGTTGCAGCTCATCTGCCCCAACGTGTCGATATTGTGTGTCAAAAGCAGAGTCTGTTGACCCATACGCGCTGCGGCCATCGCGGCCTCAGTGCCTGCATGACCCCCGCCAATGATGATGACGTCAAAAGGATCCTGATAAAACATGGTGGTTTGCCTCGCGTAAAGCGGTGTGAAAATGGATTGAAGCCCGGGCCGTGGATTCTACTCAACTTTAGTCGATGGAGAAAGGGTTCGGATCTTGGGTATTAAAAAGAAGATCTTTTTATTTAGAGATCTGTTCTATTGTGATCTCTTATTAGGATCGCCAACCTTTGTGGATAAGTCCGATCCGCATTTTAAGATCAACCGTTTAAGAAGGATCGTTAGCTGTGAATGATCGGTGATCCTGTTCAGTATAAGCTGGGATCAAAACGAAGGGTTATACACAGGTCAAAAACAAGACAGAAGTTATTCTTTGGATAACTACCGGTTGATCCAAGCTTTTAACCAGAGTTATCCACACAATAAATTCGGATCTTTACAAATCTCTGAGCAAAAGATGCCACGATCCCAACCAGATTTCGGCCGGATCTTCAGGAATCTCATGTTCGAGCACGTTGATCTTCAGCGTTTCGCCAATCTGTTTGGCCCCGCAGGCCTTCAGTTCGGCATCCAGCTTGTCGATCGCGCCGCAAAACGTGTCATATTCGCGGCTGCCAATCCCGATTGCGCCGAAGCGAACCTGGGAGAGATCCGGTTTTTGCTCACGTAACGCTTCATATAAAGGCAGCAGGTTGTCAGGAATGTCTCCTGCACCGTGCGTGGAACTGATAACCAGCCAGATCCCTTCCGTCGGCAGGTCATCCAGCATCGGTCCGTGCTGCATTTCGCTGGTAAAACCGGCATCTTCCAGTTTTTCAGCCAAATGCTCTGCTACATATTCCGCACTGCCGAGAGTACTGCCGCTGATAAGAGTGATATCTGCCATGATCGCCCACCTATATATAGAGGAGGGCATTGTACGCTGTGTGTGAGCTGGGATCTACCTGTGGAAAAATGTGGGATTAAAAAAGCTGCTCACGGCTTGATGGTACGCATGATCGGGTTCTGCAGGACGATCAGGGTTTCGGTGGACTGAATTTCATCAATTGTTTGGATCTTGTTGATAAGTACCTGTTGCAGGGCATCGATGGATTTGCACATTACCTTAATAAAGATGCTGTAGTGCCCGGTGGTATAGTACGCCTCGGTGACCTCATCCAGGCTTTCCAGCCTTGCCAGCGCCGAAGGATAGTCCTTGGCGCTCTTCAGAATGATGCCGATAAAGCAGCCCACGTCGTAACCCAACTGCTTAGGACTGACGTCGACGTGCGCGCCGGTAATAATCCCCGCCTGCTTCATCTTCTCTACGCGAACGTGAATCGTGCCCGGGCTCACGGCGAACTGTTTGGCCAGTTCGGCATAGGCGGTACGGGCATTGGCCATTAACGCCTCAAGGATGCCGCGATCCAGATTGTCGATTTGATAATTTTCCATAGCTTTTTCTTATGAAGATTGATGATTCACTCTATTTTAGCCTGTTATTTTATTGAATCAAAAGTGAGTAAGGCTTTTTATTGTTTGATTATTGAATTGGTGTCCTGTTTTGTTGCTTAATCAATACCAACAGGACGCAGGAGTAAAAATAATGAAAACCGCATACATCGCAAAACAACGCCAGATTAGTTTCGTTAAATCCTATTTTTCCCGTCAGCTGGAAGAGAAGCTAGGGCTCGTAGAAGTCCAGGCGCCGATCTTAAGCCGCGTGGGAGATGGGACACAGGACAACCTGTCTGGTTGCGAGAAGGCGGTTCAGGTGAAGGTGAAAACACTGCCAGATGCCCAGTTCGAAGTGGTTCACTCCCTTGCGAAGTGGAAACGTCAAACCCTGGGACAACACGACTTCAGCGCGGGCGAAGGGCTGTACACGCACATGAAGGCCCTTCGCCCCGATGAAGACCGACTCACCGCCATTCACTCCGTTTACGTCGACCAGTGGGACTGGGAGCGCGTAATGGGTGATGAAGAGCGCCATATCGGCACGCTGGAAAGCACCGTGAAGGCAATCTGGGCGGGTATTAAAGAAACTGAAGCTGCCGTGAGCAAAGAATTTGGTCTGACACCGTTCCTGCCAGAGCAGATCCACTTCGTTCATAGCGAAACGCTGCTGAGCCGCTACCCAGGCCTCGATGCGAAAGGGCGTGAGCGCGCGATTGCTAAAGAGCTGGGCGCGGTCTTCCTGATCGGGATCGGCGGTAAACTGTCCGACGGCCAGCGTCACGACGTCCGTGCGCCGGACTATGACGACTGGAGCACCCAGAGCGCTTCCGGCCTCTCTGGCCTGAACGGTGATATTCTGGTGTGGAACCCGGTGCTGGAAGATGCCTTCGAGCTTTCCTCTATGGGGATCCGCGTTGATGCTAACGCACTGAAGCACCAGTTGGCGTTAACCGGCGATGAAGATCGTCTGCAGCTTGAATGGCACCAGGCGCTGCTGCGCGGTGAAATGCCGCAGACGATTGGCGGCGGCATTGGTCAGTCTCGTTTGACGATGCTGCTGCTGCAACTCTCCCATATCGGGCAGGTACAGTGCGGCGTATGGCCAGCGCAGGTTCGTGAGAGCGTCTCCGCCCTGCTGTAATGCTTAAATCAACGCTGCCAGCGTCTTAGCAGGCGGCTTCTCAACCCGGTATCAAAGCGCCAGATATGATCGAAGATGCGCATGATCCCGGGTTTTCCATGTGCAGACATCGCCACCGCATGAAACCGGTGCTGATATTTATGCTGCAGATCCCCCACCTTTTTCACCACCTCATCCGGCAGCCGTTGAGCGATAAAATCGGAAATGACCACTGCGTCGGCATCCTGCCACTGCGGGTTTTGTAGCTGCTCAATCACCGCACGCAGACAGCTTGCCATATCGGTGCCGCCGCGAAAACGCTGGCTTAAAAAGCGAATTGCCTGCTCCAGCCCCTGGCGATCGGTGAGTTCATAGCGCACAACTTCCGTGGAAAACAGCATGATGTAGCAGCGGCGGTTATCCGCCAGCGCCACGCGCATCAGTGCAAGGCAGAAGGCTTTGGCGCACTGCTCGTTGAAGCCGCCCATCGAACCGGAAGTATCCACGCAGACTACAAACGGGCCGCGCGGCTGTTCGTCTTCATCCTGACGAACCACCGGGCGCTCGGTGACCTTCTCGCGCCAGGCATCACCGTGCAGGCGGTAGGTCAGCAGCTGTTTCTCCACCAGCCGGCGGTAGAATTCATACTCCAGCTCGGTCATCCCCAGCGTTGCCAGCTCCGGCGGCAGCAGACGCAGAATATCGTCACTTTGCTGAATGCCATCGACCTGCTCTGGCACAGTGGAGGGTTCGCGCACCATGGTGCGGAAGGTCTCCATCGGCGCATCTTTCTTCGGCACGGATTTCGCTTCGCGGGAACGCCCGAGTTGTTCAGCCAGACGCATCAGCTCCGGCTGCTGGCTGAGAAACTCGCCGTATTTGACGATCAGCTGATAGTCGCCGCGCTTGAGCTGCCCGGCGCTCATATCCCACAGCCGCCCACCGGCACTGTCGTTCTCCACCAACACCGGCTCCAGCTGGCCGCTTAAGGTCATACGCTCCTGCACTTCGCTCAACAGCTGTTCGCGCTCTTCTTCCAGCATCTGCTGGTTAAGCGACGTTACCTGAACGACCAGACTCAGCCGCCAGCGCTGCAGGAAAAGGGTGTGTAGCGCGGGGGTGAAGGTCGCATTGTTGGCGACAAGCTGCTGCGCCTGTGTTGCAAACGGCGAATGCAGCCGCGTCAGTAGCGCCAGAATCTGCGGCAGCTGAACGATAAACTGCGCGGTGGAAAGTAGCTGACTCTGCTGGTAGCAGATGACCTCTTCTTCCAGCTCCGGTGGAACCGGCGCCCCTTTCAGGCGGCCCTTAAAGGTGTCGCGCCAGCGGGGAAGATCGTCGGTAATCGCAGTTTTTAAACGAGGAAACTTTTCAAAAAAGATAGCCAACTGTGGCGAGGCCAGCAGGGCGATGATCATCTCTTCGATCATCCCCTCTTCGCTGACCGCCAGCATAACGTTGAGCGTATCGATAGTCAGCATTAAAGCTGCGCCTGCTTAATTTGCACAGCCACATCCTGCAGGCTGGCTTCAATTCGGCCGAGCCACTCTTCATTAATAAAGAGGCATTTTTGCTGTTCGCTAAAGCGGTTGTGCTGCTGGTGCCACTCTTCATCCAGTGCGAGCAGCTGCTGGCGGATTTCCGCCGGCATATTCTCCGTCGTCCCCGTTCCGGGTAATGACAGGCGTGTCCCCTGAAGACTGACATCGCGCACCACCAGGTGCTGGCTAGCGTCGACTTCCATATTCAGCGCCAGCGCAAAGCCGATGCCGTTGAGCTTGCCGCGGATTTCGCCGCTCTTCTCCAGCCAGTTTGCCAGTGCCTGACGGTCAAAGGCGATGTGAATAACGTCGATATCATGCAGCTTGAGCGGTTTTTGCAGCAGCAGTGTCACCGTTGGCGACTGCACCTCTGGCGGCAGCTCATAGTGGGGCTTGCGGCTGAACATACCGCCGAGCCGGGTGACCTTCAGCGCCGTTTTGTCGCTTTGCTGCTGCTGAATTTGCAGACGCTGCTGGGTTATAGCGCCCAGCTTATTGAGCATCGCCTGCTGCTGCCACGCATGCCCGGTCATCAAAATATCTATTTGTTGTTGCAGCAGATTTCGGCTTTCTGCGTCATGCCATAGACACTCTTTTAAGAGGATCAGATCGATGGGGGCGATCGTATCGCGGCCGCTGAAGAAGGCGCAGGCCTGAAGCAGACGGATCGCTTTTTTCCAGCGACGGTCGGAGACGTAAGGCGCATTCGGCAGGTTGTCGAGCTGCTGACGCAGGGTGAAGATCAATTCAAACACCGCATCCGGCAGCTTCACGTTGCCGATATCCTTCTGCCACTGGAAGTACTCTTCATCGGTGACCTGAAGGTTGGTGGGAATCGGGTTGTCGTTCTCATCCTGTTGGCTAATCAGCATTGAGCGGAAATTGCCTTTATCCTGCACTTTATCGAGCCACAGGCGAATCAGCATACGGTCATACAGCGCTTCGAGGCTGCTTTCCGCTTCCGGCAGTTCGTTGGAGGCCGTTACCAGCAGGCGCATCGGGATTTTTTCGACGCTGGCGCCGTTACGGAAGTGGCGTTCGTTAATGGCGGTCAGCAAGGTGTTCAGAATTGCCGGGCCGGCTTTCCAGATCTCATCAAGGAAGACGATTTCCGCCTCTGGCAAGTAGCCGGCGGTCAGACGCTCATAGCGCCCTTCATCTTTTAAGGCCTGAATAGAGAGCGGGCCAAATACCTCTTCCGGCGTGGAGAAACGGGTCATCAGGTATTCAAAGGCACGAGCGTGCTGGAAGGCAAACTTCAGGCGGCGGGCGATCAAGCTTTTGGCGATACCGGGAGGGCCGAGTAAAAACACGCTCTCCCCGCTCAGGGCCGCCAATAGGCAGAGCCGCATGGCATGGCTACGCTCAAAAAGGCCTTTCTCCAGCGCGCTGCTCAGGCGTGAAATTCTTTCTGCTAATAAATGTGGTTGCGCCATAATTAAGTTGCGTCCTTTCACCGTTTATTCTGCTAACTGGCTGAGTATAGACGTATAACTCTTTAGGTGAATAGCCTGAATAGTCCCTCGCTATTTATTGAGGCAGGTTAAGATGACGCAATTAAGGGGTACGATTTCGATGTTAATCGTGCATACTGTGCGCTTTTAGTGGGCCAAGGGACTAGGCACACATTTGTTTCGTAAACGAAAGACTAGTCTATGAGCACTGATAAGAAACAATCTTTATCAGCGATTACACTCGCTGCAATTGGCGTGGTATACGGCGATATTGGTACCAGCCCTCTTTATACGCTTCGTGAATGTTTGTCTGGGCAGTTTGGTTTTGGCGTTGAACGTGACGCGGTTTTTGGCTTTCTGTCATTAATTTTCTGGCTGCTGATTTTTACGGTTTCACTCAAATACATTACCTTCGTGATGCGGGCGGATAACGCCGGTGAAGGCGGGATCCTTACGCTGATGTCACTTGCCGGGCGTAATACCTCCGCAAGAACGACATCAATACTGGTGATCCTTGGACTTATTGGGGGAAGCTTCTTCTATGGTGAAGTGGTCATTACCCCGGCTATCTCGGTGATGTCGGCGATCGAAGGTCTGGAGATCATCGCGCCTACGCTTGATACCTGGATTGTCCCCATCTCTATCATCGTCCTGACGCTGCTTTTTGCTATCCAGAAGCACGGTACCAGCATGGTTGGCAAACTGTTCGCGCCGATTATGCTTATCTGGTTCCTGCTGCTGGCGGTCCTTGGCGCGCGTAGCATTATTGCTAACCCGGATGTCTTGCATGCCCTTAATCCTTATTGGGCGGTGAACTTCTTCCTGCAATATAAAACCGTCTCCTTCGTTGCGTTGGGCGCGGTGGTGCTGTCAATTACCGGCGTGGAAGCGCTGTATGCCGATATGGGGCACTTCGGGAAATTACCGATTCGTCTGGCCTGGTTCTCGGTGGTTCTGCCTTCACTGGTGTTGAACTACTTTGGTCAGGGCGCACTGCTGTTAAAGCACCCTGAAGCTATTAAGAACCCATTCTTCCTGTTGGCCCCTGATTGGGCGCTGATTCCGATGCTGGTGATTGCGGCATTGGCGACGGTTATCGCCTCTCAGGCGGTTATTTCCGGGGTCTTCTCGCTGACTCGCCAGGCGGTGCGTTTGGGGTACCTGTCGCCAATGCGCATTATTCACACGTCGGAAATGGAGTCCGGCCAGATCTATATCCCGTTTATTAACTGGCTGCTTTATATCTCGGTGGTGGTGGTTATCGTCAGCTTTGAGCACTCCTCAAACCTGGCGGCGGCGTACGGTATTGCCGTGACCGGGACCATGGTACTGACGACGATTCTGTTCACCACGGTGGCTCGCAAGAACTGGCGCTGGAATAAGTTCTTTGTGGCGCTGCTGTTCGTGGCGTTTATGTGCATCGATATTCCGCTGTTCTCGGCGAACCTCGATAAAATCGTCTCCGGCGGTTGGCTGCCGCTGACCCTGGCGCTGATCATGTTTACCATCATGACCACCTGGAAAAGCGAGCGCTTCCGCCTGCTGCGTCGTATGCATGAACATGGTAACTCCCTTGAAGCCATGATCGCTTCACTGGAGAAATCGCCGCCGGTACGTGTACCGGGCACCGCGGTGTATATGTCTCGTGCGCTGAACGTGATTCCGTTTGCCATGCTGCATAACCTCAAGCACAACAAGGTGCTGCACGAGCGGGTTATCCTG
Source organism: Kluyvera sp. CHPC 1.2972 (assembly GCF_036759925.1). Classification (NCBI taxonomy): domain Bacteria; kingdom Pseudomonadati; phylum Pseudomonadota; class Gammaproteobacteria; order Enterobacterales; family Enterobacteriaceae; genus Kluyvera; species Kluyvera sp. CHPC 1.2972. Next base: position 8,812 of record NZ_JAPKIB010000002.1, on the reverse strand, counting down.
CTGACGCTGCGTACCGAAGATGCGCCGTACGTACATAACGTTCGCCGCGTGCAGATTGAGCAGCTCTCGCCAACCTTCTGGCGCGTCGTGGCCAGCTACGGCTGGCGTGAAACGCCAAACGTGGAAGAAGTATTCCACCGCTGCGGCCTGGAAGGCTTAAGTTGCCGAATGATGGAAACCTCGTTCTTTATGTCGCATGAATCGCTGATTGTCGGCAAACGCCCATGGTACCTGCGTCTGCGCGGCAAGCTCTACCTGCTGCTGCAGCGCAACGCGCTTCGCGCGCCGGATCAGTTCGAGATCCCGCCAAACCGCGTTATCGAACTGGGTACCCAGGTCGAAATCTAATGCTATCAACGCCCTCCCTCATTCTGACGGAGGGCGTTTTTTTCTCCCCTCCCCTTTGTTCGCGAAACGTTTCGATGGCGATCACATTTCTATAACCTGATGGTGGTTTTCTGTTCGCTCTTCAGACTAAACTGATGCTAGCGAAACGTTTCGCTAGTGGAGCAAGAAAACAAAATGAAGAAAGGCACGGTACTCAACTCTGAAATCTCGTCGGTTATCTCCCGTCTGGGGCATACCGATACGCTGGTGGTGTGCGATGCGGGCTTACCTATTCCTCGCAGCACGGCGCGCATTGATATGGCGCTCACCCAGGGCGTTCCCACCTTTATGCAGGTGCTGGGCGTGGTGACGCAGGAGATGCAGGTCGAGGCCGCCATTCTCGCCGCGGAAATTCAGCAACATAATCCGCAGCTCCACGAAGCGTTGCTCAAACACATTGAGCAGCTGCAGCAACACCAGGGAAATACCATTGACGTTCGTTACGTCTCGCATGAACAGTTCAAACAACAAACCGCAGACAGTCAGGCGGTGATTCGCAGCGGGGAATGCTCCCCGTATGCGAATATCATTCTCTGTGCTGGCGTCACCTTCTGAGGCCATCATGGACGCACTCTTACAACTGAAAGGGATCGATAAATCGTTCCCGGGCGTAAAGGCGCTCTCCGGCGCCGCGCTTAACGTCTACTCCGGTCGCGTGATGGCGCTGGTGGGCGAAAACGGCGCGGGCAAATCCACCATGATGAAAGTGCTGACCGGGATCTACGCCCGCGATGCCGGTTCATTATTATGGCTGGGTAAAGAGACCACCTTTAATGGCCCTAAATCTTCCCAGGAAGCCGGTATCGGCATCATCCACCAGGAGCTGAACCTGATCCCGCAGCTGACGATTGCCGAGAACATTTTCCTCGGCCGTGAGTTCGTGAATCGCTTTGGCAAAATAGACTGGAAGAAGATGTATGCCGAGGCCGATATCCTGCTGGCAAAACTCAATCTGCGCTTTAAGAGCGACCGCCTGGTGGGCGACCTCTCTATCGGCGATCAGCAGATGGTGGAAATTGCTAAGGTGCTGAGCTTTGAGTCGAAGGTCATCGTAATGGATGAACCGACTGATGCACTGACCGATACCGAAACCGAGTCCCTGTTCCGCGTTATCCGCGAGCTGAAATCGCAGGGGCGCGGCATTGTTTATATCTCCCACCGTATGAAAGAGATTTTCGAGATCTGCGACGACGTCACCGTCTTCCGCGACGGGCAGTTTATTGCCGAGCGCGAAGTAGCGAGCCTCGATGAAGACCGCCTGATTGAAATGATGGTCGGACGTAAACTCGAAGATCAGTATCCACATCTCGATAAAGAACCGGGTGAGATCCGCCTGAAAGTAGATGCACTGTGCGGGCCGGGCGTGGAAAACGTCACCTTTACCCTGCGCAAAGGCGAAATACTTGGCGTCGCTGGGCTGATGGGCGCGGGCCGTACCGAACTGATGAAGGTGCTGTACGGCGCGCTGCCGCGCACCAGCGGCTACGTGACGCTCGACGGTCATGAAGTGGTGACCCGTTCACCGCAGGACGGCCTGGCAAACGGCATCGTTTATATTTCCGAAGACCGTAAGCGCGATGGCCTGGTGCTGGGCATGTCGGTGAAAGAGAACATGTCGCTGACCGCGCTGCGCTATTTCAGCCGTGCCGGCGGTGGCCTGAAGCATAAAGACGAACAGCAGGCGGTCGGTGACTTTATCCGCCTGTTTAACGTCAAAACCCCTTCTATGGAACAGGCAATCGGCCTGCTCTCCGGCGGTAATCAGCAGAAAGTGGCGATTGCCCGTGGCCTGATGACCCGTCCAAAGGTACTGATCCTCGATGAACCGACGCGCGGCGTCGACGTGGGGGCGAAGAAAGAGATTTACCAGCTTATCAACCAGTTCAAGGCCGATGGCCTGAGCATCATTCTGGTCTCTTCCGAGATGCCGGAAGTATTGGGGATGAGCGATCGCATTATTGTGATGCATGAAGGGCATCTCGGCGGTGAGTTTTCACGCGAGCAGGCCACCCAGGAAGTATTAATGGCTGCCGCAGTGGGCAAGCTTAACCGCGTGAACCAGGAGTAAAAAAGATGACAACCCAGTCTGTGGCGGGTCGCCGCTATTTCACTAAAGCATGGCTGCTGGAGCAAAAATCGCTGATAGCCCTGCTGGTGCTGATAGCGATTGTATCGACCATGAGCCCGAACTTTTTTACCGTTAATAACCTGTTCAACATCCTGCAGCAAACCTCCGTGAATGCGATCATGGCGGTCGGGATGACGCTGGTCATTTTAACGTCGGGGATCGACCTGTCCGTCGGTTCTCTGCTGGCGTTGACCGGCGCGGTCGCCGCGTCGATTGTGGGCATCGAAGTTAATGCGCTGGTGGCGGTTGCTGCCGCACTCGCATTAGGTGCCGCAATCGGGGCCGTTACCGGTGTAATCGTCGCCAAAGGGCGCGTTCAGGCGTTTATCGCCACGCTGGTGATGATGCTGCTGCTGCGTGGTGTGACCATGGTGTACACCAACGGCAGTCCGGTGAATACCGGGTTTACCGATAACGCCGATGTTTTTGGCTGGTTCGGGATTGGTCGTCCGCTGGGCATCCCTACTCCGGTATGGATCATGGGGATTGTTTTCCTGGCCGCGTGGTACATGCTGCATCACACCCGTCTGGGTCGTTATATCTATGCGCTGGGCGGCAACGAAGCGGCAACGCGTCTTTCCGGTATCAGCGTTAATAAAGTCAAAATTATCGTCTACTCTCTGTGCGGGCTGCTGTCGGCGCTGGCGGGGATTATCGAAGTGGCGCGTCTCTCTTCTGCGCAACCGACGGCGGGTACCGGCTATGAGCTGGATGCTATCGCGGCGGTGGTGCTGGGCGGAACCAGCCTGGCAGGCGGTAAAGGTCGTATCGTCGGCACGCTTATCGGTGCGCTGATTCTTGGGTTCTTGAACAACGGTTTGAACTTGTTAGGCGTTTCTTCTTATTACCAGATGATCGTTAAAGCAGTCGTCATTTTGCTGGCGGTGCTGGTGGACAACAAAAAGCAGTAATTCACGACACTACAGGACATCTTAGATATGAACATGAAAAAACTGGCTACCCTGGTTTCTGCGGTTGCGCTGAGCGCTACCGTGAGTGCGAACGCGATGGCGAAAGACACCATTGCGCTGGTTATCTCTACCCTGAATAACCCGTTCTTTGTCTCTCTGAAGGATGGCGCGCAGAAAGAAGCCGATAAACTGGGTTACAACCTGGTGGTTCTGGACTCACAGAATAACCCGGCGAAAGAGCTGGCTAACGTTCAGGATTTAACGGTTCGTGGCACCAAAATTCTGCTGATCAACCCAACTGACTCCGATGCTGTCGGTAACGCTATCAAGATGGCTAACCAGGCGAAAATTCCGGTTATCACCCTGGACCGCGTCGCCTCTAAAGGCGAGGTCGTGAGCCACATTGCTTCCGATAACGTGCTGGGCGGTAAAATCGCGGGTGATTACATCGCGAAGAAAGCCGGTGAAGGTGCGAAGGTTATCGAACTGCAGGGGATTGCCGGGACTTCCGCAGCGCGTGAGCGTGGCGAAGGCTTCCAGCAGGCCGTTGCGGCTCACAAATTTAACGTCCTGGCGAGCCAGCCTGCCGACTTCGACCGTACTAAAGGTCTGAACGTGATGCAGAACCTGCTGACTGCGCATCCGGACGTGAAAGCGGTCTTTGCACAGAACGACGAAATGGCGCTGGGCGCCCTGCGTGCGCTGCAAACTGCCGGTAAATCCGATGTGATGGTGGTTGGGTTTGACGGTACGCCAGATGGCGAGAAAGCGGTGAAAGATGGCAAACTGGCGGCGACTATCGCGCAGTTACCTGACCAGATCGGTGCGACCGGCGTTGAAACCGCTGACAAAGTGCTGAAAGGCGAAAAGGTCCAGGCGAAATATCCTGTTGACCTGAAGCTGGTAATTAAGCAGTAATAACGCGAATGCGATTCAGGCTCTTGCAGCCTGAGGGACAACATCAAAAATAAAAGCAGGGCACGCGCCACCGGTAAGTCAACCGGTGGCGCATCTTACCGGACACTCTGAAAATGAAAACCGCAGGCAAACTCGTCGTCCTTGGCAGCATCAATGCCGATCACATTCTCAATCTTGAATCTTTCCCGACGCCTGGCGAAACCGTCACCGGTAGCCATTATCAGGTCGCTTTCGGCGGCAAAGGCGCAAACCAGGCAGTTGCCGCCGGGCGCAGCGGTGCGGATATCGCGTTTATTGCCTGCACGGGCGACGACGATATCGGTGAACGCATCCGTAAACAGTTACAGGTTGACCGCATTGACGTTGCGCCGGTAAGCGCCGTGGCGGGCGAGTCGACCGGTGTGGCACTCATTTTTGTGAACGGTGAAGGCGAAAACGTTATTGGTATTCATGCCGGAGCCAACGCCGCATTATCAACTTCATTAGTCGACGCGCAGCGTGAGCGCATCGCTCAGGCTGATGCGCTGCTGATGCAGCTTGAATCCCCGCTGGACAGCGTGCAGCTGGCCGCGCAGATTGCCCACCAGAACCAGACCACCGTGGTATTAAACCCGGCTCCGGCGCGCGAGCTGCCGGATGAACTCCTGTCGCTGGTGGATATCATTACCCCGAACGAAACCGAAGCCGAGAAGCTGACCGGCGTGCGGGTAGAAAACGATGAAGACGCCGTGAAAGCCGCGCAGGTCCTGCATGCCAAAGGTATCGATACGGTGATCATCACCCTCGGCAGCCGTGGCGTATGGGCCAGCGTGAAGGGTGAAGGCCGTCGCGTACCGGGCTTTAAAGTCCAGGCCATCGATACCATTGCCGCAGGCGACACCTTTAATGGCGCGCTGATGACCGCGTTGCTGGAAAACACGCCGCTGGCGGATGCCCTGCGCTTTGCTCATGCAGCTGCGGCGATCGCCGTAACGCGTAAAGGCGCTCAGCCATCGGTTCCATGGCGTGAAGAGATCGACGAATTCTTACGTCAACAGGGGTAATGCTTGGCCACGATGAAGGATGTTGCTCGCCTGGCGGGCGTTTCCACCTCAACCGTATCGCACGTCATCAATAAAGATCGCTTCGTCAGCGAGGCGATTACCGAGAAAGTTGATGCGGCCATCAAAACGCTGAACTACGCGCCGTCGGCGCTGGCGCGTAGCCTCAAGCTGAATCAGACTCATACTATTGGCATGCTGATCACCGCCAGTACCAACCCGTTCTACTCTGAACTGGTGCGCGGCGTCGAGCGCAGCTGCTTTGAGCGCGGCTATAGCCTGGTGCTGTGTAACACTGAAGGCGATGAGCAGCGAATGAACCGCAATCTTGAGACGCTGATGCAAAAGCGTGTCGACGGGCTGCTGCTGCTGTGCACCGAAACGCACCAGCCGTCGCTGGAGATCATGCAGCGCTACCCTTCTATTCCTTCCGTGATGATGGACTGGGCACCGTTTGACGGTGACAGCGACCTGATTCAGGATAATTCGCTGTTTGGTGGCGATATGGCGACCCGTTACCTGATTGAACGCGGCCATACGCGCATTGCCTGCATTGCTGGCCCGTTGGATAAAACCCCGGCGCGTTTGCGCCTGGAGGGATACCGGGAAGCGATGCATAACGCGAAGCTGCCCATCCCGGACGGCTATGAGATAACCAGCGACTTCGAGTTCGGCGGCGGTCTGGAAGCGATGCAGCAGCTGCTGAAGCATCCCGAGCGCCCGGATGCGGTCTTTGTTGGTAATGATGCCATGGCGGTCGGCGCCTATCAGGCGCTGTATCAGGCCGGTTTGCGTATTCCACAGGACATGGCGGTGATTGGCTATGATGACATCGAGCTGGCGCGCTATATGACGCCGCCGCTGACCACCATTCACCAGCCGAAAGATGAACTTGGCGAGCTGGCGATTGATGTGTTGATTCATCGTATCGCTCAGCCCGGGCAGAAACAGCAGCGTATGCAGTTGACGCCCGAGCTGGTGGTTCGCGGCTCGGTATGAGGCTAGTGCTTTTCTTTTATTAGGTTGCGGCCGTCTTTCGGCCGCAGCAGCAGGAACATCAGCGCGGATATCGCCGTAATCACGCCCATGGTAATAAAGGTATAGTGGAACTGATCGATGGTTGAACCCACAATACTCTGATAGGAACGCAGCACCGCAGCGCTGATGGCAACCCCCAGGCTAATCGACAACTGTTGGGTCACCGCCAGCAGGCTATTACCGCCGCTGGCGTTATCGTCCGTCAGGTCGGCAAGCGTAATGGTGTTCATCGAGGTGAACTGCGTCGACATCGCCATCCCCAGCACCAGCAGCGGCAGAATCAACATCCATATCGGCATCGACGGCGATTGCAGCGAAAACTGCGCGATCATCAGCCCGATAAACAGCGTGACCCCCACCAGTGTTTTCCTATATCCCAAACGGCGCAGTACGGCAGTAACGGTCGATTTCGCAATAATCGAACCGATAGCCGTCGGCGCCATCATGCAGCCCGCGATCAGCGCCGGATAACCGAAGCCAACCTGGAGCATCAAGGGCATCAGGAACGGTACGCAGCCGGTGCCCAGGCGTGTTGCCAGGTTTCCGGCGATACCGACGGAAAAGGTGCGCGTTTTGAACAGCGACAGTGAAATCAGCGGCGTAGGGTGCTTGCGCGCGTGGCGGATATAGGCGAGCAACAGAAGGATGCTGAGCAAGACTATCATTAATGCTACCCAGCCCGACACGATCTGCTCCCCGAGCAGCTCCATACCGATGGAGAAGAGTACCAGGCTTAGCCCGAAGAGCAGGAAACCGGAAAAATCGAAGCGCCGCCGCGGCGTGGTGAAGTTCGGCATATATTTCCGGGCGTACAGCATCCCGACCACGCCAATCGGTATGTTAATGAGGAAAATCCAGTGCCAGGTGGCCCAGGTGACGAATACGCCGCCGAGCACCGGGCCAAGAATCGGCCCAATCAGGCCCGGCATGGTGACAAAATTAAGCACCGGCAGCAGTTCGCTGCGTGGGTAGGCGCGCAGTAACGCCAGGCGCGCGACGGGCATCATCATGGCGCCGCCAATCCCTTGAATTACCCGGAAGATAACCAGCTCAGTTAATGAAGAAGAGAGCGCGCAGGCCAGAGAGCCAAGAGTGAACAGACTCACCGCTAACATAAAGACGCGGCGAGTACCGAAACGGTCGGCCAGCCAGCCGCTCACCGGGATCAGCATCGCGACGGTCAGCGTATAGCTGATAATCGCCGACTGCATGGCCAGCGGCGAACGGTTAAGGCTGTGGGCGATGGCCGGAAGGGCGGTATTCAGGATGGTGGCGTCCAGCGCCTGCATAAAGAAGGCCATTGCCGCTATCCACGGTAGGCCAGCCATACTCCGTGCTTTCTTTTCAGTCATGCGATGTCCTCTAGACGGCTTCCCGGATATGCGGCGCGTTTAATAACGCCTGACATGCCAGAAACGCCTGCTGACCGTCGCCATCCTGGATAGCATCAACAATGGCCTGGTGGCTATCCAGCTCGATCACCTCATCTTCAGTAATAGAGGTGAAATAGATGTGGTACACCGAATGGAAGAGCTTGGCGAAGGAGGTCAGGAACGGATTCGCGCTCATTTCATAGATATGCTCGTGCCAGGAGGTGTCGATATCAATCCAGCGAGTGCGATCGAACGCGTTCTCCAGCGTCGCCATCTCTTCCATTAATGTGTTGAGATGCGCCTTCTGTTCCGCTGTGCCTAACGTGGCGGCCAGCATGCAGGCCTGAGGCTCGAGGCTGCGGCGCAGCACCAGGAAGTGTTTCATCACCGACTGGAAGTTATCAGCGGTTAGCCACCAGGAGATAAGCTCGGTGTCGAGGAAGTTCCAGTGCGCTTGAGGCATGACGCGCGTACCAATGCGTGGGCGCGGGAGTAGCATGCCTTTTGCCGAAAGGGTTTTTACCGCCTCGCGAACGGCGGTTCGGCTGACGCCGAAAATCTCGCCTAGCTCCATCTCGCCGGGGAGGATGCTTTCCGGCGGGTATTCACCGGTTAATATCTTCTGGGCTATTTTTTCAGCCAGGACCCAGGAGATGTTCTTTTGAGCTGCCAGTTGCTGTGCGCTTAGAGACATAAATGCCATTCCTATTATTTATCTTTCTGTAGTATGCCATTTGATGTGCTGAATCGGTGTTAAAAACAGCAGTTCGAGCCTTTTACGGTGCTTTGCTGCACGAATTGTTGAAAAAGAGAGCGAGCGATAAATTATTTTAAATTTATGCTTGCGGGATCTCAATTACTCCCTATAATGCGGCCCCACTGAGACGGAACAACGGCAAACAAGCCGCCGGGTCAGCGAGGTTCTCCTGAGAATCTCAACAGAGAAAAGCGAAATTAAACGCTTGACTCTGAAAGAGGAAAGCGTAATATACGCCACCTCGCAACAGTGAGCGAAAG